>NZ_JBDUUI010000002.1:0-511775 GCF_039938915.1 Devosia alba | reverse complement strand
AAATCTCAGTGAAAATTTACGCCCTCAGAGGGTCAGATCTCAGTGGCAATCAACAGCCAATGGCCATCTTCTCCCATGACCGCCTTGAGATCATCGTATGGATAGCTACCCTCGTCTCCCGGGCTCCGGTCTCCGACATCCAGGAACGTAACCTCGACACCTGTACGGTTGACGAGCTGATGAGCGATCTCGCTCGCAGGAAAGCCGGCGCACATGCCCGGGCGCAGTTGCACCTCTCCCTGGTCAGTGACCAACGTCGGCTCCCCTTCCAAGACATAGATGAATTCGTCCTGTTTGCTATGTCTGTGCAGGAGTGCAGACTCGCTGCCGGGGGCGAGAGACGTCAGGTTCACGCCGAAGTTTTTTAACCCGAATAGATCTCCTAGCACGCGCTTGGAGCGCCCCTTCATCCGACTGAAGAATGGCTCTGGATAGTTGGACGGCTTTTCTCTCAGTGGGACATCTCTGGCGATTGTCGCGATAGTTGCGCTGCTGACACTTTCCATTTTCCTCTCACCTACTCCCAAGATTGAGGCCCAAGCAGAGCACCGGCAGGGGAATATGTCAATATTGCTGACCTTTTCCTCTCTTGATCAACGTTCCTACGGGAGCAGTTTGGAAGCCCGGCGCGGTGTTGGTTGTGCTCTGGCCGCCGTAGTCGCCCCTCGCCCGTGGCTCACCACCTTTTTGGGGAACTCCTGCAGAAGTGCCGTTCGCGTTAGACCTGACAGGGAGTGTCGATCAGTGGTAGCGGGGCGTCACTGTGGCCCGCTGCTGTCTCAACGGATACGACTTTTCAAGAGCGGCGAGATCGAATGGCTTTCGGACCAGGGGAATATGTCGGAATCGCTCTGGGATATGATCCAAGGTGACGCTGCTGGCGAATATAAAGGGCGTGCCACGCTCAACGAGCAGATCAGCGACGGGATATACGTTCTCGTCGTGGAGTTGGATGTCGAGAATGGCGAAGTCTGGCCAGAGTTTTACGTGCGTGTTCAGTGGTGTGATCGAGGCAGCAAAGACATGCTCCGCTATTATGGCTTGAGTGTCGTGGGTGGAGATCTCACCTGGACACTGAAAGAATCGCAGTACGACTGCGGCACGGTGATCGGCGATGATCCTGAAGCCGCTCTCGCCGTCCTGAGCAAAGAGGAGGCACGGGCGGTGCGTCGAGCTGACCTGGCCCTAGGTCTCGACGAGACAATCAAGTACCTAAAGCCGGCTCTCGCTAAGCATTACGCTGGCGCCTGTGTGGAAGTCTGGCGTCGGGCTGAGCTCGAGCACTCCGATCTGGAGGAGGACTTCTCAAAGAAAAACTCGGAGCTAGTGGCCGCACATGGAAGGCTGCAGAAAGACGCTAGGGCTGCGCCTTCTGCCTACGCCAGGCTGAAAGCCATCGCCGAGGAAGTTTGCGCCCGTTCCGATGAGGCACGATCTGATGCCGACCGGCAAAAGGAAATAGCCATAGAAGCAGTGCTGATGCTGCGGAATGTTGCGCCGGGAGTATCGCTATTCCCTGACGTGCCTGCGTTGTCCGGGCTGCGGTTCTGAGGTATTGCACCGCGGAAGATGTGGCAGTCGCGGAGGAACTCGGATCCCCGACCCTCACCGGAACCTGATGCTCTTTCCAGCTGAGCTACGCGACCAAACTGTGAAGCTGCAGCTAAAATCGCGCAGCTAGGTACCGAAAATCGGGTCATGTGGTGCAATCGACTCAGGATACCTTGGAATCGACTCAGCTTTGATTTGGCACGACAAGTATTTGAAAATATTGGTGCACCCGACACGATTCGAACGTGTGGCCTCTGCCTTCGGAGGGCAGCGCTCTATCCAGCTGAGCTACGGGTGCATCCGTGACGCGGGGGCGGGGCCCCGGCTGAACGGGCGCAAACTAGCCAAAGCCGGCGCGCCGCGCAACGGGGTTGGTTGGTTTTGTTTGTCGGGCACGGGAGCGGTCCGTCGGCGGGGCCTGGCCGGGGCGTTCCGCCGGCTGTTCTGGCGCCGCGCGCCGGTGGCGTTTTCCGCGTTAACCGCCTTCAAGCTGCCCTGATTGGGTCCTATCGCCGCCACAGCTGAAATAGGCTAAGGGTGGCCGCATGACAAATTCAAGCAATGGACGCCAGCGTGCCGCGCTGCTGGGCGCCGTGCTGGCGCTGGCGGTGTCGGGCTGCTCGATGAGCGCGCTGAAGCCGGCGCCGGGCGCCGCCAAGGCGGCGCTGGCCGATTTCGCCACCCCCAGCACGCCGGCCGGGCATGTGCCCAAGGCCGATGCGGTGCCGATGGCGACCTCGGCGCTGGGCTATACCGAGGGCTCGATGGACGGACTGATCCGCCATTATGCGCAGCACTACAGCGTGCCCGAGGACCTGGTGCGCCGGGTCATCGTGCGCGAGAGCAATTACAATGCGGGGGCGCGCAATGGCCCCTATTACGGGCTGATGCAGATCAGCCACGCCACCGCCGGCGGCATGGGCTATCGCGGCCCCCCGGCCGGGCTGCTCGATGCCGAAACCAATCTGCGCTATGCGGTGCGCTATCTGGCGGGGGCCTATATCACCGCCGGCGGCGATTATGATCGCTCGGTGCGGTTCTACGCCAGCGGCTATTATTATGACGCCAAGCGTGCCGGTCTGCTGCAGCGGGCCGGGCTGCGCTAGCCGCCCTTCACCGCTCCGCTGATAAGGCGCTAGGGGGTCACCGGCACCGGCTCGTTGAGCAGCAGCAGCAGGTGCCTGGCCAGATCGGATTGCTGATAGGGCTTTGACAGCCGCGGCAGGTCGATATCGACACCATCGGGCAATTCGGAATAGCCCGTCGCCAGGACAATGGGCAGGCCGGGGCGCAGCGCGCGCGCCGCATGCGCCAGTTCCACCCCGGTCATGCCGGGCATGGCGTAATCAGTAATCAGCAGGTCAATGGTCTGGTTGCTGGCCAGAATCGCCAGCGCGTCGCGCCCGCTATAGGCTTCAAGCGCGGTGTGGCCGAGCTGCTCGACCATGTCGATCGCGTTCAGATTGATCAGGGCGTCGTCGTCGACCACCAGGATCACGGCGGGCCTATTGGCCTGATTGTCCATGCTTTCCAATCCCTCTGCGAACCGATGACAGTCCGATCGTCATTCAAATTTGAATATGCGGCCCTTAAAAGGCAAAAACGGCCCAAATGCGATGATGCGCCCGCCGCAGGACAAAAGTGGTGCCGGCGGCACGGCGCGAAACTGGCCAAACGCGGCAGGTTGTGCCCCGGTTCCCCGCCGCTGGCTCTTTTGGCCCGGGGCAAACTGGCCTAATGTCGGCGCGTTCATCCATTCGGAATCGCTGCTCATGCATTTGCTGCTCGTTGATGGCTCGGCCTATATTTTCCGCGCCTTCCATGCCCTGCCCCAGCTCAACCGCAAGTCGGACGGGCTGCCTGTCGGCTGCGTGCAGGGCTTCTGCAACATGCTCTACAAGCTTACCGAAGATTTGAAGGGCGAGGATGCGCCCACCCATATGGCGGTGATCTTTGACCATGCCGGCAAGACCTTCCGCGATGATTTCTTTCCCGACTACAAGGCCCAGCGGCCGCCGGCGCCGGCCGAGCTGGTGCCGCAGTTCCCGCTGACCCGGGCGGCCACGCGCGCCTTTTCCATCCCCTCGATCGAAATGGCGGGCTGGGAGGCCGATGACATCATTGCCACCTACGCCTGCATGGCCAGGCGGGCCGGCGGCAAGGCGACCATTGTCTCGTCCGACAAGGACATGATGCAGCTGATCGAGCCCGATGGCAGCATCCGCATGCTCGACACCATTCCGCGCCCCGGCCAGCCGCCTTTGCGCTGGATCGGCATGGATGAGGTGTTCACCAAGTTTGGCGTCACCCCCGACAAGGTGATCGAGGTGCAGGCTTTGTGCGGCGACAGCGTCGACAATGTCCCCGGCGTGCCCGGCATTGGCGTCAAGACGGCGGCCGAGCTGATCAATCAATATGGCACGGTGGAGAACCTGCTCGCCCATGCCGACGAGATCAGGCAGAACGCGCGGCGCGAAAAGCTCAAGGCCAATGCCGATCTGGCGCTGGTCTCCAAACGCCTCGTCACCCTCAGCCAGGATGTGCCGGTGGAACTTGAGCTGGACGCCCTGGTGCGCCAGCCCATGGAGCCGGGCAATCTGTTCCCCTTCCTCAAGGCGATGGAGTTCAACACCATCACCAAGCGGCTGGCCGGGCTGCTCGATGCCAATCCCGACGATTTCCCCGCCGATCCCGAACTCAGCGCCAAAACCGCCCCCGGCGCGGTGGGCTTTGACAATGCGGCGCGGGCGGAAAGCCGGGCGGCGCGGCACGAGGCCAGTGGCCGCTCCAATGCCGCCACCGTCGCCCATGCGGCGGCCGAACATGCCCGGGTGCGCGCCATCCCCTTCAGGCCGGAAGATTACGAGATCATCCGCGACGCCGCCGCCCTGCAGCGCTGGATCGACGCCATCGAGATGACCGGCTATGTCGCCACCGATACCGAGACCACCGGGCTGGACAACCAGACCGCCGATCTGGTTGGCATCTCGTTTTCCATCGCTCCGGGCAGTGGCGCCTATCTGCCGCTCGGCCATTCCGACGGCGAGGCCGACATATTTGGCGGCGGCGGGCTGGTCGAGGGGCAGATGGAGATCCGCACCGCGCTCGACATGCTGAAGCCGCTGTTTGCCGATCCGTCGATCCTCAAAATCTTCCACAATGGCAAATATGATCTGGGCATGCTGGCGCGCTATGAGGTGCCGGTGGCCTCGATCGATGACACGCTTCTCTTGAGCTATGCGCTGGACGGGCCGCAGTTCAACACCATGGGCGAGCTGGGCGAACACTGGCTGGGCTTTGCCGGCCAGTCGATCCGCGAGCTGCTCGGCAGTGGCAAGAGCCAGCGCACCTTTGCCCAGGTGCCGCTGGCCGAGGGCGCGCGCTATGCCGCCGAAGATGCCGACATGACCATGCGGCTGTGGCAGGTGCTCAAGCCGCGCCTCGCCGCGGAAAACATGACGGCGCTCTACGAAACCATCGAGCGGCCCCTGGCCCCGGTGCTGGCGCGGATGGAGGCGCGCGGCGTCAATGTCGATCGCGCCATTCTGTCGCGCCTCTCGGGCGAGTTCGCCCAGCGCGCCGCCGCCTTCGAGGCGGAAGCCTATGAACTGGCCGGGCAGAGTTTCAATCTCGGCTCGCCCAAGCAGCTGGGGGAAATCCTGTTTGACAAGATGGGGCTCGAGGGCGGCAGCAAGACCAAGACCGGCGCCTGGGCCACCGGCGCCGATGTGCTCGAAGACCTGGCGCTCAAGGGCGTGCCGCTGGCCCGCACCATTGTCGACTGGCGCCAGCTCAACAAGCTGCGCGGCACCTATACTGATGCCCTGCCCGCCTATATCAATGCCCGCACCGGACGGGTGCACACCACCTATTCCCAGCATTCGGTGCTCACCGGGCGGCTGAGCTCGAACGATCCGAACCTGCAGAACATCCCGGTGCGCACCGAGGATGGCCGCAAGATCCGCTCCGCCTTTGTCGCCGCGCCGGGCAAAATCCTGATCTCTGCCGATTACAGCCAGATCGAGCTGCGCGTGCTGGCCCATATCGCTGATATTCAGGCGCTGAAAGACGCCTTCGAGGAGGGGCTCGACATTCACGCCATGACCGCCAGCGAAATGTTCGGCGTGCCGGTGGCCGGCATGCCCAGCGACATTCGCCGCCGCGCCAAGGCGATCAATTTCGGCATCATCTATGGCATTTCCGCCTTTGGCCTGGCCAATCAGCTGGGCATTGGCCGCGGCGAGGCGGGCGACTACATCAAGACCTATTTCGAGCGCTTCCCCGGCATCAAGGACTATATGGAAGAGCAGCGCCGCCGGGTGAAGGAAGACGGCCACGTCACCACGATCTTTGGCCGCCGCATCAACTTCCCCAATGCCAAATCGCACAATCCGAGCGAACGCGCCTTCGTCGAACGCGCCTCCATCAACGCCCCGATCCAGGGCTCAGCCGCCGACATCATCCGCCGCGCCATGATCCGCATGGAGCCCGAACTGGCACGGGCGGGCATCGACGCCGACATGCTATTACAGGTGCACGACGAACTGATCTTCGAAGTGCCGCTGGGCACCGAGAATGAGGCGATCCCGGTGATCAAGCGGGTGATGGAAGGCGCGGCGGAACCGGCGGTGCGCCTGACGGTGCCGATCCAGGTCGACGCCCATGCAGCGGGGAACTGGGACGAGGCGCATTGAGTGGAGATAACCCTCACATTTGAGGGAGAAATTCCCGCCCAGCGAACGGATTTGGGCGTGATTTGGAGCATGCGCCGATCCTTCCACACCCAGTTGCAGAAAGTTTGGGGCAAGGAGCCATTTGGCATCTTGAAGAAGTGGGAGGACACCAGTTTCTCGGCAGGTGCTCCAAATTTCATTCGCCGTCATTCAAGTCAGGCCAATGGCGATGAAGGTGACGAATGGCAATATAGCGATGCTCTTTTAGGACCCGCCGAGACGGCATTCCATTGTCCCGCTCAACGGTGTCGGGCACCACCCTAAGCCTACCCACGGTGTACCTCCAGCCTTGAGCCGGGCCCATCCCGAGATCAGTGAATGGCCGCAAGGTGGATCGTTCGGGGCACCGTTCTGCGATGGGGGGGGTTGCACTCTCAGGATGGATCCGCGCTGGAGCCTGCCCTCGGGCGCGCAGCGACCCGGGGGACGGGGATGACATCGAGTGTGTGGTGGGGGAGGGCGACGACTGCAGCATCTGTATCCACGCGCCCCAATTTTGCGCTCAATCAAAACCCACGCCCCCAAACCCCGCTACACTCCCCCCGACACCACAAGGGAGACCCACCATGCGCAGTTACACCATTTCCGCCCGCCGCGATGACGAGAACGGCAGTCTGGCCGGGGTGCGTGAGGCGGTGGTGACGCTCGATACCTCGCTGGCCGGGCGGCGCGATGCGCTCAATCCGGTGGAATTGCTGCTGGCCAGTCTGGCCGCCTGCATGATCAAGGGCATCGAGCGCTCGGCGCCGATGCTGAAATTCGGGTTTTCCGGGGTCACGGTCAGCCTCAGCGCCGAGCGGCAGGATGCGCCGCCAAAACTCACCGCCATCAGCTATGAGCTCATTGTCGACACCACCGAGAGCGACCGCCGGCTGGAGCTGCTGCACACCAATGTGCGCAAATATGGCACCATTTCCAACACGCTGGCCGACAGCGTCAGCCTCAGCGGCAGTATCCGGCGGGGGTGAGGGGGCCTTACCGCGCGTCATCCTCGGGCGCGATCCAACCCACCGCGCATCACCCCCTCGCTACCTCCCCCTGAGAGGGGGCGGGGTTTGTTCACTCGTGCGACACTATCCCGCCCCATCCACCGGACCGCACCTCCCCCTGCCAGGGGAGGCCGGGCGGGGTGAGGGTTGGCCCCAATGGCAGAATTATCCCCCTTGTCCCCGGCCCCGCGCCCCGTGCCATACTGCCGCCATCACCCCGCACGGGCGGCCTGCAGGCGAACAGTGGTGGGGTGTGTCGGGTGGAAGTTCGTCTCTTCCACAGGTTCCAGTCCGGCCGTGTGGGGGCGAGCGACCCCCGTGCCGCCGTACAGTTCCAAAAACCGGCGCCCCGAGGCGGCAATCGTCTCGTTTTTAACTTTACCAGAGGCGAAAGCCGTCTCGGGGTCCGTCCGCCTGCCCGCAACCGTTCGGCCCGCGCCGCGCGGTCGAGAACCATGCCTCGAAAAAAACTCCCCGTAGCCAAAGCACGCGTCAGGCTGCCGATGCTGGCCAGGACCGCCCGCGGAAACCGCGTCTATCGCCCGGTCCGGGTCAGGGTGGCGCGGCGGCCCTCGCCGCCGGGCGGGATGACCAGCTGCACCACCCAGCTGGCGGCGGCGCTGATTTCGGGTGAGCGCTCGGCCCATTCGACCAGCACGATGGCGTCGGGATTGTCGAGCAGGCCCAGCTCGTCGACCTCGCGCGGATCGCCGAGCCGGTAGAGATCGGCATGCAGCACGACGCCCCGGGCGGTGTCATAGGGCTGCACCAGGGCGAAGGTGGGCGAGGGCACGTCGAGCGTCGGGTCATCGGCCAGCTGGCGGATGATGGCGCGGGCCAGGGCGGTCTTGCCGGCGCCCAGATCGCCCTGCAGCAGCAGCAGATCGCCCGGCGCCAGTTCGGCCGCCAGTTCGGCGCCCAGGGCGGCGGTGGCGGCGTCATCGGGCAGGAAGCGCTCGGCCAGCACGGGCGGCGCCGCTATTCGGCGACGGCGGACATCGAGCTGTCGCGCGGCAGGTTGACGATGATCTTGGAGCCGCGCGGCTCGCGGCGCTCGGCGCTGATGGTGCCGCCATGCAGATTGACGAAGGTCTTGACGATGGCCAGGCCCAGTCCGGCGCCGCGCTGGCGGCCGCTGGGGCCACCGGTGCTGTCGAGCCGGGTGAGAATGGCCGATTTCATCTCGTCGGTCAGGCCCGGGCCCTCATCCTCGATGACGAACAGCATGCGTTCGCCACGATAGGAGATCGACAGCCGGATCTCGCCGCCGGGCGGGGAGAAGCGGGCGGCATTGGAGAGCAGGTTATACAGCACCTGCACGATGCGGGTGCCATCGGCGATGAAGGGGGGCAGATCGGGGTCGATGTCGACGGTCAGATTGATCGGCTTCTCGCCCGAAATCTCGGGGAAACTGGCCGATAGCCCGGCCCGGGCATTGTCGACCAGCTTGTGCACGTCGAGCAGTTCGGGGCGCAGTTCGGCAATGCCGGCATCGACCGAGGCGAGGTCGAGAATATTATCGATCAGCACGCCCAGCGTCACCGACGAGGCGCGGATATAGTCGACATAGGCGCTCTGGCGTTCATTGAGCGGGCCGGCACCGGTGGCCAGCATTTCGGCAAAGCCGATGATATTGGTCAGCGGCGAGCGCAGCTCATAGGAGACGTTCTCGACAAAGGCGTCCTTGAGCACGTCGGCAGCGACCAGGGCGTCATTGCGCTCCTTGAGCACGCGCGAATAGGAGGCGCTTTCGGTGACGTCGAGAAAGGTCATCATGGTCTGCCCGTCGGGCAGCCTGGTGATGGCATAGTCGAGCAGCCGGCCATCGGAGCGGTTGATGCGCCCGGTCTGGTCGGAGCGGGTGGGATTGAGATCAATTATCCCCCGCTTCAGATCCCGCCATATACTGGCCCCGTCTTCGGGAATGGCGCGGCCGCTGGCTTCGGTGATTTCGTCGATATGCGGGTTTTTGCCCAGTTCGTTGGTGGGCAGTTTCCACAGCGCCGACAGCCGCGGATTGGACAGGGTCAGCCGGCCATTGGTGCCAAACACCGCGACGGCCTCGGACAGCGAATTGATGGTCTCGCGCTGCACATTGGAGAAGGCCTTGTTGGTGGATTCGAGCTTGAGGCGCTCGGTAATGTCGTCAAACACATAGATCACGCCGCCGGTGGCGCCGGCGGGGGCCGAGATCACCTTGATGGTGCGGCCATCGGGCAGGTGCCAGGGCTCGTCCTCGAAGGGCTCGGTGCGGCTATAGGCCTTGAGATGGGCGTCGCGCCAGGTGTGGTAATTGACCTGGGCGGGCAGCATGCCCTCGGTGCGCAGCTTGTCGAGAATGGCGCGCTCGTCGAGGCCGAGCGCCAGGAAATCGCCGCTCAGTTTCCACAGGGTGGCATAGGCCTGGTTGAACTGGATCAGCTCGCGCCGGGCATTGAAAATGGCGATCGGCGTGCTCAGCGTGTCGATAATGCCGCTGATATGGGCGACGGCCTCGCTGGCGCTGTCGCGTTCGGTCTCCTGGACCCGGCGCAACATGCCGGCGCGACCGCCGGTGACGGGGAATTCGAGCAGCTCATAGGCGCCGTGCTGGCCCCAGGCCAGCGAGAGCGAATTGGGTCCCTGGGCGGCGTCGCAGGCCTGCAGATGCCGGGTCAGCCGGGCCGGGTCGAGCAGTTCGGGCGGGGCGCTGGTGGTGCCGGTCTTGCCCAGGGCGCGGGCCAGCTCGAGATAGGCGGCATTGGCATAGACCAGCCGGTCCTCGGCATCGCGGGCAAAGGCGGGCTTGGCCAGGGTGTCCAGAATTGCCCGCACGCTGGTGAAGTCACCCGTCGCGGCGGCGGCCACCAGATCGGGCTCGGCTCCGGGCTGCAGAAAGGCGGGGCGCAGGCGCATGGCCGTGCCGCCGCCGAGCACCCAGCCATTGGCCCGCACCAGCCGGCCGTCCAGGGCATTCAGGCTGACGGCAAAGGCATGGCCGTGCACGCGCAGGTCTTCGAGCAGGCGGGCCAGCCGGTCGGCATCGGCAATGGTCAGCCAGCTCTGGAAATTCAGCACGCTTTCGGGCTGCCGCCCGATCGGCAGCACGGCGGCGGCCTGCCCCAGCAGCTTGGGGGCGCCTTCATCGGTCCACAGCACGGTGACTTCGCGGGTGCCCGACAGCAGGGCCTCATATTCGTCCACCAGGGCGCGCAGCGCGGCGATCTGTTCGGCCGCCTTGCGGCGGGCCAGCTTGCCATCGACCAGCATGGTGCGCACCACGGCCATGGCCAGCAGGGCAAAGGCGCCGGCGCCGGCGGCAATGGCGACGGGTGCGGCACCGGCGAAGCTGGCCGCCTGCATCCCTTGCGCGGCGGCGGGTGCCGTCGTGAGCAGGGAGAAAGGGGTTACTGCCAGTCCGGCGAATCCCCAATGCTTCCGGAAGTGATCCGGCGCCATGCGCTACCCTCTAGGTCAAATTGTGTTGCTTGCCAGTCCGACGCCGCAAAGAGTCGGTACGCAATGACTACATACGGAGTGACTTACGCGGCCCAAACAGGCCTGCCGATTCCGGATTGGCTGCGTGTCCCCCAGCAGCCGAATCACCTTGACCATAGCGGCCCGGCGAATCGCCTAAAAGAGTCTTAATGACCTACCTTGACAGGCAAAGCATCGATATCGGGGCTTGACCGAGAACGAAGCAGCAACAACGAAACGCGGGTTTCTGGCAAAAGAAATGCCCGCGACCGGGGTCGCGGGCATAATGGCAGGGTCGGGGGCGCCTAGTAGCGGTATTCGCCCGACTTGAAGGGGCCTTCGGTGCTGACGCCGATATAGTCGGCCTGGTCTTTGGTCAGCTTGGTCAGCTTGGCGCCGAGCTTGGCCAGGTGCAGTTCGGCCACTTTTTCATCGAGATGCTTGGGCAGCACATGCACCTTTTTTTCCAGGTTTTCGCCATTGGTCCACAGCTCGATCTGCGCCAGGGTCTGGTTGGCAAAGCTGGCGCTCATCACGAAGCTGGGGTGACCGGTGGCATTGCCCAGATTGACCAGACGGCCTTCCGACAGCAGGATCAGGCGGCTGCCATCGGGCTTTTCGATCAGGTCGACCTGCGGCTTCACATTGGTCCACTTGAAATTGCGCAGGCCGAGCACGTCGATCTCATTGTCGAAATGGCCGATATTGCAGACAATGGCCATGTCCTTGAGCTTGCGCATGTCATCGACCATCAGCACGTCGCGGTTGCCGGTGGCGGTAACCACGATGTCGGCGCGAGGGGCAGCCTCGGCCAGGGTAACGACCTCAAAGCCTTCCATGGCGGCCTGCAGCGCGCAGATCGGGTCGACTTCGGTGACCAGCACGCGGGCGCCGGCGCCGCGCAGCGATTCGGCCGAGCCCTTGCCCACATCGCCAAAGCCGCAGACGATGGCGACCTTGCCGGCCAGCATCACGTCGGTGCCGCGACGGATGGCGTCGACCAGCGATTCACGGGTGCCGTACTTGTTGTCGAACTTGGACTTGGTGACCGAGTCATTGACGTTGATGGCGGGGAAGGGCAGCTCGCCCTTGGCGTGCAGCTGATAGAGGCGCATCACGCCGGTGGTGGTTTCTTCGGAGACGCCGCGGATGGCGTCGCGGATCTTGGTGAAGAAGCCCGGGCTCGATGCCAGGCGACGCTTGATGGTGGCAAAGAAGATTTCTTCTTCTTCATTGGTGGGCTTTTCAAGGAAGGACGGGTCCACCTCGGCCCTGGCGCCATTGAGAATATACATGGTGGCGTCGCCACCATCGTCGAGAATCATGTTGGGGGTGGTCCCCGGCCAGTCCATCATCCGATCGGTGAAGGCCCAGTATTCTTCCAGCGTTTCGCCCTTGTGGGCAAAGACCGGGATGCCGGCCGCCGCGATGGCAGCTGCAGCATGGTCCTGGGTGGAAAAGATGTTGCAGCTGACCCAGCGCACTTCGGCGCCCAGCGCGACCAGGGTCTCGATCAGCACGGCAGTCTGGATGGTCATATGCAGCGAGCCGGCGATGCGGGCGCCCTTGAGCGGCTGGGCGGCGGCATATTCTTCACGGATGGCCATCAGGCCGGGCATTTCGATCTCGGCGATATCGAGTTCCTTGCGGCCATAGGCGGCGAGGGAAATGTCCTTGACCGCGTAATCGGTCGAATGGGTGGTCATGAATGAAGCTCCGGAGCGGAATGGGGGATCGTTGCCTCTGCTATACGCAAGGGCGCGACCGGGATCAACCAGAGACATAAAGAAAGGTTTATATGCGACTAGGAATGAGCGGCGTAACGGCGGCGGTGGAAGGGCAGCATGACCAACCGCCACAGACCCGAGAGCACCAGATAGCCCAGGATGAAGCCACCGCCGGCATAGAGAATGCCCTCCATGGTGACCGGCACGGCGGGCCGGTAATTTTCCAGCGTCCGCTGGCCAATTTCACTGTCGAGATAGGCCGGAAGCGACTGGAAGCGTTCCACTGCACCGGCCCCCTCGATGCGCCGCAGCGTGGCCTGCAGCGCCGCGTAGCGCTCGAAGGTGGCGGTCATGGCAGTCCCGCGTCCGGCGAGGAAATCGTCGTTCGCTCCCTCATAGCGGCCCAAAGCGGTGGCGCGATCGAGCCCGCCTTCGACTGCGGCGCGATCAAAATCCTCGGCAATGACCCGCAATTCGTCGACGGCGCCACCGAGCCGCTGGGTATATTGCTGGGCATATTCGGGAAATTGGCTGAGCGTGACGGCCAGGCCGAGCCCGCCCAGTCCGGCAATGATGCGCCGCATGCGTTGATCTCCGTGCTGCTGATGCCCCGGGGGGTTGCCCCCCTGGCCTCAACGCGGGGCGACAGCGGCGCGTTCCGTCAGTCGGGGGCCCCTTCGCTATCCTCGTCAAAGCCGCTATTGACCAGCAGGACGATGGCCTCGAGCGCTTCGCGAGCCTGGCGGCCGCTCGATTGCACCAGAATGGTGCTGCCCGGTCCGGCGCCCAGCATCATCAGCCCCATGATGGAATTGCCGTCGACCGAGGTGCCGTCCTTGACGACAGAGATGGCCGCATCGAAGCACTCGGCGGTGCGCACGAAGCGGGCCGAGGCCCGCGCATGCAGGCCCTTGCGGTTGACGATGGTCAGTTGCTGCGCCAGTGCGCGACTTGAATCCATCAGCTCACTCTCCCCTGGGCCGTGTTGCCGGACGTCACGTTCACGGCGCTCAATCGGCAGCGAGAATGGAATTGGCGACGGTGATATATTTGCGACCCGCTTCCTGGGCCATGTTCACGGCATCCTTGATGGTCATCTCATTGCGCACGCGAACCAGCTTGACCAGCATGGGCAGATTGACCCCGGCGATCACTTCGACCGCCCGGTTCTGCATCACCGAAATGGCCAGGTTGGAGGGCGTGCCGCCAAACATGTCGGTGAGGATGATGACGCCCTTGCCGTTATCGGCGCTGTCGACCGCGGCAAGAATATCGTTGCGGCGGTCTTCCATATTGTCATCGGGACCAATGGCGATGGTCTCGCAGTATTCCTGCGGGCCGACGACATGCTCGAGCGCCGACTTGAATTCATGGGCGAGCGCACCGTGCGTCACCAGAACCAAACCAATCATACAAAGTCCCCAACATGTCGAGCGGCGCCTGCGGCGCAGAAGCGACAGTACTCCATAGTTTGCCCCAGTTCATCGCGCAATGCAGCAGCTGCACGGCCCAAGGCAGTGCCCGGGTCATTGGGCCGGGCGCGCGTCAGTCTTGTCCGGCAGCGGACGCGATTCAAGTGGTATTTTGTCACGGTTGAGCCAGCGCCGACATGGCCTCGGTCACCAGCAGGATCTGATGACCCAGGCTGATGACACTGCCATAGGGCACCGGCGCGCGCGGCAGGGTGATCCCGGCGATTTCGGTGACGAACTCGTCCTCTTCAACCATGCGCACCATTTCGGGCACCATGTCGATGACCAGATCAAGGGGGACCGCGTTCTGATGGGGGCGACTGACAATGCCGCGGCCCCGCAGCTCGATCAGCCCGGCCAGATTTGGGGGGGCCTGCATGGCCACCCGCTCATCGGTCCTGAGGAGATCGACGCGGTCGTCAGAGACGAGGAAGGCGGGCAGGCCGCGCAGCGTCCAGCGCTCCAGCAGGGTCAACGCCAGCACCGATTTTCCGGCGCCGGACGGGCCGCGCAACAGCACGCCGGTCGATCCCAACAACAGTCCCGTGCCATGCACGTTTTTTGGTTTGCTCATGGTGGCAATCTATTTGCGCGCGCGCGGCAGCACAACCGAGAACACGGCGCCGCTGCCATCGGTGCGATTATGCCCCTTGATCGTGCCCTTGTGGGCCTCGACGATCTGCTTGCAGATCGACAGGCCCAGGCCGGAATGATCGCCAAAGCTCTCGGTATCGGGCCGGTCGGTATAGAAGCGCTGGAAAATCTTGTTGAAATCGCCGGTAATGCCGCGCCCCTGATCGCTCACCGTGATGCGCACATCGTCGGCATCGGTGCTCAGCGCCACATGCACCACGCCTCCCTCAGGGGAAAACGAGACGGCATTGTCGATCAGATTGGCGAACACCTGGGCCAGGCGGCTCTCGTGGCCATTGACAATAGCGGCGCCCTTGCCGGTGCGCTTGTCCATGGCGACGGTGACGCCACGCCCCAGCGCCATGTCCTTCTGCATCGAGACAATGGCTTGGGCCAGCTTCTCGACGTCGACCCGCTCGGCGCTCTCGCGCGCCAGTTCGGCGTCGAGCCGGCTGGCGCTGGAAATATCGGTGATCAGCCGGTCGAGCCGTTTGACGTCATGCTGGATGATGGCATTGAGGCGCTCGCGGTCTTCCGGGCGCTTGGCCAGCGGCAAGGTCTCAACAGCACTGCGCAGCGAGGTCAGCGGGTTCTTGAGCTCATGGGCCACGTCGGCTGCAAAGCGCTCGATTGCCTCGATGCGGTTATAGAGCCCGTCCGTCATGCGGCGGAAAGCGTCGCTGAGGTGGCCGATCTCGTCGGGGCGATCGGTGAAATCGGGAATTTCGGCGCGGGCATTGCCGGCGGTCTGCACCCGCTCGGCGGCAGCCGCCAGGCGGCGCATCGGCCCGGCTATGGTGCCGGCCAGCGCCAGCGACAGCACGATCTGCACGGCAGCGGCAATCAGGGCAATGCGCAGAATGCTCCAGCGCTCCTGGGCAACAATGGAATCGATGTCGCCCGGGGCGGTCGAGAGCAGGATGGCGCCCACCACGGCGCGGACGCGCTGCACCGGTACGGCGACCGAGACCACCAGCTGGTTCTGGCCATCGACGCGGACAAAGTCTGCGGCAGCGCCCTGCAGCGCCGAGGCCACTTCGGGATAGCGGGCGCCTTCATCGACACCATGTTCCTGGTACTTCGGATAGTTGTCGCCGGGGACCCAGTTCAGCACGGCGTTCCACCAGTCCCACAGGAAGAACTCGTCGGCCTGCTTGGTTTCAATGATCTGCCGCATCACCTCGCCACGGGCGTAGATATTGTCGCTGTCCAGGATCAACAGCCCGCCCTGGTCATAGATGCGGGCGCGGGTGCGCGTGGGGGTGATCAGATTGCGCAGCAGCGGCGCGACCCGTTCGGGATTGATGGGAAATTCCAGGGTGGGATCGTAGTAGGACAGGGAGGACACCGAACCATCACCCTGCAATTGCAGCAGACGGTCGGGATTGATCGAGATGACGTCGCTATCCACCGTTGCCGAGGCCGCCACGGCCGCCGCAATGATCTCGCCCTGCACGCGGAGCGACTGCACGCGGGCGTCAATCAGCCCGGCGCGCCACTGGTTGAGATAGAGAATGCCGACCACCAGCACCAGCAGCCCGGCCATATTGAGCACGATGATGCGGCGCGTCAGGTTGGCAAAGATGGTGAGGTCGAGAAAGCGGCTGATGGCGCTGGCCAGCTTGTGGAACGGGGCCAGCAGGAGCCGCCAGCGGCGACGGGCGTGCGGCTTGGGGGACGCGCGGCGTGGGTCCTCGGTGCCCGGCGCGCGCCAGTCCGGTGCGGCGTCGGGCTGGCGATCGCGTTCGGGTTCGAGGATGGCCACAGGTTGTGCCTATTGCTCCTTGAAGCGGTAGCCGACGCCATACAGCGTCTCGATCATTTCAAAGTCATCATCGGTGGCCTTGAACTTCTTGCGCAGACGCTTGATGTGGCTGTCGATGGTGCGGTCATCAACATAGACCTGATCGTCATAGGCCGCATCCATCAAGGCATTGCGGGATTTGACCACGCCCGGCCGCAGGGCCAGCGACTGCAGGATCAGGAACTCGGTAACGGTCAGGGTGACGCGCTGGCCTTTCCAGGTGCAGGTGTGGCGCTCTTCATCCATCACCAGCGAGCCGCGCTCGATCAGGGCCTTGTCGCCGCCGGTTTCCCCCGAGGCGCCGTTCGAGGCGGCGGGATCACGTGGCGTCGAGCGGCGCAGGATGGCCTTGACCCGCTCGACCAGCAGGCGCTGGCTGAAGGGCTTGGTGATGAAATCGTCGGCACCCATCTTGAGACCGAACAGTTCATCGATCTCCTCGTCCTTGGAGGTGAGGAAGATCACCGGGATGTCGGATTTCTGGCGCAGCCGGCGCAGCAGTTCCATGCCATCCATGCGGGGCATCTTGATGTCGAGAATGGCTAGGTCCGGCCGGTCGGTGGTCAGACCCTCCAGGCCCGAAGCGCCGTCGGTATAGGTGGCGACCTGGTAGCCTTCCGCCTCCAGTGCCAGAGACACGGAAGTCAGGATATTGCGGTCGTCATCGACGAGAGCGATCTTGGGCATGAACTGCCTTTCTTGTTCGGACGCTTCAAACATGTGACCCACGCGGCGTTCCGTATGCTTGCAGGCGACAATTACGCATTAAATAAGGCGGTGCCAAGGAGAGTACAACCGCAGGCCCGCTGCACAGGGGTGTTGCGGGCGCGATGCAACTTCCGTCTTACGACCCATTTGGGGATGGTTGTAGCACAGTTCGACCCTCTATTTTGCACGTCAACAACGGGCGGCAGCACGTGCCCGCGAGCGACGGAGTTTTCTATGTTCGACCATGACACCCTGAGAAGCACAATCGCCGCCAGCGCCGGCTCGGTCTCCCACAACGACATCGTGCCCGTGCTGGTTGCACGCGCGCTGCAGGGCGATGAATGCGAATTGACGGCCGATGGCGCCGTTTCCGTGCGCACCGGGGCCTTTACCGGCCGCTCGCCCAAGGACAAGTTCATTGTGCGCGACGCTTTGACCGCCGACAGCGTATGGTGGGACAATTCGGGCGCCATGAGCCCGGCGCATTTTTCCGTGCTGCTGGAAGACGCCGTGGCCGCCCTGGGCGGGCTGAACGTGTTCCGCCAGGACCTGCTGGCCGGGGCCGATCCGCGCCTGCAATATGGCGTCACCGTGCTGACACCCAGCGCCTGGCACGCCCTGTTTATCCGCAACCTGCTGATCCGGCCCGGCGAGATGGTGCAAACCGGCGCCAACCCCACGCCCGTCACCATTGTGCACGTGCCGCAGTTCAAGGCTGATCCAGCCCGACATGGCTGCCGCAGCGAGACGGTGATTGCGCTCGACATGAGCCGCAACATCGTGATCATCACTGGCACCTCCTATGCCGGCGAGATCAAGAAAAGCGTGTTCTCGCTGTTCAATTTCCACGCCCCACGCCAGGGCGTGCTGCCCATGCATTGCTCGGCCAATCTGGGCAAGGATGGCGAGGCAGCCCTGTTCTTTGGCCTGTCGGGCACCGGCAAGACGACGCTCTCCAATGACCCCGACCGTCCGCTGATCGGCGATGACGAACATGGCTGGAGCGATGACGGCGTGTTCAACCTGGAGGGTGGCTGCTACGCCAAGACCGTCAAGCTGAGCGCGACGGCCGAGCCCGAGATCTTTGCCGCCACCAAACGCTTTGGCACGGTGCTGGAAAATGTCGTGCTCGATGACGCCAAGGTTCCCGATTTCGATGACGTGTCGCTGACCGAAAACACCCGGGCCGCCTATCCCATCCATGTGCTGCCGGCCATTGCCAAGGGCAGCGTTGGCGGCACGCCGAAAACCGTGGTGTTCCTCACCGCCGATGCGTTTGGCGTGCTGCCGCCGATTGCCCGGCTGACCCCCGATCAGGCGGTCTATCACTTCCTGTCAGGCTACACGGCCAAGGTTGCCGGCACCGAGCGCGGCATCACCGAACCGCAGGCGACATTTTCGGCCTGCTTTGGCGCGCCGTTCATGCCCCTCCATCCCACGGTCTATGGCGAGATGCTGGCCGAAAAGCTGCGGGCCAGCGGCGCCTCGGCCTGGCTGATCAATACCGGCTGGACCGGTGGCGGCTATGGCGTCGGCAAGCGGATCGACATTGCCTCAACCCGGCGCCTGCTGAGCGCCGCCCTGAACGGCGCGCTCGATGACATCGCCATGCGGACCGACGAGTTGTTTGGCTTTGAGGTGCCAGTAGCGGTGCCCGGCGTTGACAGCAAACTGCTGACTCCGCGCCTGACCTGGGCCGATGCGGCGGCCTATGACCGCCAGGCGCTGCATCTGGCTGGCCTGTTCCGGGCCAATTTTGAAAAGTTCGGCGACGCCGCCAATGCCGAACCGGGACCCCGGATGGCGCAGGCGGCCGAATAGATCCAAATCGGCCTGGCTCGCATCAGGCCAGCTTCGCTTCACCCTCGCCCGGCCTCCCCATCAAGGGCAGGCCGGGATGAGCGGCACAGGAACGCAGGTCCGCGAAGGACGCGGTTCAGGCTAGGGCGGCGTGCCAGCACGACGGCGCGTTCGACAGGGAGAGGATTGCCCTAGTTGGGCGAATAGAAAATGTGCGAGCCGATCTGGGCGACCGCATTGTAGGTATTGGCCCAGTTCGGGCGAACACTGGTGGTGTGATAGTACAGCGCCGAGCGCGGCACGGCCCCAACCGATTCACCGGTGGCGAACTCAGCATAGACAGCCTGTGCCAGATCGGCCGAGCGGGCCCAGGCGCGGCGTTCGCCGGGTGCATCGGTGCGGCCGTCACAGGCGAAGGTGAACTGGCAGCGATAGCGGCCCTTGTCGGCGTTCTGGTAAATCACGCCACACAGGGTGGAGGGGAATTTGGCGGAGCGGGCGCGATTGACGATGACATTGGCCACCGCGAGCTGGCCGGCTGCGCTTTCCCCGCGCGCCTCGTGATAGATGGCCTGCGCCAGGCAATCGCGCTCGGCCTCAGCATGCTCGATGCGCTTGCCGGTGGGCTGATAACCCGCGTCGATATAGGCGGCCAGCGCGCCGCTGTTCAATGCCGGCTGCGGCGTGGTTGGTGCAGCGGTGAAACTGGCAATGGCCGAGACGGCGCTGTTGCTGCCCAAGGCGCCGCGCGCAATATAGCTCAGCAGCACGTCGGAATTGAGCGGACGCGGGGTGGCGATACCCAGCACATCGAGCGCGCGCAGCGTCTGCTGGCGCTGCACATAATTGCTCAGCAAGGCGGGGGTCAGCGCCTGTTCGCCCGGCGCCAGTGGCACCAGCGTCGGCCCGATGGCCGGCTGGGCCCGCAGGGCGACAAGATCAGCGGGGACGGGAAGCGGGGTAACCAAGGCGAGCTGCTGGGTCTGGGCTTGGGCCGGCACGAGAGTCACAAGCAGCGCGAGCGTCATCGCGCACACGTGCCCGAGAGCACGTACAGCGTTGAGCTGCCTGGATTTCGTCATGCCCCGTCCTTACCCCTGAGCGCGTCCGGTCGTCTCCGGCGCGCCTTCGTCAGAACCCGCTGGCGAGTCCCTGGTCACTTCTGCGGGCACACTAGCCAAGCTTGGCCGCCCTGGGAAGTCAGAATTTACGACTGATTAACCATAGCCGTTAGCATCTTAAGTTACGGTTAATCGACAGAGCGGCAGATGAAAACCCTTGAAAGGCAAGGACTTGTGGTGTGGTGAAGGGGGGATGGGCCGGAAAGATAAAAGTTTACCAATTGGCGGCGCGGCCGAGGCAAGCCCCGGCGGCCCGATCATTGCCCAGTCTCAAACTGCCCCGGCCAGGGGCCAGGGCACGCAGGAGCAGCAGCTCTGGCGTGATATCAGGAGCGGTCGAACGCCGCCGCTAGGACGTGATTGAGGCTCTCCGTCACGGCAATGCCCAGTGCGCGGACCTCGTCATTGGGATGAACCAGATCGGGCACCATCACGGTTTGCATGCCGGCAGCATGGGCGGCGCGCACGCCGGCGTGACTGTCTTCCAGCGCCAGGCAGTGCAGCGGGGCAACGCCGAGACGCCGGGCGGCGGTCAGATAGGGTTCAGGATGGGGCTTGGGCTGAATGACGTCATCGCGGGTAACGATGGTATCGAACAGCTCGAGCAGGCCGGCGGCGCCCAGATGGGTGATGGCATGGGGCTGGCGCGAGGAGGTCGCCACCGCCGTGGGGATGCCGCGGGCCCGCAGTTCGCCGACCAATTCACGGGCGCCGGGCTTGACCGGCACGCCGCCATGGCTGCGTTCGCCCATGATCAGCCGGCAGCGCTGATCAAACAGGGCATAGGGAAAGGCGACACCATAGGCTTCGACCAGCAATTGGTTGGTGCTTTCATGGCTGCCGCCAATCATCGAGAGGTGGACCGCGTCAGTCATGGGGAAACCGAGCTCGTCGCAGACCTCAAATACCACCGTACGAAAAACGCTTTCGGTGTCGAGCAGCGTGCCGTCCATGTCAAAGATCACTGCCTGGAACGGGGTCAGGCGCAAAAGGTCGGTTGGGCGTGTCATCATGGCACGATATAGGGCGATTTGCCGCGCAGTGCTAGGCGGCTGCACGAAAGGCAGGGTTGCGCGCTGGCGAATGCCAGCGGCTGTGCTAGCCTTGTGCAACCATGACTGATTTCAAACCCGCCCGCAGCCACGAGACGCTGGGCGATGCGTTCTATGATCGTGTCGCGCCTGCCAACTTCCCGCAGACCATCCTGCGCCACCGCGACCAGCGCTGGGCCGCGCGCATGGGGCTTGATGGGCTGAGCGAAAGGCAATGGCTGGCCCATTTCGGGCGGTTCACCCCCCTGCCCGGCTCGTTCCCCGAGCCGCTGGCGCTGCGCTATCACGGGCATCAGTTCCGCAGCTACAATCCGGAACTGGGCGATGGCCGCGGCTTTCTCTTCGCGCAGGGCTACGACCTGCACGACGGCCGCCTGCTCGATTTCGGCACCAAGGGCACCGGCCGCACCCCCTGGTCACGCGGCGGCGATGGCCGGCTGACACTGAAGGGTGGGGTGCGCGAGGTGCTGGCCAGCGAAATGCTCGACGCCATGGGCGTTACTACCTCCAAGAGCTTCTCGCTGGTGGAGACCGGGGAAGCACTGCAGCGCGGCGACGAGCCATCGCCCACACGGTCGGCGGCGCTGGTGCGGCTCAGCCACAGCCATATCCGCGTCGGCACCTTCCAGCGCCTGGCCTATCTCGGCGACACAGCGGGGCTGCAGCAACTGCTCGACTACGCAATCGCCACCTATTATCCCGCGCTTGCCGATGCTGAGGATCGCGCCGCTGCCTTTCTCACTGCGGTGGTCGCCCGGGTCGCCCGGCTGGGCGCGCAATATATTGCGGCGGGCTTTGTGCATGGCGTGCTCAACTCCGACAATATCAACATTACCGGGGAGAGTTTCGACTACGGTCCATGGCGCTTCATCCCCCGCTATGATCCCGATTTCATCGCCGCCTATTTCGATGAAACAGGGCTCTACAGCTTCGGCCGCCAGCCCGATGCGCTGGCCTGGAACCTGACCCGGCTGGCCGAGTGTCTGGTGCCGCTCTCCAGCATTGCGGCACTCGAACCCGCGCTCAATACCGTGTGGCCGCAGTTCCGCGCGGCACTGCCGCTCCAGATGCTGCGGCGACTGGGGCTGCAGCCGCGCGACACCGAGAGCGACGGGACGTTCGTCACGGCCCTGTTTGAGTTCCTGGCCGCCTCCCAGGCACCCTATGAACAGATGCTGTTTGACTGGCGCGGGGGTGGCCTCAGCGCCAAACGGGCGGCGCGGAGCCCGTCGGCCGAGCATTATGCGAGCGCCGCATTCCGGCCGATTGCTGATGCACTGGAAGCCTATGCGCCCAGCGACGATGTCAATCTTGGTCACCCCTACTTTGCGCGGCCAACCCCACGCACTATGCTGATTGAAGAGGTCGAGGCGATCTGGACACCCATCGCCGAACGCGATGACTGGACGCTGTTGCAGCAGGCGCTGGCAGAGATCGCCCAGATGCGCCAAGCCTATGGCCCCGGGTGAGGAGAGACGAGATGACGCTATATGCACTGGATGGCATTGCCCCCGAGATCGCCGCCGATGTGGGCTGGATCGCACCAAGTGCGGTCCTGATCGGTCGTGTCATCGTGCGGGCCGAGGCCGGCATCTGGTTTGGCGTGGTGGCCCGGGGCGACAATGAAGCCATCACTATTGGCGCGCGCAGCAATGTGCAGGAAAACACGGTGCTGCACACCGATATGGGCTTCCCCCTGACGATCGGCGAAGGCTGCACCATTGGCCACAAGGCGATGCTGCACGGCTGCACCATCGGTGACAATACGCTGATCGGCATGGGTGCCACCGTGCTGAATGGCGCCAGGATCGGCAAGAACTGCCTGATCGGGGCCGGCGCGTTGATTACCGAGGGCAAGGAAATTCCCGATGGCTCGCTGGTGGTAGGGGCGCCCGGCAAGGTGATCCGCGACCTGGACGAGGCGGCCATTGCCGGGCTGCGCAAATCCGCCGATGGCTATGTGCGCAATGCCCGACGCTTTGCTGCCGGCCTGGTGGATGTAACGGCGCGCCTCAATGATTTTGAACCCGCCTAGCATGGCCAATGAGACGAGCGTACGCCATCGGGAAATCCTGGAACTGGCCCGCCAGCACAACCGGGTCACGGTTGACGCGCTGGCGGCCCATTTCACGGTATCGGTGCAGACCATTCGCAAGGATCTCAACCAGCTCTGTGAGCAGCGCCAGCTGACCCGCGTGCATGGTGGGGCAACCCTGCCCTCGGGCGTCGAAAATCTGGAGTACGAATCGCGCCGCCGCATCGCCGCCGACGCCAAGGAAGCCATCGGCGCGGCCGTGGCCGGGCTCATTCCCAATGGTGCGTCACTATTCATCAATATCGGCACCACCACCGAGGCAGTCAGCCAGGCGCTGCTCGATCATACGGGCTTGCTGGTGGTAACCAACAACATCAATGTGGCCAACCGCATGCGGGTCTATCCGCGCTTTGAGGTGGTCATTGCCGGTGGCGTGGTGCGACCCTCCGATGGCGGAGTGGTGGGCGAAGCGGCTGCCGGCTTCTTCTCCCAGTTCAAGGTGGACTATGCCGTGATCGGCGCCTCAGCGCTGGATGAGCAGGGGGCCCTGCTCGATTTCGACTATCGCGAGGTCAAGGTTGCGCAGGCCATCATCGCCAATGCCCGCCACGTAATCCTGGTGGCCGATCAGGGCAAGTTCAGCCGCTCGGCACCCGTGCGCATTGCCCGGATTGACCAGATCGGCAGCTTCGTGACCGACCATTGCCCGTCCGAGAGCTTTCGCCAGCTCTGCAAAGCCGCTGGCGTTCTCCTTGTTGAGACAAGCCGGCCGCCAGCATTAGCTCAACGCTAACCACACCCCAAGCTTCCCGCTGAAAATTATCAAACAGCAATTGTCAGGCCGCATAGTCATGTCAGGCCAGAATGGCCGTCGGGATGGGCGTATGGTGGCTGGCAACGAGAAAATTGAGGGCGGACACCGCTATAGCTGGCTGCGTCCCACGCTGGTGCCGGCGCTGGTGGCTCTGATCGTGCTGGTCGCTGGTGGCTTTTTTCTTGATCTGCAGAGCTCGACCATTAATCGCGCACGGGCCGAAGCACACGTACTGACCGAGTTGGCAGTGATCCGGGCCAAGCTTGAAGGCAACATCAATTCCAGTCTGCAACTGGTGCGCGGGCTGGTTTCGGTAGTCGCGACCACGCCGGACCTGACACAGGCCGAGTTTGATGCCCTGGCGAGCAATCTGCTGGAGGCGCAAAGCCAGTTGCGTTCAATCGCCATTGCGCCCGACATGATCGTCACCATGAGCTATCCGCTGGTCGGCAATGAAAGCGCCATTGGCCTGAATTACCGCCTCAATGCGGCGCAGCGCAGTTCAGCAATGCTGGCACGCGATACGGGCCAGCTCGTCTTGGCCGGACCAGTCGATCTGGTTCAAGGGGGGCGCGGCTTTATTGGACGGTTTCCGGTTCTCGTCGACAGCGCCCAGGGCCGGCGATTTTGGGGCCTGGTGTCGGCCGTCATCGATGTCGACCGGCTTTACGCCGATAGCGGCCTGACCGACCCAACACTCGACATTGAGCTGTCGCTGAGCGGCAAAGATGCGGTCGAGCAGTCGCTGGCGCCATTTTTTGGCCCCGACCTGAGCGCGCAGGCGCCGGTCTCAGCCGAGATAACCATGCCCTATGGTGCATGGACCATTTCGGCTGTTCCCAGGGGAGGCTGGTCGACGGTCTCGGACCAGAACTGGCTGATGCGTCTGGCAATTGTGGTCGCGGGCATCCTGATCCTCGTGCCGATCGTGATTACCGGCCATCTGGTGGGCGAGCGTAAACTGCATTTCCTTGCCCTCAAATCGCGCGAGTCCGAGCTGAGCCGCATGTCGCGCCGGCTGGAAGTGGCCCTGAACGTCTCCAAGGTGGGCGTCTGGGAACTGGACATGGCCAGCGGTTGCGAGACCTGGGACGCTCGCACCAACGAACTTTATGGCAGGTCAGCCGATGGCGGGCCGCGTAGTCATCAGGACTGGAAGGGCGCGGTGCATCCGGACGATCAGAATCGCGCCGAGGAGGAATTCCAGCGCATGATCGGTGCGGACGGCCACCATTATGAGGGCTATTACCGGGTTCTGTTGCCCGATGGCGGCCTGCGCCATGTCCGCTCCGTCGCCACGTTGCACCGCGATCCCGGATCGCCAGACAAGGTGATCGGCGCCAACTGGGATGTGACGACCGATATCGAGCTCAACAGGGAACTCCAGCATGCCACCGAACAGGCCCTGGCGCACAATGCAGAACTGGAGTCGGCGCGGATCCGTATCGAGCACAATGCTCTGCATGACAGCCTGACCGGACTGCCCAACCGGCGCTATGTCGACGAAAAGCTCGAGGGGCTGGCGGCCGAGGGGTTTGGGCCCGACCAGTCAATTGCCCTGCTGCATATCGATCTGGATCGCTTCAAGCAGATCAACGATACGCTGGGGCACGCGGCGGGCGACGCCATGCTGGTGCATGCCAGTGCGGTGCTGCGCGCCAAGTGCCGGGACGGCGATTTCGTCGCCCGCATTGGTGGCGACGAATTCGTGGTGCTGACCACTGCCAATGACAGCCAGGCCGAACTGGCGGCGCTGGCCGACGCCATTGTGCGACAGATGCGCCAGCCGGTGACCTATGAAGGCCATGAATGCCGGTTCGGCGTCAGCATCGGCATTGCCAGCGCCTGTGGCAGAGCGCTTGATGGCAGGCAATTGCTGATCAATGCCGATATTGCGCTGTATCGCGCCAAGGGGCGCGGCCGCAATTGCCATGAGTTCTTCTCGACCGCCTTGCAGGCGGAGGTGATCAATACCAAGCGTGTGGCCGACGAAATTCTGAGCGGGTTGGAACGCGATGAATTCATTGCCTATTACCAGCCGCAATTTGATGCGCGCACACTCGACGTTGTCGGGGTTGAAGCTCTGGCCCGCTGGCGCCACCCTGATGGACGCATCATGACGCCTGACAGCTTTTTGCCAGTGGCCGAAGAGCTCAACGTCATGGCGACGATCGACCGGCTGATGCTGGAGCAATCGCTCGCCGCCCTGGATCGCTGGGAGGCCATGGGCCTGATCGTGCCGCGTGCCTCGGTCAATGTCTCGCTGCGCCGCCTGCATGACGAAGAGCTCATCACCAGCCTGCGCCGGCTCGACATCAGGCCTGGCCGCATCTCGTTTGAACTGGTGGAGTCGGTCTATCTGGACGATAATGATGACATCGTCAGCTGGAATATCGACCAGATCAAGGAACTGGGCATCGATGTCGAAATTGATGATTTCGGCACGGGCTATGCCTCGATCGTCTCGCTGCAGAAACTGCGCCCGACCCGGCTCAAGATTGACCGCCAACTGGTCATGCCGATCCTCAAGGACATGCCCCAGCGCCAATTGCTGACCTCGATCATCGATATCGGCAAATCCATGGGCATCGAGGTGGTTGCTGAGGGTGTCGAGACCATGGAGCATGCCGCCATTCTGCGGGATCTGGGCTGCGATATCCTGCAGGGCTATGCGTTCGCCAAACCCCTCTGTGCGCCCGATCTGGAGCGTTTTCTTACCGAGCAACCCTGGCGCCTGGCCAGTTAGGCGCCCTTTTCAAAGCGGCGCGCATAGTCCATTGATCGCCCCTGATGACGTTATGGGGGAGTCAAAATGGCAGACGAACAGGGACGGTTTGCAATCGGGGTAATCGGTGCCGGGATGGGGGCCAAGCCACATGCGCTGGCGCTGCAGTCGCTGGCCGATACCATCAATGTGCTGGGCGTCTATCGCCGTAACCGGGCCGAGCTCGACGCCTTCTGCAGCACCTATGGCTTTGCCGCTGCGCCGAGCTATCAGGCGCTGCTGGCCGATCCGCGCCTTGACGCGATACTGGTGCTGACGCCGCCCAATGCGCGCGAAGAGATTGTCGCTGCCGCAGCCAGGGCGGGCAAGCATGTGCTGCTCGAAAAGCCGGTGGAGCGCACTGTCGAGGCGGCCGAGCGGATCGTGGCGATCTGCGACAACGCCCATGTCAAGCTGGGCGTCATCTTCCAGCACCGCTTCCGCCTTGCTTCAAAATTTCTCGCCGAGGCCATTGCCGGGCAACGCTACGGCCGGCTCGAGACGGTGCATCTGGTGGTGCCATGGTGGCGTCCGCAGCAGGGCTATTATGACCAGCCCGGTCGCGGCACGATTGCCCAGGATGGTGGTGGCGTGCTGATCACCCAGGCCATCCATTCGCTTGATCTGATGCTGAGCCTGTGCGGCCCGGTCAGGGCCGTCACGGCGATGGCCGCAACAACACGGCTGCACCAGATGGAGACCGAGGATTTCGTGGCCGCCGGTCTTGAATTTGCCAATGGTGCGGTGGGCGCGCTTATGGCGACCACTGCCAATTTCCCGGGCGGGCCCGAAAGCCTGACGCTGAACTTTGCCGAGGCAGCGGCTACACTCACCGCTGGCAATCTAACAATCCACACCCGCAGTGGCGACATCATCAGTGAAGGGGAGACCAGCGAGGGGGGCGGTGGCGCCGATCCGATGGCCTTCCCCTTTGACTGGCATGCAGACCAGATTGCCGACTTCGTCGACGCGGTGCGCG
The DNA here is from genome assembly GCF_039938915.1 of Devosia alba. Classification (NCBI taxonomy): domain Bacteria; kingdom Pseudomonadati; phylum Pseudomonadota; class Alphaproteobacteria; order Hyphomicrobiales; family Devosiaceae; genus Devosia; species Devosia alba. The sequence goes on along the minus strand of NZ_JBDUUI010000002.1, from coordinate 484,137 downwards.
ATGACCGGGCACCGCTGTCGAACGGTCACACGGCGCTGCTGGTTCATCGCTTGATCGACGCCCTGATGCGGTCATCACGCGAGGGTCGGCGGTTGCCGGTCTAGGCCGGTTCAACTTTCAGGTGGGCGCTCCTGGGACGGCACGGTCGGGGTCGTGCCGCCCCGCGCCGGCCAGCGCTCGCCCACGGTATCGGCCACAAACGCGCCCCGCTGGCCAATGGGCATGGCGGCGCCGGTGGTCGAATCCCTGGCAGTCTGGTGTTCGATCTCGGAATTGAGTGAGCCACCCAGGATGACGATGGTGATCGACAGCCACATCCAGGTCAGCATGCCCACCACGGCACTCAGTGAACCATAGGTAGCGCTGTAGTGGGAGATGTTGGCCGCATACCAGGAAAACAGCGCGGACGTTGACAGAATAGCCAGGGCCGCAAACAGGCTGCCCGGGGTAATCCAGCGCCAGCGCGCCTCCTGCCGGCTCGGCCCCCAGCGATATAACGCCGATATGGCGAGCAGCAGAAACACCAGCAGCACGGCATAGGCGCCCAGCTGAACCAGCCATTCAGAGCGCGACAGCCACAGCAGGCTGAGCAGCACGGGCAGCACCAGGACGACGCTGAGCATAATGATGGTGAGCACCAGGCCGCCCAGAATGAAGATCAGGGCCAGCACATTGATGGCGAGCAGATTGCGCTTCTCCTGTTCGCCATAGACCACGTTCATGGCTTCAAACAGCGCCTTGATGCTGGCGCCGGCGCTCCACAATGCAATGCCCAGAGACAGCAGCAGCGTGATACCCAGGGAACGATCGTCCTGGCTGGTCAGCCGCACCAATTGCTCCCGGATGATGTCGAGCCCACCCTCAGGGACGATGCCCGCTAGCAGGTTGAGTTGCTTGACCACGCTGGTGGCATCATTGAGCAGACCATAGGCCATCACGAACAGGCTCAATGACGGCACCAGTGCGAGCAGCAGGAAATAGGTTACACCGGCTGCCGTCAGCGGCACCCGGTTGTCATTGAACCCCACGACCAGACGATAGGCGATATCTTTCCAGCCGCGCCAGGGAATGGCGCCAGGCCCGGTGGCCTGGCGTCCCCGGTTGTGTTGCCGGGCGCGCTGGTGCTGGCTGTGCTCGATCATGGCAGCGTAACGCATGAAACCGGCTGGTGGCTCCATGGCAATACGATGAAAGGATCAGGCGGGCAGGGCAGCCTTGGCGGCGAGGCGACGCCGAATGCTTGCCACATCGGCTTTGGGCGTCGCGGCAAACAGGGTCTGGGTGTAGGCGTGCTGGGGATTGTCGAACACGGCCTGGCGGCTGCCATGCTCCACCACATCGCCGAAATACATAACCATCACCTCATCGGCGATATAACGCACCACGCTCAGATCATGGCTGATGAAGACATAGGTCAGGCCGAACTCGTCCTGCAGATCCTTGAGCAGGTTGAGGATCTGCGCCTGCACCGACAGGTCGAGGGCCGAAACCGGCTCATCGAGTACCAGAAAACTCGGATTGAGCATCAGGGCGCGGGCGATGGCGATACGCTGGCGCTGGCCGCCGGAAAACATGTGCGGATAGCGGTTGAAATGCTCGGGCGCCAGACCGACCTTGAGCAGCATCGCCATAGCCTTCTGCCGGCGTTCGTCATTGCCCATATCGGTATTGAGCAGCAATGGCTCGGCCAGCACGTCGCCAATCTTCTGGCGCGGATTGAGCGAGCCATAGGGGTTCTGGAACACGATCTGCACCTTCTGGCGCATCGCCTTGGTGACGCCATGGGTCTTGTCGACGATCTCGCCGTCGATCAGGATATCACCCGCAGTCTGCTGGTCGATCAGCGTGATCATGCGCGCCAGGGTGGATTTGCCGCAACCGCTTTCGCCGACCACGGCCAGCGTCTTGCCCTTGGTCAGTGTGAAATTCACGCTCTTGACGGCGTGCACCACCTTGGCCGGCCTGAACAGGCCGCCGCCGGTGACATAGTCGCGCGTCAGATTGCGGACTTCGAGAACGGGAGGAATAGCCGCGTTGCTCATGGCGTGCTCCCCAGTTCATCGGCAAAATCGTAATCGGCCACTGTGGGCAGGCGGTCGCCTACGGCGTTCTCAGGCAGGGCCGACAGCAGGGCGCGGGTATAGCGGGATTTGGGCTGTTCAAACAGCGTCAGCACATCGGCCTCTTCCATCTTGTGGCCCTTGTACTGCACGATGACGCGGTCGGCGGTCTCGGCGACGACGCCCATGTCATGGGTAATCATGATCAGGCCCATGCCGGTATCGACCTGCAACTGCACCAGCAGGTCCAGAATCTGGCGCTGGATGGTGACGTCAAGCGCGGTGGTCGGCTCGTCGGCAATCAGCAGTTTGGGATTGCAGGCAATGGCCATGGCGATCATCACGCGCTGGCACTGGCCACCACTCATCTGGTGCGGGAAGGCGCCGATGCGTTCGGCCCCGTCCCGGATGCCGACCATCAGCAACAGTTCGATCGCGCGATCGCGGGCGGCACGACCCGTCAGCCCCATGTGGCGGCTCAGCACTTCCTCGATCTGGAAGCCGACGGTGAAGCAGGGATTGAGGCTCGCCACCGGCTCCTGGAAGATCATGGCGATATCCTTGCCGATGATCTTGCGTTTATCGGCCGGGTCCATATTGAGCAGATCGATGCCTTCAAATTCCATCTTGTCGGCGGTCACGGTAGCGGTGGGGGGCAGCAGCCCCATCACCGCCAGCATGGCCACGGACTTGCCCGAGCCGGACTCCCCGACAATGGCCAGCACTTCGCGGCCATCGACCGACACATCTATGCCGTCAACGGCCTTGAACAGGCCGATGGAGGTATCGAACGATACCGACAGATTTTTGATTTCGAGCAGGGGCATGGTCAGCTCCTCTTGAGCTTGGGATCGAGCGCGTCGCGCAATCCGTCGCCAACAAGATTGATGGCCAGCACTGTGACAAGGATTGCCAGGCCCGGGAAAGTCACCACCCACCAGGCACGCAGAATGAACTGGCGCGCTTCGGCGAGCATGGTGCCCCATTCGGGGGTTGGCGGCTGGGCGCCCAGGCCCAGAAAGCCCAGCGCCGCAGCATCGAGAATGGCACTGGAAAAGCTCAGCGTCGCCTGCACAATCAAGGGCGCCAGGCAATTGGGCAGAATGGTCTTGAACATCAGCCGCAAATGGCTGGCACCGGCAACGCGGGCCGAGGTTACATAGTCCTTGCCGATCTCTCCCAGCACGGCCGAGCGGGTCAGGCGCACAAAGTGGGGCTGCAGGACCAGGGAGATGGCTATCATCATGTTGAGCAGGCCGGGGCCGAGGATGGCCACCAGAACCAGCGCCAGCAGCAGCGAGGGAAAGGCCAGGATCAGGTCCATCAGCCGCATGAGCACCGTATCAACCCAGCCGCCGGCATAACCGGCAATCAGCCCGACAATGATACCGACGGTCAGTGATATGGTCACCACGACAGCGCCGATCAGCAGCGAATACTGCGAACCGTGAATCAGCCGCGACAGTATATCGCGACCCACCGCATCGGTGCCAAGCAGGAATTCGGGCCGCCCGCCTGGCAGCCAGGATGGCGGTGACAACAGGGCGTCGCGGTATTGCTGGATCGGCGAATGCGGCGCGAGCCACTGCGCGAAAATGGCCGTCAGCACCAATAGGATGAAGACGACGAGGCCGATGACAGCCCCGCGATTGACGGAGAAATAATACCAGAACTCGCGCAACTGGATCAGCTTGCTGATCTTGGGTGCGGCGTTCGGATCGGCGACGATAACGGGAGTGGACATGTCGCCTCCTAAGTGTGCCGGATACGCGGATTGATGAGCCCGTAGAGCACATCGACGATGAGATTGACCGCCATGACGATCAGGGCAATCAGCAGCAGGCCCGCCTGCACCACCGGATAATCGCGACGGGAAATCGCATCAATCATCCACTTTCCGATCCCGGGCCAGGAAAAGATGGTTTCCGTGAGGATGGCCCCCGCCATCATCACCCCGACCTGTAGACCGATGGTGGTGACCACCGGGATCAGCGCGTTGCGCAGGGCGTGTACGCCGATGACCTGATGGGGAGCCAGCCCCTTGGCGCGCGCGGTGCGCACATAGTCGTCACCCAGCACTTCGAGCATGGCCGAGCGGGTCTGCCGGGCGATGACCGCGAGCGGGATGGTGCCCAGTGTTACTGTTGGCAGGATGAGGTGGCGCATCGCCGAAACGAAGGCACCGTCCTGCCCTGAAAGCAGGGCATCGATGGTCATGAAACCCGTCGTTGCCGGGAAATAGTACAGCATGTCAATGCGGCCGGACACCGGAGTCCAGCCCAGCATGCCTGAAAAGAAGATGATCAGCAGCAGGCCCAGCCAGAAGATGGGCATGGAATAGCCGACCAGGGCGGTGCCCATCAGCGTCTGGTCATACCAGGAGCCGCGCTTGACAGCGGCGATGACGCCAGCCGGAATGCCGAGCAGGATGGCAAAGCTGATTGCGAAGAAGGACAGCTCAAGCGTCGCCGGGAACAGCGTCAGGAAGTCCCGGATCACCGGACGTTTGGTGGAAACCGAGGTGCCGAAATCACCCTGGAATATCCCCGACAAATAGCTCCAGTACTGCTCCCAGATCGGCCGATTATAGCCGAACTGCTCGAGCAACATCTGGTAACGTTCGGGGGATACGCCGCGTTCACCGGCGATGAGCAGCACCGGATCACCCGGCAGCACGCGAACGAAGGCAAAGGCAAGAATGGTTATGCCGATGAAGGTCGGCACAATCAGGAACAGGCGATTCAGAAGGAATCGGATCATTGATGCTATCCGTTAGCAGAGGACGGCGCCGCAGCGCCGCCCCCTTATCGTGAAAGGACCGATTATTCGGCGAGATCGACGCCGTCAAAGGCGTGCGTGCCCTTGGGGTCCATGACATAGCCGGTAACCTTGGTGCTCATTGGCATGAAGACGACCGAGTGCGCAATGGTCAGCCATGGCGCTTCGCGCTTGAACACAACCTGGGCTTCTTCATAGAGAGCGGTACGCTCGGCCTTGTCAGAAGTAATCTTGGCCTTCTGGATCAGAGCGTCGAACTCTTCATTGCACCACTGGGCGCGGTTCGCCGAACCAACGGCATCGCAACCAAGCAGAACGGCGAGGAAGTTGTCCGGATCACCATTGTCACCGGTCCAGCCGAGCAGCACGGCACCATCACGGTCGGGCAGCAGCGACTGGGAGAGGTACTCACCCCATTCCATCGAGACGATCTCGGCAGTAACGCCGATCGCCGCGTAGTCAGCCTGGATCAACTCGGCCATACGGCGAGCATCCGGGTTGTATGGACGCGACACGGGCATGGCCCAGACCTTCATCGAGAGGTTCTCGACGCCAGCTTCGGCCAGCATGGCCTTGGCGGCTTCCGGGTTGTACTCGTCGTCGACGATCGAGGTGTTGTACGACCAGATGGTCGGCGGGATCGGGTTGATGGCGGCGGTCGCGTTGCCCTCAAACACGGCATCGACGATGGCCTGCTTGTCGACAGCCATGTTGAGCGCCTTGCGGACGTTCACATTGTCGAACGGTGCCATGGTGGTGTTGTAGGCGAGGTAGCCCACATTGAGGCCCTCCTGCTCCATCAACTGCAGGCTGGAATCGGCACGGATGGAGTCGAGATCAGCCGGGTTCGGATACGGCATCACATGGCATTCGCCGGCCTGCAGCTTCTGCATGCGGACGGCCGGATCAGTGGTGATGGCGAAAACCAGGTCGTCGAGCGGCTGTACGCCACCCCAGTAGTCATCGAAGGACGAGTAGCGGATCGCGGCGTCCTGCTGGTAGTTGACGAACTCGAACGGGCCAGTGCCGATCGGGGCCTGGTTCAGCAGATCCATGGTGCCGGCAGCTTCGAGCTGGGCAGCATATTCGGCCGACATGATCGACGCGAAGTCCATCGCCATGTTGGCGATAAAGGGCGCTTCGGGACGGGTCAGCGTGAACTTGACGGTATAGTCGTCAACCTTCTCGATGCTGGAGAGCAATTCGCCCATCGACATCGAGTTGAAATATTCCCAGGAAATGCCTGCTGTATAGGCATTCCACGGGTGATCGGACTTCCACTGGCGCTCGAAGCTGAACAGCACGTCGTCAGCGTTGAAGTCGCGGGTCGGGGTGAAGGTGTCGCTGCTGTGAAATTTCACGCCCTGACGCAGGTGGAAAGTATATTCCAGGCCGTCTTCGGACACGTCATAGCTCTCGGCCAGGCCCGGCTCGGTGTCGGACGAACCCTTGGTGAACTGCACCAGGCGGTTGTAGATCGGACGGCTCGAGGCATCGAATGTGGTACCTGAAGTGTAGGGTGCCGGATCGAAACCCTCCGGCGAACCTTCCGAGCAATAGACCAGAGTTTTGGCTTGGGCCGCGCCGGCAGCGAGTGCCAGAACGGCCGTCGCGGCGAGCAGCGTTTTCATCAATTTCATGATTGTTGTCTCCCGAAAAGTTTTATGCACCCGGCTTGCCAACCAGGGCTTGAGGTCAACAAAGCCTAGAATCCGGGGGAGTGCAATGGGGGAGTTTGACCAATTGGTCAATCTGATGACGGAGCGAAGACGAATCCACAGGATTGGACGGTTATTTATCGAACCGTTCGGCTCGCCACCCACCGCGCTTGACCCGGCGACAGCGCTGGTGGTCCATACAGAGATGACCCAAACCATTGCAACCGTGACGCTCGTCGTCGCCGAATATGATGCAGCGATCAATTTTTATCGCGACCAACTCGGCTTTGCCCTGCTTGCCGATATCGAAATGGGTGGCGGCAAACGCTGGGTGGTGGTTGGGCCCAATAAGGGCGGCGGCGCCAGATTGCTGCTGGCCCGGGCCGATAGCACCCGACAGCACGGCGCCGTCGGCAATCAGACCGGTGGCCGCGTCATGGGATTTCTGGAGACCGATGACTTTGCCGGCGACCATGCAGGCATGCTGGCACGCGGGGTGAAATTCCTCGAAGCACCACGGCACGAGGCCTATGGTTGGGTCGCGGTGTTTGAAGACCTCTATGGTAATAAATGGGACCTCATCGAGCCGAAGGGCTGACATTTGACCTGACCCAGTTGGCCAGCAGGCGAACGAAACTCGACCCCCGCCGTTGAGACTGAGAACAGAAAAAGGAGTCGCCTCATGGATCGCCGCCCCCTTGGACGCAGTGAACTCGTTATCGAACCCCTGGTACTGGGGGGTAATGTCTTTGGCTGGACGGTGGACGAGGCGCAGGGTTTCAAGATCCTGGACGCCTATGTCGAAGCCGGGTTTACCGCCATTGACACGGCCGAAGGCTATCCCAACTGGGTACCAGGCAATCCACCCGGCATGAGCGAGACCATTATCGGCAAGTGGATGCGGGCCCGCGGCAATCGCGAAGCGGTGCATATTTTCACCAAGGTCAATTCAGCCAACAAGCCCGGCGGGCTGAGTGCCAAGGCCATCCATGATAGTGTGGAAGCATCGCTGAAGCGGCTGCAGACCGACTATGTCGACCTGTATTTCAGCCATTGGCCCGATCCCCAAACCAGCCATGAGGAAACCCTGTCGGCCTATGCTCCCCTGGTGAGCTCGGGCCGGGTCCGGGTGATCGGCGCCTCGAACTACACCAGCGACATGGTGCGGGCCGCGCACGAGACCGCGGTGATCAAATCCCTGCCGCGCTACGAAGTACTGCAGCCGCTATACAATCTGTATGACCGGGAGACGTTCGAGGCGTTGCGCGATGTGGTGCTGGAGGAAGATCTGGGGACCATTGTCTATTACAGTCTCGCTGCAGGCTTCCTGACCGGCAAATATCGCAGCAAGGCCGATTTCAGCAAGTCACAGCGCGGCGGCGGCATGGAAAAATATCTCGATGGCAAGGGCGAGGCGATCCTGGCCGCGCTAGATCGCGTGGCGGCGGCCAATGACGCGACACCTGCTGAAGTGTCACTGGCCTGGCTGGTAGCGCAAAAGGGCGTCACTGCCCCCATCGCCTCGGCGACCTCGGTTGAGCAGGTACAGAGCCTGGCCAAGGGCGTCCGGCTCAAGCTCAGCGACGCCGACCTGCAGGCCTTGACGGATGCCGGGCACTAAAACGGCGCCACCGGCCCTCCCCGTGTGGGGGGGGTCTCGCCTTCAGCCTACCATTGGAAATCAGGGCCATTGACGCGCGCGCCGATCAGAAACACGTCTGACATCAGGCGGAATGGCGTGGTGTCGACATCGCTTTCATGGCGGTCCAGCAGATCGGCAAAGTGATCGTACATGGCAGCGTATTCGCCATCGCCATGCTGCAGCACCACTGCATCATTGACCTTGAGCGTGCGCCCGCCCCCCTCAAGCTTGACCACGTCGCCCGTGCCGGTCTCGAAGCGAATGGTCCAGATCTCGCCGCTTTCCTCGAGCCAGTTGAACCCGGCTGACAGCTTTGGCTTATGGGCCTGAGCGGACTTGAAGGTGATGGCCACATCTATGGGTGTCTGCCGGTTGGCGGGGAAGGTCAGCGTGCTGGCTTCCACAAACACCGGATAGGGCATCACCTTGGTGAAGATCGAAAAGGCGTTGATGCCGGGATCGCAGACGCCGAACCCGCCGGGCTCCCAGACCCAGTCCTGGCCGGGGTGCCATTTGCGCACGCTTTCGCGCCAGTCGATCCGCGCCGCGGTCACGCCCTGCTCGGCCAGCAATGCCTTGGCCCGATCAACCGCGGCATTATACTGGCTGTGCCATGTCTGATACAGCACGCGATCGAGCCGCTTGGCATGGGCGATCAGATCATCGAGTTCGGCAATGGTGGTGGTGGGCGGCTTTTCCATCATCACGTCCTTGCCCGCGTCGAGCGCCTCGCGAACATATTGATGGCGAATGCCGGGCGGGGTGCAGATCGAGACAACATTGATTTCGGGCATTGCCGCGTAGAGTTCGGCCGGAGTCTTGAAAACCGGCAGGCCCTTATGGGCGAGGCCCCGGGTCGACACCGTCGCGGCCAGCTCGAAATCGGCGGAACCATCGATGACGGGCAGGTGCTGATCCTGCGCGATCTTGCCCACCCCGATAACGGCGATCTTGCGTTTGGCCATGGTCTGGCTCCTCCCGAAAAGTCGCGGCTATAGAACAGAGCCACCCCCGCTCTGCCAAGGGCATTTGTATGATTATTTTGGTGGTTGCCAGAGCTCGATGGGATTGCCCTCGGGGTCGTGGATGCGGGCAAATCGTCCGGTTTCGGCTGAATCCCATTCTGCGGGCCGGGTTTCGCTGGTGATCCCGGCCTCCAGCAGGCTCTGGAGCAGCGAATCGAGATCGTCGACGCGCAGATTGATCATCCACTGCCGCTCAGCCGGGAAATAATCGCTGTCGGCCTTGAAGGGCGCAAAGACCGTGGGGCCGGCCTCCTGGGTCCAAAAGCTCGGCAAGCCCAGATGCTCCTCGTACCATTTTGCCAGCGCTTGGGTGTCCCGGGCCCGGAAAAACACGCCGCCTATGCCTGTTGCTCTGCCCATCCCGACCTCCTGTTCTGCTGGAAGTCTAGTGTGGCGCCGGCGGGCTGGCTAGCGGATCAGGATGGCCCGGAAGTCGTTGACATTGGTGCCGGTTGGCCCGGTGACTAGCAGGTCGCCAATCGCCTTGAAGGCCGAATAGGCATCATTGTTGGCCAGCGCCGCCAGGGGATCAATGCCGGCATGGCGCAAACGCGTGGCCGTGCTGCCATCGACAAGTGCACCGGCATTGTCTTCCGAGCCATCAATCCCGTCGGTATCGGCGGCCAGTGCGGTGATATTGTCGGCCCCATCAATGGCAATGGCCAGCGCGAGCAGGAATTCACCATTGCGGCCGCCGCGCCCGTTGCCGCGCAGCGTCACCGTGGTCTCGCCCCCCGAGAGCAGAACAACGGGCTTGGCAAAGGGCCGGTTGCGGCTGGCGATTTCCTTGGCAAGGGCGGCGTGTACCTGGGCAACGTCGCGCGCCTCGCCCTCAATGGAATCGGAGAGAATGGCCGCTTCTACCCCCTGCTCTCGCGCCAGATCAGCAGCCGCCTCCAGCGATAGCGCGGCCGAGGCTATGGTACGTACAGTGTTGCGGGCCAATGCGGGGTGGCTGGCCAGGGGGGCCAAATTATCCTCGCTGGCCAGTGCATCTGCGGCGCGCGACGGCAGCGCGATGCGATAGAGCGAGACATATTTGCGGGCCAGCGCGCGCGTGCCGGTCAGCGGGATGGTCGGCCCCGACGCCACCAAAGCCGGATCATCTCCTGGCACATCAGAGACCACCAGGGTGGCGACGCGCGCTGGCGCACAGCGGACCGCCAGACGGCCGCCCTTGATGGCCGAAAACTGATTGCGCACCAAGTTCATGACCGAAATGGGCGCGCCCGATGCCAGCAGGGACCGGTTGATGGCCTGTTCGTCATCCAGTGTCAGGCCGGGCCCCGGGGCCGGCAGCAATGAGGACCCTCCCCCCGAAATCAGCGCCACGACCAGATCATCGGCCCCCAGGCCGGAGACCGTTTCCATGATGCGCCGGGCGGCGAGAAACCCGGCCTCATCGGGCACGGGGTGGGCGGCCTCGACGATTTCGATATGTTCGCAGGCCTCTGCATAGCCGTAGCGCGTCACCACCAATCCACTGAGCGGGCTATCCCAGGCCTGTTCGAAGGCTCGCGCCATCTGAGCCGAAGCCTTGCCGGCACCGATGACCACGGTTCGTCCCTTGGGACGGTCGGGCAGGTTCTGGGCAACAGCCAAGGCCGGCTGCGCCTGGGCAACGGCAGTTCGGAACATCTGCTCAAGCAGGGTGGTTTGCATGGTTTCTCTCGGCTTGCGATTCGCGACGGGCGCGGGTAGCCAGCTATAAGAGCATGGCCAGTGTCAAATGCCCGACACATACTATGGCTAGCGACCGGTCAAGGAGTTCCGATGCCAGAACGATTCGCCATATACTATGCCCCCTCCGCCACCAGCCATTTATGGGAGCGGGCGGCAGCATGGCTTGGCCGCGATTCCAGCGACGGCAAATTGCTCAACGGCCCCCTTGCCGGCATTGATCGGGATCGACTGCTGAACCTGACCCAATCGGCCAACCGCTATGGCTTTCACGCCACCCTGAAGGCGCCGATGGCATTGGTTGATGGCGCCGGTGAAGCCGATTTGCGTGCGGCAATCACGGCCTTTGCCAGCGAGCATGCACCGCTTGATCTGGGTAAGCCGCGACTGGCGTCACTGGACGGCTTCCTGGCGCTGCTGGTCGATGACAATGAAGCGCTGCAGGATTTCGCAGCGCATGTGGTGGAGCGGTTCGACATCTTCCGCGCGCCCATGACCGCCAAGGACCGGGCTGCGCGCGCCGGCCGCCACTTGAGCGCTCGCCAGACTGAACTGCTCGATGCCTATGGCTATCCCTATGTGTTCGACGAGTTTCGTTTCCACATGACACTGACGGACCGGCTGGCTGACGCCGATCGGGTCGAAATCATGCAGGCGGCCAAGACCTGGTTCAATCCGGTGCTGGAGGAGCCGCTGCTGCTGGACCGGCTGGCACTCTACCACGAGCCCGATACCGGCAAGCCGTTTGTCCGTCTGGCCGACTTCAAGCTGGGTCACAGCGCATGAGGGGGGGCGCGTTTCGCAATGGCCGAATCGTGCTGGCTGACAGCGTGGTCGAAGGCAGTCTGAGCTATGCCGACGGCGTCATAGCGGCCGTGTCGGAGGGCGCCGCCACAACCGGGGTGGATCTGGAGGGTGATTATCTGATCGCCGGGCTGATCGAACTGCATACCGATCATCTGGAGAATCACTACCGCCCCCGCCCCGGCGTATTCTGGGACCCGCTGGCATCGCTGCACGCCCATGACGTGCAGATTGCCGGCTCGGGCATCACCACGGTATTTGATGCCGTCCGCATCGGCTCGGATAGCGACGTACCGAACATGGCGCCGCATATCGAGGCCCTGACCGGCGCCATTGCCAGTGGCCGACGGGATGGTTGGCTGCGGGCCGAGCATTTTGTGCATTTGCGGTGCGAACTGCCCAGTCACGACGTGCTGGAGCATTTCGAGGCCTATGCGGCCCATCCGGAAACCCGGCTCGCCTCGATGATGGACCACACGCCAGGTCAGCGCCAATTCCAGTCGCTGGATGCCTATAAACAATTCTACCAGATCGGCAGGACCGAGGAAGAACTTGAGCGCTATATCGAGGCGCGGCTGGCCGATCACGCCCGCTATTCGGCGGCTCATCGCAGCCATATCGTCCGGCGCGCGCAGGAACTGGGTCTGGCACTGGCCAGCCACGACGATGCGACTCTGGCCCATGTCGAACAGGGTGTTGAGGACGGCGTGGCGATCGCCGAATTCCCCACCACGCTGGAGGCCGCGGCAGCGGCCCATGATGGCGGCCAGGCCATCTTGATGGGGGCGCCAAACGTGGTGCGTGGCAGATCCCATTCTGGCAATGTCTCGGCAACCGATCTGGTGCGGGCAGGCCTGTTGGATATTCTGAGTTCGGACTATGTGCCCTTTGCCATGCTGCAGGCGGCCTTCAGGTTGCCGCAGCGGGTGGAGGGCATGACACTGCCGCAGGCCCTGGCCATGGTCACCGCCAATCCGGCCAAAGCCGCAGGGCTGGTCGACCGGGGCGAAATAGCCATCGGCAAGCGTGCCGATCTGGTGCGGGTGCGGGTGATCGGCGGCTTGCCAGTGGTGCGGGGCGTTTGGCGACAAGGCGTAAGGGTAAGCTAGGTCATGGCGCGGCGACCACTCGGTTCGCTGGTTCTGGTCGTCGGCCCCTCCGGGGTCGGCAAGGACACCCTGATCAAGGGCGCCCGACACGCTCTGGCCAGTGACCAGCGCTTCGTCTTTGTGCGGCGCGTGGTGCGCATGCCGGCAGGCATCGAGGTCGAAGAACATGACGCCATCGAGCCCGGCGCGTTTGACAGTGCCGAGGCCGTCGGCCGATTTTGCCTGTGCTGGGACGCCCATGACCGGCGCTATGGGCTACCGATCAGTGTGGACACCGATCTGGCGCTGGGCAAGGTCGTGGTTGCCAATGTCGCGCGCCATGTGGTGGCCCAGGCGCGCACCAGATATCCCGCCTGTTCGGTTGTGCTGATCACGGCCGAGATCTCACGGCGTGCCGAGCGGCTGATCCAGCGCGGTCGCGAAAATGGCGACCAAATCACGGCGCGCCTGGCCCGTGAAAGCCCAGCCGTGCCCAGTGGCATCAACCCCATCATCATCGACAATTCGGGAGGGGTGGCGATAGGTGTCACCGCCTTTGTCATGGCGCTGCGCACCATCGCTGCACAGGATTAACACTGCGGTGAACCAATTGGTCTGTCCCGCGTTGTTGTGAGTTGAACAAGCGTCAGGAGTTTTCTATGAGCCGCAATGGACTATATGCCGTGATCGCAATCTTGCTCATCGCGGTGGTCGGCTTTGCCATTTACAGCTATCAGCAGCAGCAAGCCCAGCCGGGCATTGAGGTGCGGGTAGATGAGCAGGGGATTTCCATCGATGGCAATGGATGATGGCCCGCGCCGGAGCGCCATAGCGACGGCCATTGAGGCCGAATTGAACCGGCAGGCCCACACGGATACTGCACGGATTGATGTCGACGCCCTGGCGGGCGCGGTCGATGAGGCACTTGATCCACCCCCGCCGGCGGCAGAGGGCAAGCGCCCCGACGAGCTCAACGCCACCAATGATGATTGAAATCCCGCCGCTACCATTCGGGTCTGCGACGCCGCTCCATTAGCAGAGCGCCGCAGATCGCGATTCGCACATAGCTGATCAGGCGGCGTCGGCGCCGTTCTTGCGCACAGCCTGGGAAACGGCGAAATGCGCCTTTTCGACCGTGTCGAATTGCTGCCCATCAATGGCAAAGGCCGGCAGCTTGACCGCGAGAAACCGATAGCCATCGGCATGCGGCACGACCACTCCAAGTGGCTCACCGCCGACTTCAATAACCACCGGCTTGTGGGCCTTGGCCTTATCTAAATTGCTTTCCTGCATGATCAAATCTCTGCTTGCGCGTCGGTGCAACGTGGCGGGATGGGCATGCTCTGCACCATCCGACCGGCGACACTGGGGGTTTATCAGACTTGTGAGTCGAACGAGTGACGGATCACATTCGTTTCGAGTGACAGCGTCCCAGCCAGCGTTTTACGCTTTGCAGTTTGGTGCGTACGAGAGCCGAACCGGCATGGATGGTGAAGGTAGTTGATGGTGTCATCTTCATTCCTTTCCTGCGGGTTGGCGACGGCACAACATCGGCGATTACCGATGCAACACGGAGAACATAGGCCCGTTTTCTTGGGAATACTAGCGCACCAAGCACCAATGAGCGCCAAAAATCAGGAAAATCCTGCTCGACTTTCGTTGCAGAACGATAATTGGACACAATCGATCCGGTTTTGCCAAACTTCGGTCACAGCCTGTCGCCTTGCGCAAGTGCTTGTAATCAAGCGGACAATCTGGTGTTGTCACACCCTGATTGCGTCCTGCCTGCATGGCTGGGACCGAGGGGTATCAAAAGTGTCCGAAGACGACCTGCCCGCGGGAGCGGGCAAGCGCGGTGTCAAGCCGTCCGGCAAGCCAACGCTGAAGACCATCGCGCAAATGACCGGGTTTGCGGTCACCACAATCTCGCGCGCCCTCAACAATGCGCCGGAACTGTCACAGGATACGCGCGACCGCGTGCAGAAAGTGGCCGCCGAGGTGGGATATTTGCCCGACCGCGCCGCGCTGCGCCTGAAAACCGGACGCACCAATGTCATTGCTCTGGTGCTGGAGCCCGACGAGCAGATCTATGGCTTTGGCAGTTCGATTGTGGGCGGGCTCACCGAAGCCCTGCGCGGCACTGCCTATCACCTGGTCATTACCCCCTTGTTCCGCAATGTGGCGCCCATCGAGCCAATCAAGCACATTGTCCGCAACCGCATGGCCGATGGGGTGATCTTTTCCAAATCCGAAGCCTTCGATGAGCGGACGCGGTTTCTCATCGACAATGAGTTTCCCTTCGTCAGCCACGGTCGCAGCAAATGGCCCGACGCCCATCCCTGGGTCGATTTCAACAATGAGGCCTATGCCTATGGCGCCGTACAGCGCTTGATCGCCAAGGGGTGTCGCAAGGTTTCGATTGTGCTGCCGGACAGCGCACTGACCTATACCGAGCATCTCAAAGCGGGGATGGCGCGGGCGGCACTCGATGGCGGAATCGACCATGAGTTCGCCGCTGACGTCAATCTGGGCAGCGCAGCAGATGCCATCCGCAGCTATGTTATCAAACGGTCCAGGCGACCGGACGGGCCCGATGGCTGGGTATGTGCCTCGGAAGTCTCGGCACTGGCCGTCATCAGTGGCATCACCGAGGCCGGGCTCAAGGTGGGCCGGGACGTGCATGTGGTGACCAAGCAGTCATCGCAATTGTTTGCCCAGTTCCAGCCCGGTGCCGAAACGGTATTCGAGGATTTTATCGGCGCCGGCCGCCTGCTGGGCTCATTGCTGTTGCGGCGCATTGGCGGCGCGACTGATGCATTGCAGGCGCTGGTCGAGCCGGTGTTCGACTGGAAAGACTGAAGCCTAGCCTTCCAGTTCCTCGCGCAGCAGTTCAAGCTCCATCCAGCGCTCTTCTGCCTTGGCGCGCTTGGCCTCGGCAGCGATCAGATCCTGGGAATGACGGGCAAAAGCATCGGGATCCCTGGTGTAGAGATCGGGCGCAACCAGTGCCGCATTGATCGCGGCAATACGGACCTCAAGCTCCTCGATCTGCTTGGGCAGTGTTTCGAGCGCGTGCTTTTCCTTGAACGACATTTTGCGCTTGGCCGCTGGCGCGGTCACGGCAATGGGCGCCATGGCGGTCTTGCCCGGGCGGTGCGGCTTGGCCGCGCTGCGCGCCTGAACGCCTTCGCCACGCTGGATCACCATGTCGGAATAGCCACCGGCATACTCGGTCCAATCACCATTGCCTTCGGCAATGATCACCGAGGTCGCGACACGGTCGAGAAAGTCGCGATCGTGGCTGACAACGATAACGGTACCGGCATATTCGGCGACCATTTCCTCAAGCAGATCAAGCGTTTCCAGGTCAAGGTCGTTGGTCGGCTCATCAAGCACCAGGAAATTGGACGGCAGCGACAGGGCCCGGGCCAGCGCGACACGGGCGCGCTCGCCACCCGACAACTTGCCGATCGGCGTATTGGCCTGTTCGGGGTTGAACAGGAAGTCCTTCATATAGCCCACGACATGTTTGGGCTGACCATTGATCTGCAGCGTGTCGGAGCCTCCACCGGTCAGCGCGTCACGCAACCTGGTATCAGGGTCGAGCTTGGCACGGCCCTGATCGAGCATGGCCAGTTCGAGCGCCGAGCCCAGCTTGATGGTACCCGTATCGGGCTTGAGCATGCCGGTCAGCATCTTGATCAGTGTGGTCTTGCCAGCCCCATTGGGGCCGACAATGCCGATCCGGTCGCCGCGCAGCACGCGGGTGGAAAAATCGGCGACTATGGTGCGCTCACCATAGGTCTTGGAAATATTTTCCGCTTCGACAACCAGGGCGCCGGAGGTACGGCCTTCGGAAACCTGCATATTGACCGAGCCGGTGACCTTGCGCTGTTCACGCCGATCCTGCCGCAACCCCGCCAGACGCTCCATCCGGCCGACATTGCGCTTGCGGCGCGCCGTCACGCCATAGCGCACCCAATGTTCTTCGCGCACAATCTGGCGGTCGAGCTTGTGCCGATCGCGCTCTTCTTCTTCGAGCACCTGATCCCGCCAGGCCTCAAAATGGCCAAAGCCCTTGTCCAGGCGCCGCGTGACGCCGCGATCAAGCCAGACGGTGGAGCGCGTCAGATCGCTGAGAAACCGCCGGTCATGGCTGATCAGCACCATGGCCGAGCGCATGGAATCGAGTTCGGACTGGAGCCATTCAATGACCGGCAGGTCGAGGTGGTTGGTCGGCTCGTCGAGCAGCAGGATGTCGGGCTTGGGTGCCAGCACACGCGCCAGAGCGGCGCGGCGCGCTTCACCACCCGACAGCGTCTTGGGATCTTCGGCGCCGGTCAGCCCGAGCGAGCTCAGCAGGTATTGCGCGCGATACTCGTCATCCCCTGGCCCCAGGCCGGCTTCGACATAGTCGAGCGTCGTGGCATAGGCGGACAGGTCGGGCTCCTGCGGCAGGTAGCGCAGGGTGGCGCCGGGCTCAACAAACCGCAGCCCGCTGTCGAAGGCGACCTCGCCCGAGGCGATCTTGAGGAGCGTTGACTTGCCCGAACCATTGCGGCCCACCAGCGCGATGCGCTGGCCGGGCGAGACAATAAGATCGGCCCCCTCAAGCAGCCTTGTGCCGCCGAAGGTGAGTTGAATATTCTGAAGCGAGAGAAGGGGTGCTGGAGCCATGGGGCGGATAGAGCATAGGCCGAGGATAAAGGGAAGGCTGACGGTGGCCGCGCTTGGGGCGCCAGCAAAATAGGCTGGTCAGGGTGTTGAGGACCCTGACCAGCCCGGGGAGACGGTAGCAGCAAGCCCCGTCATGGCAGCGCCGCTAGGATCGGCAGATCCTGCTGGATCAACCCATGCTGCGCGATGACCGGAGACAACCACATTATAACTTGACTGTCAAACTCATCTTATAGGTAACGCGCTAATGCGCCGTCTCGGTCACCAGATCGAGGGCCGTCAGCCCGAGGCGATCACGAATCGAGCGCTTCTTGCTGGCGAGATCGGCGATGGTGTAGCTTGCCAGAACTTCAAAGAAGGCACCCAGCGCTTCGCGCAAGGCCCCGTTAAGATCGCATTCGCCAATCAACGGGCAATCGGCACCGTCCTCAAAACACTCCGCCAGGGCGAAATTTTCTTCCGTCAGGCGAATGGTGTCCAGCAAGGTGATCTCATCGGCCGGCTTACCCAGCTTGATCCCGCCATTGCGGCCACGCACCGTGGCCAGAAGGCCATTTTCGACCAGGGGTTTGATCAGTTTGAACAAGAACAGTTCGGAAATATTGTAAGCACGCGCAATGTCGGCCACACGGCTCAGGCCGGGCTCATTGACGGCACAATAGACCAGGGCACGGATCGCGTAATTGGATTGGCGGGTCAGGCGCACGTTTGGACCTTTCTGGAGACACCTTGCGCGATTAAGAGCGCAATAGTCCTAGCTTCGAACTCGGACAGGCGTGATTGATGCCTGTGCCCAGCTTATAATCATTCTAAAATATGTCAACTTAACTTGATGACGTCATTCATATTTGTGAACAGCGGCAAACTCTGGACAGCGCTTTAAATTCTTCTTATGAACTTAACCGTCGGAGGAACAGCCATTGTGACAGAAACAATAACCCGCGCGAGGCTTTCCGAGGCCGCGGCCCGGCGGACAGGATCGAGCAAAGCCGATGTTGCGGCGGTGGGCGAGGCGATGTTTGCCTTGATGCGGAAAGCCCTGATGGAGGGCGAAAACGTCAAGCTGACGGCGTTTGGTTCATTGCAGGTGCGCGAGCGCGCCGAACGGCTGGGGCGCAATCCCCGCACCGGGACGGCGCACCGCATTT
This sequence comes from Devosia alba, assembly GCF_039938915.1. Lineage (NCBI taxonomy): Bacteria > Pseudomonadati > Pseudomonadota > Alphaproteobacteria > Hyphomicrobiales > Devosiaceae > Devosia > Devosia alba. The sequence goes on along the minus strand of NZ_JBDUUI010000002.1, from coordinate 465,577 downwards.
CGCCCCGCCGCACGGTGATCTTCACCCCGAGCGCCCAGCTGCGCGCGGCGCTCGACAAGAAAACACCGTAAAGCCATCGCGGTCGCTGCGTTCTCGTCCCCTATTTCTGGCGCACCAACGCGTCCTGAGGGGTCTAGCAATGCACAACATTGCGCATCATTTGCCCCTCAAACAGGCAGAGCAAGTCGCGCGGGCCGCCGCGTCGTGGTGACGATAAAGGTCACGATGAAGGTGGCGCTCATCAGCAGCACGATGGTCGGCGCCGGCGCCGAGTCGATGAAGAAGCTGAGATAGATGCCAGCCAGGGAGCTCAATACCGAGATGGTGACCGCAATCAGCATCATCGGCGCGAACCGTTTGGAAATGAGAAAAGCGATGGCGCCGGGGGCGACCAGCAGGGCAATCACCAGCACGATTCCGACGGCGGTGAGCGCCGCAACAATGGTCAGCGACAGCAACACCAATAGTCCATAATGCAGCACGCGTACCGGCAGGCCGATGGCGCCGGCCTGTTGCGGATCAAAGATGAACAGCAGCAGATCGCGCCATTTGGCCAGCACGATCAGGGTGACGACCAGGGCAATCATGCCGGTCTGGATCAGATCGCCCGTGCTGATGCCCAGAATGTCACCGAACAGGATGTGGTCGAGATGCACATCGGTCTCGATCGAGGTGTAGAGCACAATGCCCAGACCAAACAGGCCCGAAAACACCACGCCCATGACGGTGTCTTCCTTGATGCGGCTGTTTTCCTTGAGGAAACCCACCGCCAGCGCGCAGCCCATGCCGGCGGCAAAGGCGCCCACCCCCAGCGGCAGGCCGACAATATAGGCCAGTACCACGCCGGGCAGCACGGCATGGGAGATGGCGTCGCCCATCAGCGACCAGCCTTTTAGCACGAGGAAACAGCTCAGCAGGGCGGTAGGCACCGCGACCATGACGGCGATGAGCATGGCGTTGGTCATGAAGGGAAACTGGAACGGCCAGAGCGCGGAGATCAGGAACTCGTTCATGGCGCGACCTCGCCGGCGACATTGGCGTCGCGGCGGCGCCGGGCAGCCAGCATGCCGTGTTTGGGGGCAAAGACGAAGGCAGTAAGGAAGACCGCCGTCTGCAGCACGACGATGACGCCGCCGGTCGCACCATCGAGAAAGAAGGAAATATAGGCGCCAAATAGCGCGGAGAGCGTGCCCACCGCGATGGCAATCAGGATCAGGCGCGGGAAGCGGTCGGTCAGCAGATAGGCGGTGGCGCCGGGCGTCACCACCATGGCGATGACCAGAAAGGCGCCGACGGTCTGCATCGCCGCGACGGTGCAGGCAGCAAGCAGGGTGAAGAACACCACCCGCAGCAGCGGCGGATTGAGACCGATGGTGCGGGCATGGCTCTCGTCAAAGAAGGTGACCATCAGGTCTTTCCAGATGAAGAACATGACCACCAGCGTCACCACCGCAATGATCACCAATTGGATGGTGTCCTCGGGGGTAACAGCCAGGATATTGCCCATAACGATGGTCTGGATGTTCACCGAGGTGGGCGACAGCGAGATCATGAACAGACCCAGCCCGAAAAACGCGGTGAAGATCAATCCGATGACGGCATCTTCCTTGAGCTTGGTGCGCTGGGTGAGAAACAGCATGGCCGCCGCGGCAAGACCACCCGAGAAGAAGGCGCCGATGGAGAAGGGCAGGCCCAGCATGTAGGCGCCGGCTACCCCTGGGACGATGGAATGGCTCAGCGCATCGCCGATCAGCGACCAGCCCTTGAGCATCAGATAGGCCGATAGGAAGGCGCAGACGCCGCCAACCAGCGCCGAAACCCACATGGCGTTGATCATGTAGTGGTAGTGGAACGGCAGTAGCAGCGTCTCAATCATTGCTGTCGACCGGGTCAGACTGGCGCGTGGTCATCTTGCCCTTTTCGCCATACATGACGAGCGGCCGCTCGTCGTCGGTGATGACGGTAAGGTGGCGCGGATCGTCGTCATCATGCAGGCCGGCGCCGGCCAGCACGAAGTGGCGCAGCGCGCCACCAAAGGTGACTTCAAGCCATTCGCGGGTGAAGATTTCACTGGTCGGACCGGAGGCCAGCACGGTGCCTTTGACCAACACGGTGCGGTCGCAGAATTCAGGGACCGAGCCAAGATTGTGGGTGGAGACCAGCATCACCTTGCCCTCGTCGCGCAAGTCGCGCAGCAGGGCAACAATGGCATCCTCGGTCTGCACGTCAACGCCGGTGAACGGCTCGTCAAGCAGGATGACTTCGCTCTGCTGGGCCAGCGCCCGGGCGAGGAAGACGCGCTTCTTTTGGCCGCCGGACAGTTCGCCGATCTGGCGATGGCGGAATTCGAGCAGGTTCACGCGCTGCAGCGCCTGGGTAACCATGGCGTGGTCATCAGGTTTGGGCCGGCGCAGCATCCCCATATGGCCATAGCGGCCCATCATCACCACGTCTTCCACCAATACCGGGAAATTCCAGTCGACGTCTTCGGACTGTGGCACATAGGCGACGAGGTTTTGCTTGAGCGCCTGCCTGCCGGGCAGTCCCAGGATATCAACCGTACCGCCAGCCAGCGGCACAAAGCCCATAATGGCCTTGAACAGGGTGGACTTGCCCGAGCCGTTGACCCCCACCAGAGCGGTGATCGAGCCACGCGGAATGGTGAAGCTGGCCTGCCTGATGGCGGTGGTGCCATTGCGATAGGCGACCGTGATGTCACGGACAGCCAGACCGAGAGCAGTGGTAGCGCTCATGGTGTGAGGCCCTCGACAATGGTGCTGGTCGTGACCGAGAGCAGATCGAGATAGGTCGGCACCGGGCCGCCCGGTTCAGACAGCGAATCCACGTAAAGCATACCACCATAGGCAATGCCGGTTTCGCGGGCGACCTGCTGGGCCGGCTTGGGCGAGATGGTGGATTCCGAGAAGATTGCCGGCACGGCATTGGCCCGAACCTGGTCAATCACGTGGCGCACCTGTTGCGGCGTGCCCTGCTGGTCGGCGTTGATTGGCCACAAATAGAGTTCCTTGAGCCCGAAATCACGCGTCAGATAGGAAAAGGCCCCTTCTGAAGTGGCGAGCCAGCGGCGTTGCTCGGGAATGGCGGCGATGGCTGCGCGGATCGGGGCGACGGTGGCGGTGATCTCGGCGGCATAGGCCGCAGCATTGGCATTGTAGGTCTTCGCGTTGGCCGGGTCGGCGCTTACCAGCGCGGCCCGAATGTTCTCGACATAGATGAGCGCGTCGGTGGGCGACATCCATGCATGGGGGTTAGGCTTGCCAGCGTAGGGGCCATCGCCAATGCCCATGGGCTCAATGCCAGTGGTGATGACGACCGAGGGCACATCGCCCAGATTGGCCAGGAACCGCTCGAACCACTGTTCAAGATTGAGCCCGTTCCACAGGACCAGGTCCGCATCCTGGGCGCCGATCAGATCGCCTGGGGTGGGCTGGTAGTTGTGGATCTCGGCGCCGGGCTTGGTGATCGAGACCACATCCGCCGCGTCGCCGGCTACGTTCTGCGCCATATCGGCAATGATGGTGAAGCTGGTGATGACCTTGAGGCGACGGGCGTCCCCATCCTGGGCCAGGGCAGGCAAAGCTGCCAGAATGACCGCGGGCAGCAACAAAATCGACAACAGAAGACGACGCATCAAACACTCCGGGGCAATCCAGCCTTTGTGTGTAATGCAATTGCAACTCATTCGCAAGAAGCGTCTCGCGCTTTGGGAGGCCGACTCAATTGGCGCGTTACACAAAGGATGCGCTCAATCACCCAATGTCCGAGTTCAAAGAGCGCATCTCTGGTCCTTCTGATGGGGCCAGAGCCTACGTCAGACTGGATTAGGCGCAGGGGCAACGTCACGTCGTATAGAAAACGCGTCAGTCAGCACACGATTTGCTAATTCCACATACTATATTATTTATATTAATTGTTTGACGTCGGTAATTCGTCGGGCTAAGTGTTTTGTCCAACAAATAGACAGAGCGGCAGTGACACGGGGTCTGGGGGCAGATTTGGTGAAAGTCGACGGTGCCGACAGCATCGCGGTGATACGTACGGCACCCTCTGCCGTTGATGTGATCGTTGCTAATATTCGCAATCTGATTTCCGATGGCGGCCTCCGCGTCGGCGATAGCCTGCCGACGGAACGTGAGCTTTGTGAACGGTTTCAGGCCAGCCGGAATACGGTGCGCGAAGCCATGCGCATCCTCAAGGCCTATGGCATGGTTACGGTGCGGCCCAAAGTCGGCGCGACCATTATCGATGATCGCATGGAGCGGGTTTTTGACCTGTTCTCGTTCAATACGCTGGAAATTTCGCGCAAGAGTTTTACCGACATCCAGGGGTTTCGCAGCCTGATCGAAGTAGTCTCGGTGGACCATATCTTCGATAATGTTGGACCAGAAGACACCGCCGCGCTTCGCGAAATCAATGGTCGCCTGCGCCACGTCCATACTATTCCCGAAGCATCGGAAATCGACTTCCAGTTTCACCTGCGGCTGATTTCGGTGCTCAACAACCGGGCCGTGCACGACGTCTATCGCATGATGAAGCCGGTGATCATCCGCATCATAGAAAAGGGCAAGTCGCGGCAGGATTTCGCCGAGGGCACCTATAGCCAGCATCTGGCCATTATCGAGGCGATCGAGGCGCGAAACCGCATCAGTTACCAATACGCGCTGCAGTTTCACCTGCAGCTCGGGTTCAATAATTTCGACGATTTGGGTGAGGAGAGCGCCTGATTGTCAGGCGTCTGGAGGGGCGCGAGGAGGAATGGGAGGGCCGCGCGATTTAGGAGAACCGCGCCGCCTGATCATAGCGTGAGATACGCTTTATAACGGGAGGACGACATGAAGTTTCTAAGTCTCGCAACACTGGCGGGCGCCAGCCTGCTTGCATCGACCAGCCTGACCATGGCCGGCCCGGAGATCGTTTCCGGTCCCGGCGTTGACCCTGCCTGCTTTGCGGCGTGGGATGCCGACACCAAGTTCATGCAGTGGCCGGCCGCCGAAGGCCCCTATCGCATCGCCGTTGTGAACGGCTTTGTGGGCAATACCTGGCGCATCCAGATGATCAAGACCGCCAAGGCCTATGCCGAGGACCCGTCGGTCAAGGACAAGATCGCCGAGTTCAAAGTGGTCTCGACCGGCACGGACGCTCCGGCACAGCTGGGCGCCATCGAAGACTTCATCAACCAGGGCTTTGACGCCATCATCACCATCGCTGTTTCGCCCGACGGGTTCGACCGCGTGATCCGCCTCGCTGACCGCGAGAACGTGGTGCTGGTGCCGTTCGACAATGTGCTCGACACCGATGCGGTGATGCAGGTCAACGAAGACCAGACAGAGATGGGCCGCCAGTGGGCGCAGTTCCTGATCGACGAGCTGGCTGCGCAGGGCGTGACCGGCGGCAAGATCCTCGAAGTGCGCGGCCTGGCCGGCAATTCGGTGGACCGTGACCGTTCGGCCGCCATCCATGCTGCGTTCGAAGCCACCGGCGGCGATTGGGAAATCGTTGAAGTGGTCGGCAATTGGGATGACGGCACCGGCCAGAAGGTGACCGCCGACGCGATTGCCGTGCATGGCGAATTTGCCGCCGTGGCTGCACAGGGCGGCACCACGGGCGTCGTCCAGGCGCTGATCGACGCCGGCCACAAGATGGTCCCCATCGCCGGCGAATCCGAGAACGGCTATCGCAAGCAGCTGGCCAATCTCTCGGGCGATGGCCTCAAGGGCATCTCCATCGGCCAGTCGCCAGGCCTTGTTGCCATTTCCATCAAGGCCGCTATTTCGGCGCTTGAAGGCAATGTCATGCCGCAGCTGATCTCGGTTCCGCTGCCGGTCGCCACCTATGACCAGCTCGAAGACGGCGTCAACTACTGGTCCGATCTGCCGGACAACTTCTTCACCGTGAACGAATTCCCGCCCTGCGGCGTGAATATTTCGGGCCCGGCGATCATGTCCCAGAGCGAAGCTGACGTGAGCTAAACGTCCTCGGAAAGGCGGCGCCGGCCCCTTACCGGCGCCGCCACATGTCTTACGTGACCACCCAGGAGCCAATCGGTTTTGATTCTCAAAACCGCCGCTCCAGGTCTTATTTGCCTCGCTTCCGAACCGAATAGGTGGCGTCCACTTATTCTGGAAGCGCTCTAGTTGAAGGGCTAACAAGCCATGTCCGACCGCCCTCTCGTGCAGCTCAGCGGCATTTCCAAATTCTTTTCTGGCGCAAGGGCGCTCGAAAACGTCGATTTCTCCTGCCATAGCGGCTCGATCCATGCTGTCCTGGGGGAAAATGGCGCGGGCAAATCGACCCTGATCAAGATCATTTCGGGCGTGCTGCGGCCCGATACGGGGATTCTCAATCTCGATGGCGCGCCGATGGAATTTGCCAATCCGGCCGAGGCCAGCGCCGCCGGGATTGTCTGTATTTTCCAGGAACTTTCGCTGGTGCCCGACCTGACGGTCGCGGAAAATATTTCCCTCGCCACGCCGCCGCGCCGCTTCGGACTGATCGATGCGCGCGCCCAGCGCCAGCGCGCTGAAGAGCTTCTAGCGCGGATCAAATGCGAGGACGTTGACCCCAATGCCATGGTGCGCGACCTGTCGCTGTCGCGGCGGCAGATGGTGGAGATTGCCAAGGCGTTGGGCAAGAATCCGCGCCTGCTTATTCTCGATGAGGCCACATCGGCGCTGACCAGCCGCGATGTAGAAACCGTCTATGGGCTCCTGGCTGATCTCAAGGCGGACAATGTCGCCAGCCTCTTTATTTCCCACCGGATGCACGAAGTCGAACGGCTGTGCGACACACTGTCGGTGTTTCGCAATGGTCAGCATGTGGAGACCTTTGCCAAGGGCGCGCGCAGTGACCGCGACATTGTGCGGCTGATGATCGGGCGCGAAGTGGATGCGCATTTCCCGCCCAAGCCGGTGACAGGGAAACGAGCGCCTCATCTCGTCGTGGAGCAGTTGCGCTGGGAAAACCGGCTCAAGGGCGCCAGCCTCAATGTGGGCAAGGGCGAGATCGTCGGGCTGGGCGGGCTTGATGGGCAGGGGCAGAAGGAATTGATGCTGGCCCTGTTCGGCGTGTTGAAGGGCGTTGAGGGGCGTGTCGCGGTCGGCAGCACATCCGGAGTGCCCGGCTCGCCGGCCGTGGCCAAATCGGGGCGCAGCCGCATTGCGCTGGTGCCCGAGGATCGCAAGACCGAAGGCCTGATGCTGCCTATGTCCATCGCAGACAATCTGCTGGCAGCGTCCTATTCCAAAGTGTCGCGCGGGCCGTTTATTGACCCGGCGCTGGAGCGACAGGCAGTTGCGGATGGCATTGCGAAATTGCAGATCAAGATCGGGCGACCCGAAGATGCGGTGGCGACGCTTTCGGGTGGCAACCAGCAGAAGGTGGTTATCGCCAAATGGCTGATGACCGATCCGGAACTGATCCTGCTCAATGACCCGACGCGCGGCATTGACGTGGGGACCAAGCAGGAAATCTACCGGCTAATGCGCGAACTGGCCGACGAAGGACGGGCGATCCTCTTTTACTCGACCGATTATGCCGAGCTGATCGGCTGCTGCGACCGGGTGGCCGTCATGTATGACGGGGCCATCGTCACCGAGCTTTCGGGCACGGAGATCAATGAGGAGGCGATCATCGCCGCGTCGCTCAATATCGATGCCACAGAGCCTCTGGCCGGAGCCAGCGCATGAATAGTCTCCTGTCCAGCCTCGCCATTTCCATGCGGCAGAACCGGGGCTTTTATGGCGCCCTGTTCCTGTTGAGCGCGCTTTACCTGCTCTACAATATCCTCCACCCGCGCGGCTTTTCGAGCGCGGTGTTTGTGCAGAATGCCAATGAATCGGTGGCGATCGTTTTCGTTGCCATGGCCCAGACCATTCCGGTGCTGATGGGTGGGCTCGACCTTTCCGTCGGCGCGGTGATGACGCTGGCCTCGTGCATTGCCTCGGTGCTGGTCAATGGTTCGCCCCTGCAGATCGTCTTCGGCATGATCGTCACGCTGGCCTCGGGCACCGCCTTCGGCTTCGCCAATGGGTTGATCATCGTCTATGGGCGGCTGCAGCCGATTATCGCCACGCTGGCCACCGGCGCCATCGCCATGGGCCTCGCGCTCTTCATCCGGCCCAAGCCGGGCGGCGATATTGATGGCGATCTCAACTGGGCGCTGACCAATTCGCTCTGGGATTTCGTCGATACCTATCAATTGTTCGATCCGGACGCGCCCTGGTTCCAGCCAATTGCCTGGATACCAACGCCATTCCTCATCATCATTGTCGTGGCCGTTGTGGTCTGGATCCCGTTCCGGCGCACGGTCACCGGACGGACCATCTATGCCATCGGCTCGGCTGAGGGCCCGGCCTATATGTCGGGCCTGCCGATCAACCGCGCCAAGATTGCCGCCTTCACCCTCTCGGGCTTTTTCGCCTCGTGCGGCGGGCTTTATCTGGCCATCCAGACCGCCTCGGGCAATGCCGACATCACCCAGGCCGGTGCCTATACGCTCAATTCCATCGCCGCCGTTGTGCTAGGGGGCACTTCGCTTTTGGGTGGCATTGGCGGGGCCATTGGTTCGCTGATCGGCGCGCTGATCCTGCGCGTCATCTCCTTCTACTTCCGCATCCTGTCCATCGACCCGCTGCTGCAGCCGCTGGTCGAGGGTCTGGTTCTGCTCGCAGCGGTCAGCCTGGGCGCCATTGGCGTGCTCCGGGTCAAGAACCGCCTCGATCTCTTCCGCTAGGGAAATTTGGCCATGTCACTTTCGTTCGCCAGTCTCAAACCGGAAGACAAGCCGGTCCTCATCGCCTCGGGCTTCGTGCTGGTCATCCTGCTCGTCGGCACCGTCTATACGATGGCCACGCAGGGCAGTGCGCCGCTGCTGTCGCCCAATTACCTGCTGCAGCAGTTGCAGACCGGCTCTTTTCTCGGCATTGTCGCGGCCGGAATGATGATGGTCATCCTGCTCGGCCATATCGACTTGTCCATTCCCTGGACCGTTGCCGCCGCGGCTATGATGGCGACGACGGTGGGCGGGGACATGGCGCTGCCCACCGGCATCGCGGTCGGTATAACGGTCGGGCTCGTCAACGGGCTGGGCGTGGCCTATCTGCGCATCCCCTCGATGATCTTCACCCTCGGGGTGGATTCCGTGCTGCGCGGCTTGATGGTCTGGCACACGGGCGGCTTTGCCCCGCAGGATCAGGCAACGCCCATCATGCGCTTCCTCGCCGCTGACAAGATCCTCGGCATTCCCGTCGCCATTTTCGTCTGGGTCGCGGTGTCCCTTGTCATCGTGCTCATCCTCGGGCGCACCGCCTTTGGCCGCGCCGTCTATGCGACGGGCAATCGCGAAGGCGCCGCCTATCTCTCGGGCATCCGCACCCGCTGGGTGATCGTGGGCGCCTTTGTCATCTCGAGCGTCTGTGCCGCCATGGCCGGCATCCTCCTCGCCGGTTATTCGACCAAGGCCTACCAGGGTATGGGCAATGCCTATCTGCTGCCGGCCATCGCGGCAGTCGTCATCGGGGGCACGCGCATTCTCGGCGGCCAGGGGCGCTATGCCGGCACGGTCGTCGGCGTCACTCTCATCGTGCTGCTCAATTCGGTCCTCTCAATTATGCAGATGCCCGAGGCCGGGCGGCAGGTGATCTATGGCTGCGTCATCGTCGGGATGCTGCTGGTCTATGGCCGGGGCAATAAGGTGGTTTCATGAGTTCCAAAACTGGAACCAACACTCTGCGATATTGAACCGAAACCAAAAATCAGGGTGCTACTTTTCACCCTAGCCTTTAGAGCCATGAAACTGGAGTACTCGCCCTCGCGAATGACGCCTCTGCCATTGACCCTATGACATCCCTCACCAGCCGCTAAAATGACGCACGGCCGGACGGCGGTGTACGGGATGGCCGTTTGGCCGGCACAAGGGTAAACTCGGGCGAACGATGGATAGCCAAACCCTTCCTTCCGGTGGTTGATGAAGTCGGGTCGGATCCCGGGACTTTTGCAAAGGTCAGCACTTTCTGGAGTTGCGGTCGCGCAGAAATTGCGCAGACCTTGACTCGACCACACTAGACATTCACCTAGAACCTCTTGATCGACGTCGAGCCGCAACTTCAGGCAATTTAATGGTAAAATCAAAGCGACAGGCCGCGGGCACGCGGCCGACAATGATGGATGTGGCAGCGGCAGCCGGCGTATCTCAGGCGACGGTCTCGCTGGTGCTCAGCGGCAGTAAACTGGCGCGATTGACCGATGCGACCCGCCGACGCGTCATGGAAACGGCCGAACAGCTCAACTACAAATTCGTGCGTCGCGGTCCGAGAACGACTGGCCAGGCGACCATCCTGTTCATTGCCGACGAGGCATCGACGGATCCCTGGATGTCATTGGCCTTTGAAGGCGTGCGCGACAAGGCCCTCGATTTTGGGGTCAACGCCCTGATGGCGGTCAGCCATGCCGACGCCGATCTCGAGACCAGCATCCTTTCGAGCCTGAGGGACCAATCGATCCTGGGCATTGTCTATGGCACTATTCTTACTCGACAGGTCGGCCTTCCGGCGGCCTTTGGAGCGCATCGGACGGTTCTGGTAAATTGCTACGATGAACAAGGTGCGCTCCCGGCCGTACTGCCGGCAGACCTGCTGGCCGGCCGGGTGGCGACCGAACATCTGATCGGGTTGGGCCGGCGGCGCATCGGGATGATCAATGGGCAACAAGGCCTGGACAATCCACGGGACCGGCTGCGAGGCTACAAGCAGGCGCTGACGAGCCACGATCTCGCTTTCGACGCTGCATTGGTGAAGCCGGGCAATTGGGAGCCGTCATCGGGCTATGCCATGACGATGGAACTCATGGCGCAGGACAATCCACCGGATGCGATTTTCTGTGCAAACGATCTGATGGCGATGGGGTGTTTCGAAGCGCTGAAACAGCTGGGCCGGAAAATTCCCGAGGATGTTGCGGTGGTCGGTTTCGACGATCGCGAAATCGCCCGCTTCCTGCATCCGCCGCTCACCACCATGGTGCTGCCCCAATATGAAATGGGGCAGACCGCGGCGGAATTGCTGCTCGACAGCGCTGGGGGCCTGACCACCGGACCCAATCGCATCAAGGTCGAGTGCGAGCTGATCCAGCGTGGGTCGACCCTGGGCGCCAAGCAGCTTGCCGGTGTGGCAGAGCCGGCCGAGTAGAGCATTTCCAGCAAGAACTTGGAGACAGCTTTTGGTCGGAAAACGCGACAGGCAAAAAATTGGATCATTTCACCGTTTCAACGAAATGATGAAATGATCCAGCACCGGGCCGCCAGCCCGTGGCGGTCCGCCTTGTCAGTCGGACGAGCGGGCGCTGCGGAAGCGATCGAAAGCGACCGCTATGACTATGAACGAGCCGACAAATGCTCCCTGCCAGAAGGTGCTGATCCCGAGGAGAATCAGGCTGTTTCTGATCACCTCGATCAACAGCGCGCCGACCACGGCGCCAAAGGCGGTCCCCACGCCGCCCGCCAGATTGGCCCCACCGATCACCGCTGCCGCGATGACGGACAATTCCATCGCCTGACCGAGATTGGTGGTGATGCCGCCCAGCCAACCCACTTCCAGCACGCCGGTCACGCCCGCGGTGAAGGCGCAGAAAACGTAAACCGAAACCTTGAGTTGCTTCACCGCGATGCCGGTCAGCTTGGCCGCTTCTTCATTGCCGCCCATGGCGAACAGATGCTGCCCCCAGCGCGTCCATTTGAACGCGAAGCCAGTAACCAGCGCCAGCACCGCGAGAACGATGAGGGGGTTCGGCAAACCCAGCGTGGAACCGCCACCCAAGGCCAGCAGCATGTCATGGTCAGGTCCAAACTCGTACATCATCTTGTTGTTGGACAGCACCATGGCCAGGCTTCGTGCCACTGAAAGCATGCCGAGGGTGACGACGAAGGCCGGCATTCCGGCATACGCGATCAATAGGCCATTCGCGAGGCCTACCAGCACGGCCACCAGCAATGCTGCAGGAACGCCGATCCAGATCGGCAGCCCGGCGGCCATGATGACGGCTACTGTCATGGCGGAAATCACCACGGTGGATCCAACCGAGAGATCTATGCCGCCCGATGCAATGACCGCGGTCATTCCGATGGCAATTATGCCGACGAAGGCAAAGTTGCGCGACACGTTGAAGAGGTTTCTTTCGGTGGCAAATGTGTCGGTCATCAGCGTCAGCGCCACACAGGCAAGCAGGGCGGCGAGAAAGACCCAGAAGGTCTGGTGACCGGTCAGCCGGGAAAGCGCCGTGCGGTTTTGCGAGGCGCCGATGACTTCTATCAGGGTAGAGTTTGTCGACATCTGGATTGGTCCTTGATGATAATCAGGCGGCCTCGATTGCGCCGGTGATAAGCCCGGTGACTTCTTCGGGCGAGGAGGCGGCGGCGCGCTTGTCGGCGACCAGACGGCCTCTGCGCAGCACGGCGATCCTGTCCGCCACATCGAAGACGTCGGGCATGCGGTGGCTGATCAGCACCACGGCAATGCCGTGGTCACGCAGGTTGCGGATCAGATTGAGCACCTCGGCCACCTGGCGCACCGAAATGGCGGCCGTGGGCTCGTCCATCAGTACAATGCGGGCGTCCGAGAGCAGCGTGCGTGCAATCGCCACCGCCTGGCGTTGGCCGCCCGACATGCGCCGCACCAGATCGCGTGGACGGGTTTCAGACTTGAGGCGCGCGAAAAGCTCCGCCGACCTGCTGCGCATCCCTGCATAGTCCAATAGCCGCAGCGGCCCGATGCGATGCGTCAGTTCGCGGCCGAGAAAGACATTGGAAGCGGCCGACAGGTTGTTGCAAAGCGCCAAGTCCTGATAGACGACCTCGATCCCGGAGCGCTGCGCATCGCGCGGCTTATGAAATGCCGCCTTCTGGTCGCCGACGTAAACTTCGCCGCTGGTCGGGGCGAAATTGCCGGCAATGACTTTGACCAGGGTGGATTTACCGGCCCCGTTATCCCCCATCAGTCCCACTACCTCGCCTGGTTCGATCACCAGCGAAACATCGGTCAAAGCGTGGATCGCCCCAAAGTGCTTGCTCACGCCATTCAGTCGCAGTGCGCTCATGCGCCTCCCTTTCTGACTTACTCACCCCAGTCCAATCAGTGGGCTCGCTGGCCTGTTTCCTCCTGCCAGCGCCCTCCCCTTCAACAAGACCGCCAATTCACGCTTGACGGCCCCGCTAATTAGATGCTGATATTATCACATAATATGACTAAATCACCAGTGATCTGCTTAATACCGCTCGATCAGGGCGGAGAAACAGGCGAGGGGCTTAGGCCGGTCTCGTCTCGTGATCAACAATGGGGGAAATCCGACCATCAGTCGGAGCATGGACCGGGAAGCCGGTCATCAACGGGAGGAACTGAATTTGACATACGTAAATCATCTCGCCATCGCAGCGGCCGTGCTGGCCCTTGCGGCTGGTCCGGCCAATGCCCAGGACAAGAAGACCCTGGCAATCGTGGTGAAGGGCCTCGACAACCCTTTCTTCGAGCAGATCAATCTTGGTTGCCAGGACTGGGCCGCCAACAATCCGGACTCGGAATACGAGTGTCTCTATACCGGGCCGGCCTCCAGCGCCGATGAATCGGGCCAGGTGCAGTTGGTCGACGATCTGGTAACGCGCGGCGTGGCAGCCATTGCCATATCGCCGTCCAACGCACCGGCTATGGCCAACCGGCTCAAGGAAATCGCGCCGCAGATCCCCGTGATGACGGTGGATGCGGACCTTTCCGAGGCCGACCGGTCCTTGCGCGCCACATTCCTAGGCACCGACAATTACCTGATGGGCGTGATGATGGCTGAGCAGGCCCTGCGGCTCAAGCCCGATGGCGGCACGGTCTGCCTGCAGTTGGGCAATGTCGCGGCGGACAATATCAACGCTCGCGCCGCCGGTTTCCGTGACACCATTGCCGGCGCCGAAGGCACCGATCGCCTGAGCGGGGAAGCTGGCTGGAGCGAAATTGAAGGCTGCCCGGTCTTTACCAATGACCAGATCGATCTGGCCAACCAGCAGATGGCGGACGTATTCACCTCCAATCCGGATCTGGATGCCTTCATCCTGATTGGCGGCTGGGCCCAGTTCGCGCCCCAGGCCTATGCACAGGTCACCGATCAGGTCATGGACCGGCTGATGAGCGATGAACTCATCATCATCGCTGGCGACACGTTGCCACCGCAGGTGCAAGCCTTCAACGATGGGCGCAGCCATGTCCAAGTTGGTCAGCGGCCGTTCGAGATGGGCCAGCGCTCCCCCGATGTGATGATCCAGCTCATCAATGGCGAGGCTGTTGAAGACCCGATCTATACCGGCCTCGATGTCTGCACCCGCGAAGAGCCCGGTTTCTGCGCACAGTAAACGGGACATATCTGGCGTGGCGCCTCGGGCGCCATGCCGCTCGATGCAAGGGGCATTGGCGTGAAATTACTGGTCACCGGCGTAACCGGCAAAGTTGGCGGCAATTTTCTGCCTGCATTCCTGGCGGCCGAAAGGTTTGCTGGTTGGTCCATAAGGGCGATCTGCAACAACCGCGTGGTGGAGCATCCTGGCGTAGAAATTGTCCGCGCCTCCCTTGCAGATGCCGATGCCATGTTTGCAGCAATGGAGGGGGTCACACATGTCCTGCATATGGCCGCGGTGAAGGAGTCGCCGCTTCTGGCGATGGAGGTTGGTGTCGGGGGCATGTTCAACCTGCTCGAAGCCTTCCGGTCTACGCCGGGCACACGGCAGTTTGTGCTGCTCGGTGGCGATTGCACTGTCGGGCACATGTTCCAGCGCTATAACGAGCCGATCACCGATGCCGCGCCGCGCCGCGCCTATCCGGGCTGCTACGCGCTGACTAAGGTGCTCGAAGAGGTCATGCTTGAGCAATATGGAATCCAGTACGGCATCAATGGCTGCTGCCTGCGCGCACCCTGGATCATGGAGAAAGATGATTTCCGCTTTGCGCTCAGTTTCAGCGACCAGTTTGGCGGGCCACCCTGGAGCGAGCTAATTGATGCAGGGGCTGTAGCACGGCACGCACAGGCGGCGAGTGTACCCTTGCTGCGCGACGCGCGTGGCGCCCCACTCCGGCGCAACTTCATCCATGTCGACGATCTGGTCGGCGCCATTCTGACGGCATTGGACCATCCGGCCGCGGCCGGTCAGCTTTTCAACATTGCGATGGATGCGCCGGTCGATTACGGCGAGGTGGCGCAGTATCTGAGCGCCACCCGATCCCTGCCGGTGGCCGAGATCGACACACCCTTTCACAGCAACTGGCTCGACAATGCCAAGGCTCGCCTACTGCTGGGCTGGAAGCCGCAGGTCGATCTGCAACGACTCATCGAACGGGCATGGGACTATGTCCGCGCGCCCGATGACCCGCGCAAGGTCTGGTACCCTGGGTAGCAGCATGCGCACCACTTAATATCCAATGTTCCGGCGCCCATTCCATCAACGGGAGCGTGCCCGGATCGGCGGATATAAACCGCTCGACGGCAAACGGTTTGGCGCCGAGCAATTCAACGTCGTCGCGGAGCGCCAACAACAAAGCGCCTGTGACATGGGAGGACAATATGAAAGTCAAACTTGCCGTTTCAATCGCGGCCGTGGCCACTGTCGTGGCGGCACCCGCATTTGCTCAGGACAAGCCACAGCTGGCCTTTGTCGTAAACGCGGCTTCTGATTTCTGGAAGTTGGCCGAAGCAGGCGTGGCTAAGGCGCAGGGGGAACTGCCTGGCTATGATCTGCAGTTTCGCTATCCTGCGCAAGGCACGGCAGCGCTGCAGAATGCGCTGATGGACGATCTGGTCGCCGCCGGCACCGATGCCATCATGATTTCTTCGGCAGATCCGAAGAACTCCATCGATGCCTTCAACCGCATTGCCGCGCAGGTGCCCCTGTTCACCACTGACAGCGATGCGCCCGACAGCGATCGCATCGCCTATCTGGGTTCATCCAACACCCTAGCAGGCGTTCAGGCCGGTGAGATTGCTGTGGCTTCCTTGCCCAATGGCGCAAAATGCATGGGCTTTGTCGGCTTCCTTGGGGCCGATAATGCCATCGAGCGCATTGCCGGCTTCCGCCAGGCCGTCGAGGGTTCGGGCATTGAACTGGTCGATGTCCGTGGCGATGACGTGGACTTTGCGCGCGCCCGCTCCAATGTCGATGACGTGCTCGCGGCCAATCCCGACATCAACTGCATGGTCGGATTCTATTCTTACAACCCGCCCAAAATCTACGAGGCACTGCAGGCCGCCGGCAAGCTGGGAGAGATCACGGTTGTGGCGTTTGACGAAGACCCGATCACCCTGGGCGCCGTGCGCGAAGGCAGCTTTGCCGGCACTGTTGTTCAGGACCCATACCAGTGGGGTTACCAGGGCATGCACCTGATGGCAAAATATCTCGAGGGTGACACTTCGGGCGTGCCGGAAGACGGGCTGATCATTGTTCCGACCAAAGTTGTCGACCAATCCAATGTCGATGCCTTTGAGGCCGAACTCAAGGAGCGTATCGGCGGGTAATCCTCCCAGCCAGCGCAGCCGCACCGGGTCGGTTTCTGACCCGGTGCGTGCCTGTCCATGCGATGAGTCTGTTGAGCGGCACCCCCGGTGCCGTTGCCGCTTTTTCGGGTTGCCTGAACATGAATGCCCATGACACGAAGCACCCACTGTTGGTGCTTGAGAACATCTCGAAGGTCTATCCCGGCGTGGTGGCCCTCTCCAACGTTACCCTGTCGGTCAGGGCTGGCGAGGTGTTGGCGCTAATCGGAGAGAACGGAGCCGGAAAATCGACGCTGATGAAGATACTGGGCGGGGTGATCGCGCCCAGCTCCGGCAAAGTCATCATCGACAACGTTGCCCACGACCATCTCACGGTCACCCAGTCGCAGGCGGCCGGGATCGCCTTTGTGCACCAGGAACTCAACGTCTTCGACAATCTCGACGTGGCGGCGAACATGTTCCTGGGTCGCGAAATCCGGGGTGGCGCTCTTCGCCTGCTTGACCTCAAGGCTATGCGCGATGCGGCCCGTCCCCTGCTGGCGCGGGTGGGCGCCACGTTCCGGCCTGAAACTTCTGTGGCCGAGCTGTCGCTGGCCGAGCGGCAATTGCTTGAAATTGCCAAGGCGCTCTCCATCGATGCGCGCGTGGTCATCATGGACGAGCCAACTTCGTCGCTGACGCTATCGGAAACGCGGACCCTGATGAAGGTGATCGCCGACCTCAAGGCGCAGGGTATCGCGGTCATCTACATTTCCCATCGCCTGGGGGAGGTCGAGGATTGCGCCGACCGCGTCTTTGGATTGCGCGATGGCCATGTCGCGGGTGAGCTCAGCCGCGACGAGATCAACCATGATGCGATGATTCGCCTGATGATCGGACGAGATCTAAAATCGCTTTATACCCCGCCGACCCATGCAGTTGGCGACATCATCCTCTCGCTCAAGGGCGTGCGGATCGGCGCTAACCCGCGGGCTCGTGCCGACTTGGATCTGCATGCGGGCGAAATCCTGGGCTTGGCCGGGTTGGTCGGCGCTGGCCGAACCGAACTGGCCGAAGCCGTCTTCGGAATTGCGCCAGTGCTCGAGGGCGAGGTGCTCCTGGCCGGACAGCCGTTCCGTGCCTCCTCGCCGCGAGAGGCGATCCAGGCTGGCGTTTACCTTGTGCCCGAGGATCGCAAGCGCGCGGGCCTCGTTCTCGAGACATCGATTTGCGAAAACATCTCGCTGGCCGATTTCCAGTCGGTGAGCCGCAACGGCCTGGTCTCGGGAACGAAGGTTGCCGAAAGGGCCGAGGCGCAGCGCGCCCGGCTCGGCATCAAGGCCGCTGATGTGCAGCGCAATGCCGCAGAACTGTCAGGGGGCAACCAGCAAAAGGTTGTGTTGGGCAAATGGCTCTCGATGAAACCCCGGCTCATCATCTTTGACGAGCCGACGCGGGGCATCGATGTCGGCGCCAAGTGGGAAATCTATAAGCTCATGCGGGCTCTGGCCGAGGCCGGTGTCGGCGTGATGATGATCTCGAGCGACATGGAAGAGGTCATCGGTGTCTCTGACCGTATCCTGGTGCTCCGGGAGGGTGAGGTCACCGGCTCGCTGCCACGCTCGGATTTCTCCGAGCACAATGTTCTCAAGCTTGCCGTCGGCGCACATTAGGGGGAAGAAGAATGCACAAGAAAGACATGGGACTGGCGCTCCTAATCATCGTGGTGGGTGCCATAGTCTATATGCGCACCCCCCTGTTCCTCTCGCCCATCAACCTGGGCAATACGGCAAACCTGATTGGCCTGTTCGGCCTCTTCGCCATTGGGCAGGGCTTTGTCATCATGACCGGCGGGATTGACCTCTCCGTGGGTTCGATGATTGCCCTGCTCGGTGTCCTCTTTGTCGATATGGTGGGCCGGTTCGGCGTGCCTTGGCCGCTGGCCATGCTGATAACCATCGGCATCGGCACGCTGATGGGCCTAGCGCATGGATTGCTCATTACCAAACTGAAGATGCAGCCCTTTGTGGTGACCTTGTGCGGCCTGCTGATCTACCGCGGCGTGGCGCGCGGCTATACTGGTGAGGCCACGGCAGGCTTTCCATTTGGGGCCAGCTATCCGGAACTGGAATGGTTGACCATCGGTCGCTCCTTCGGCATCCCGCATTCGTTCTATGCGATGATCATTATCGGTGTGATCTGCTGGTTCGTGCTGCATCGGTCCGTGTTTGGGCGGCACCTGCAGGCCGTCGGCAAGAACGAGGATGCGGCCCGCTATTCCGGCGTAAGGACGGGTCTCGTCATCACCGCGGCCTACGTCATCTGCGCCGTGTTGACATCGATTGCCGCCATCTACTTCGCCATGTTCACCCGGTCGGTGCAGCCGTCTTCACATGGCAATTTCTATGAACTCTATGCCATCGCGGCGGCAGTGCTGGGGGGCTTCTCGCTCCGTGGCGGTGAGGGCTCGATCGTCGGCGTCATTCTGGGAGCGGTGCTGCTGCAGCAATTGCAGAACCTGGTGAACCTGCTGGGTATTCCGTCTTCGCTCAATTTTGCAGTTATGGGTGGGGTCATCCTGGCCGGTGTTCTCGCGGACCAGCAGTTCAACCGCTACCGCCAGAAACGCCGCGCTGCGCGTGCGCTGGATGGGCTCGGTAACGTGGCTGCTGCGCCGAGTTGAATGTGTCTGGCTCGTCCATTCTGAGACAAGCGATCGTGCTGCATTGCGAAAGCCCAGAGCCGCCCAAAGTCGCTGGCAGGGTAACGTTTGGCCGTTTGCAAGCGATACCTTCGGAGCGCAAGGCAGGGCACTAAGTTGCCGGTCCGCTAAGTCACCTTGGCAGCTCAAGTTCTGGCAGTCGCTTGCGGCCCCCTTCGCCACCAATCCGTTATTAGACAGAAGCCAAACTTCGCTAAACCACTGACGTAGAATACTTTCATTCGACGTCGGCGCGATGGAAAGTCGCGAAGCGTCGGTATTACGTCGAGCGCACCCACTCATCGCCCCTCGCTTGCTGGAGTGCTCAAGAGCCAGCGGAATTGACGCTGCGGGGAATGCGGATTGAGCGGCGCTGCACATTGATGCAGAGCCGAGAGGCTAGCAAACACTAGTTGCCGGTTGTCATCAGGCGGTCGCAGAACCTCAAGCCTGGATAACGCCTAAGAAGGACAAAAACCGAACGCGGATCCGCTAGAACACTGGAAACACTGTGGATCGACTAAACCGCTAGTCATGCTTAATGCTTGCGCCAATCCACGCAGTGGAAACTCAGCGGGCGGTTGCCGTCTTTGTTGGTAGCCCAGGCTGCGATCGACAGTGTGGTGAACAAGCTCGCCGTTTTCGAAGCGTCGGATATTGGCGGCCATCTCCCTGATCGCCATATGCTGATGGGTTGGCGCCGCAACATGCGGCGACAGCCGGATTTTTGGGTGTGTCCAGACCGGGCCTTCGGCTGGCAGCGGCTCGATGCGGAAGACATCGAGCGCTGCACCGCTGAGCTTGCCACTATCGAGCGCAGCGATCAGGTCGGCATCGACAACGTGGCCTCCGCGAGCTCCATTTATGAAGAAGGCGCCATCTTTAATCGAATCGATCAGTTTTTTGTCGACGATTTCTGACGTTTCCAGCGTAAGGGGTACGCGAATCCAGTGACCTATGCCAATCTCGGCATTGAAAACTCGGAAGCTGAACAGACCGCTCAGTCGTAAGCAGCACTGCGAGATTGGGCACTGCTCAATCTCGCTTCAGCAAAGGCGTCCGGCGGAAACGTCACGGAGCTCAATCGTTCGCAACTGGGTTCGAAGCTGCCATTCTTGGCGAGGAGTTTGGATGACCGAAAGGGGTCGGCAGCCGCCAAGGGTCAAATCGGCTGTCCGCTCACCTCTGCCGACTTTTGAACGATATCGGTTCCTTGGCAAGAAGACTTGATTGAGCTCTGCCACAACAGAGCCCTAGGTCGGTTCCTTGCGCACGTCACCATGAAAGGCCAGCAAATCGCCATGTGATGCGCGCTGATTGTCAGCCCGGTTGCTCCGGCACCCAGACCATCATGGAGCCCTGCCCTCGGTTGGACCAAAGGTAGTACGGGATGGCCACCAGGCTCGTCGGGGTCTGAAGGGCTGGGGTGGTGCGATAGAGGGTTTTCCAGTCGCCCTCGTCGATGGCGGTCCCTCTGGCCGTGAGGGTGACTATGCCGCCAAACAGGTCCGCTCGCGGTTCGGCAAGGAGCTCGGCACTACGTGGCAGCTTGATGCGCTGTACCCTGCCGCCGGGATTGTCGAACTCCTCAAGACAATAGACCAGCGGGCCGCGCTTCAGAGCAACTCGACCAGCATCCATTATGACGCCGGGATGAGCATAGAGCCGGGTCGGTGGCATAGGCAGATCGAGGGTGACGCGGTCGCTGGCCTGCCAGGTGCGGTGGATGGTGAGATAACCGCGCTTCGCCGCGGCGGCATCCGCCTCCTCCCCGTTGACCTGGACCTTGGCACCCTGGCACCAGCCGGGGATGCGCAAGGCGAGATCGAAGGCAGCGGGCGTTTCCGGATCGACACTGATGGCGATGTCGCCCGACCAGGGATAGTTGGACACCTCGCGCAAGCCGACCTTCACACCGCCAATCTCGACGTCCGAGGCTATGCCGCCATAGAGGTGAAAGGCCACGCCATCCTCGGCCACTGAGAGGAAATAGCCCCCGACCGAGGCGACCAAGCGACTGACATTCATGGTGCAGCAGGGGCACGTATGCCAGTCCCAGCGGGTCGGGGTGCCATCGCTTTCGAGTGGATTGGCATAGAAATAATGCTCGCCATCCCGGCTGAGACCAGACAAGGCGCCGTTGAACATGGCCAGTTCGAGAATGTCGGCATATTTGCCGTCGAGGTCGAGATGCAGCATGCGCTGCGCCCAAAAAATCAACGCCACCGAGGCGCAGGTTTCCGCATAGGCGGTCTGGTTGGGCAGGTCGAAATCGTGGGTGAATCCCTCATTATGCGCCGACGGCCCGAGGCCTGCCGTCACGTACATCTTGGTCTCCATCACATCGTCCCACAGCACTTCGCAGGCGTGTTTGAGACCGGCATCGTCGAGTTCGGCCGCCAGGTCGGCCATGGCGGTATAAAGATACATGGCGCGCACGGCATGGCCGACCACCTTGTCCTGCTCGCGCACCGGCTTGTGGCTTTGCGAATACTCGTAATTGGCAAAGACATAGGGTTGCTTGCTGTCGCCGCCTTCGCGCCGCTCGCGCTCGACATCGAAATAATGCGGCGGCTGCTGGCCGCGTTCATTGATGAGATAGGCGGCAAAATCGAGGTGCTTCTTTTCGCCGGTGAGATAGTAGAGCTTCATCAGCGCCAGCTCGATTTCCTCATGCCCGTCATAGCCGCGGCGCTGGCCTGGGCCGGTGCCGAAGGTTGCATAGATGTGGTCGAGATAGCGCTCCATCACGTCGAGGAAGCGCCGTCGGCCGGTGACCTGGAAATAGGCGACGGCGCCCTCAAGCAGGTGCCCGGCATTATACATTTCGTGGTTGTCGCGCAGATTGGTCCAGCGCTTGTCCGGCTCGCGGCCAAGATACCAGCAGTTGAGATAGCCATCCGGCGCCTGCGCCTTTTCGAGATCGTCGATCGCCGCCTCGATCTTGGCTTCGATGTCCGCGTTGCGGCGATGGGCCAGGGCATAGCTGGCCGCCTCGATCCACTTGCCGACATCGCTGTCCCAGAACACCTGGACGGTAAAGCCATTGGCATGGCGCGGAAAGCGCAGCGGCGGTGGCGGCTTGGGGAGCTTGAGGGAATCGAGGATGCCGTATTCGCCGAGCTTCTTGTGCTGGCTGGGAACGGTGCGGTCGAGCACGGTATCGAGGCGCTCGTGCCAGAACTGGCCCTCGAGCTTGACCTGGGGGAAGGGGACGGGGGCGTAGCGGGACATGGGCAAAACCTTAGAGGGCGATCCCGCTCTGGGGATCAAAGAGGTGGATCTTGGCTGCGTCGATGCGCAGGCCAAGGCGATCGCCGGAGGCGAGGCTGGTCCGCTCGGACTGGACGAGCTGGAAATTGCCATCGGGCGAGGTGAGATAGGTGGCCGACCCGGTCGACTCGACGGTGCCGATCTCGAGATGGAACGTGGCCGCATCGCCCGCCACATCGAGATGTTCGGGGCGCACGCCGACGATCACCGCGCGGCCTGGCGCAAGGCTGCGATCAAGCGGCAGCGTGCCGGCGCCATCGGCCAGCACCACGGCATTGCCGGTCTCGGCAATATGGCCGGGCATGAAGTTCATCGCCGGCGAGCCGATAAAGCCGGCAACGAACCGGTTGACCGGCTTGTCATAGAGATCGAGCGGGCGCCCCTGCTGCTCGATGAGCCCATCGCGCATGACCACGACCCAGTCGGCCATGGTCATGGCTTCGATCTGGTCATGCGTCACATAGACCGAGGTGGCGCCGAGCCGGTCGTGCAAGGCGCGGATTTCCTTGCGCATCTGTACGCGCAGCGAGGCATCGAGATTACTGAGCGGCTCGTCGAAGAGGAAGGCCTTGGGATTGCGGATGATGGCGCGGCCCATGGCCACGCGCTGCCGCTGCCCGCCCGACAATTGCCGCGGATAGCGACCGAGCAGGCTTGTCAGCCCGGTCGTGGCCGCCACCTCGGCGGCCTTCTGCCGGGCATCAGCCTTGCCCACGCCATGCAGGCGCAGCGAATAGGTGAGGTTTTCCTCCACCGTCATATGCGGGTAAAGCGCATAGCTCTGAAACACCATGGCAATGTCGCGGTGTCTGGGCGGCACGCCGTTCATGGCCTTGCCGGCAATCTGCAACGTGCCCGAGGTGATGGTTTCGAGCCCGGCAATCGAGCGCAGCAGCGTGGACTTGCCGCAGCCGGACGGGCCGACCAGGGCGACGAAACTGCCCTTGTCGATGGTCAGCGATATGCCCTTGAGCGCATGAAAGCTGCCATAATGCTTCTGGATGTCGCGCATTTCGATCTGGGCGGTCATTTGAGGGCTCCCGAGGTGAGGCCGGAGACGATGCGGCGCTGCAGGATGACGAAGGCGACCAGGATTGGCGTCACATAGATCGCCGAATAGGCCATGATGGAACTCCAGTCGGTCGAGTTGGGGCCGAGGAACCCGGACAGGCCAACGCTGGCGGGCTGCAGCGACGGGCTCTGGATGATCGACTTGGAGTAGATATATTCGCCAAAGGCGCTCATGAAGGTGAGGATGGCGCAGACCAGGATCCCGTTGCGCGCCAGCGGCAGGACGATGAAGAAGAAGGCGCCGACGCGCGAATTGCCGTCCACGAGGGCCGCTTCCTCTAGTTCGCGTGGCACGCTCATGAAAGTGGCGCGCACCAGCACGACAAAGAACGGCATGGCCTTGGCGGCAGCGGCGAGCACGACCGCGGTGCGCGGATAGTTGAGCAGGCCGACCTGGTTAAAGCCGACAAAGAGCGGCGTGATCATCACCGATGCGGGCAGCACCTGCAGCATCAGCACGAAGAACAGGCCGATATCGATCCAGTGATTGCGATAGCGGGCCAGCACATAGGCGCAGCCGGTGCCCAGCACCACGGTAATGGCCGTGACGCCGCCGGCAATCACCACCGAGTTCCACAGATAGGTCGGCATGGCCCGCCGCGCCCACACCTCGGGATAGACGGCGAAATTGGCATTGTTGGGCCAGAAGGTGGGCGGATTGGCGAACATTTCCGAGCCGGTCTTGAGGCTCGTGACATACATCCAGTAGAGCGGGAACAGATAGACCGCGGCCAGCGCCAGGGCGACGGTCAACAGGATCCAGGGGGTATAGGTCCGGGTCATCCGCGCACCTCGTGGCGGGTCGAGCGCACATAGACGACCGAGGCAAACAGCACGAGCAGGAACATCATCACCGATACGGTGGCGCCCTTGGCAAAATCATAGAGCTGGAAGCTGAGCTGCCAGGACCAGTAGCCGGCCACATTGGACGTATTGGCCGGACCGCCCTCGGTCAGCGCCGGGAACAGGTCGAACTGCTGCAGCGTGCCGATCAGGCCCAGCGACAGCACGGCGCCGATGGTGGGGCGCATCATGGGCAGGGTGATGGTCCAGAAGCGCTGGAAGGCATTGGCGCCATCGAGCTCGGCCGCCTCATAGAGATCGCGCGGAATGGCGGCGAGCCCGACCGACAGCAGCAGCATGTTAAAGGCCAGACCCAGCCAGATATTGGCGATGATGACGGCCCAGATGGAAAAACTCGGATCCGACTTCCAGAAGATGCTGGCATCGATAATGCCGAGTGCCTTGAGGATGACGTTGAGCACGCCATAGTCGCCGGCCAGGATAAAGCTCCAGATGCCGCCGACCACAAGGCCCGGCATCACCCAGGAGACGAGGAACAGGCCGCGAATGGTGGAGGCGCCGGGGAAGTTCTGCGCGAAGAACAGCGCCAGCGCGAAGCCCAGCACGAATTGCCCCGCCATGGAGCCGAACACGAAGACCAGCGTATTGCGCGTGACCAGCCAGAATTCGGGCTGCTGCACCACGGCCACATAATTGTCGAAGCCGACAAAGGGCCGGAACAGGGCGCCCAGGGTGAACATGTCCACCTGCTGGAAGCTCATCAGCACATTGTAGACCAGCGGCGCGCCGGCCAAAGCGAGCAGGAAAAGCAGGGCGGCGCCGACCAGCAGGATATCAAACCCCACACCGTCTCGCAGCCCGCTGAAAAATCGCGACACCGAATCCTCCGTGATCACGGGAACAGAAAATGCCGGCCAGAGCTTGCCTCCGGCCGGCCCAGTCGGGAGGACTAGTCGATGATTGTGTCGATCGTCGCCTGCGCCTGACTCAGCGCCTCGTCAGGTGTCATCTGACCGGTCAGGGCCGCCTGCTCGGCGTCGTAGATCGCTTTGGAGATTTTCTGCCATTCCGGATGCGGCCCGCGCGGCTGGGCATATTTCAGCTGTTCCTGGAAGACGGCGAGGGCGGCGTCCTTCTTCTCGACGCCCGAGAGCGGCAACTCAACGTCGGACCGCGTCGGTAGATAGCCGAACTCAGGGAAGAGGCGGTCGTCCTGACTGACGAAAAATTCCAGAACCTTGAAGGCTTCCTCTGGATAATCAGTCGTGGACATGATGCCGAGATTGAAGCCGCCAAGCGCTGAGGAGCGCTCATCGCCGTCCCCAAAGGTGGGCAGCAGGGTCACGCCCCAGTCGAAGTCGGCATCCTCGACCATGCGGTCGATTTCCCACGGGCCCGAGATCGCCATGGCGGCGTTGCCCGAGTTGAAGGTGCCGGTCGAATCCCACTGGCCAAGCGAGAGGACGTCCTGGCTGAGCACGCCATCATCGATCATGCCCTTGACCATGGACAGCCACTCGCGGGCGCCCTCGGTGTTGACGTTATCATAGCCGCCACCGGACATCTGGATGACGGGCAGGAACTGAAAGGTGCCCTCCTCATTACCACGGGCCGAAAGGGTTGCGCCGTATACGCCCTGGTCGGGCTTGGCGAGTTTCCGGGCGTATTCCTCGAACTCGGCCCAGGTTTGCGGCGGGTTCTCGATCCCCGCTTCTGCAAACATATCCTTGTTGTAGAAAACGCCAATCGTGTCGGTGTACTTGCCAACACCGTAGAGGCGCCCATCCCAACTCACCGAGTTGAGCGGCCCTTCGAAGTAAACTTCAGGATTTATGACGTCGCTTTCAGCGGCCATATCGGTAATGTCGAGAAACGCCCCACGCGATGAGAACATGGCGAAGTCTGGATTATCGAGGCTAACGATGTCGGGCGCGTTGCCCGTAGCAAAGGCGCGCAGCGTTTCGTTTACGATCTCGTCGAACTGCAGGATGCGGTATTCTACGTTGATGCCGTTATCCATCTCATCGAACTCGGCTGAGAACGTATCGGACGGACCGACCTGATTGGCCCCGTCAATCGACCAGACGGTGATAGTCACATCTTCCTGCGCCTGAGCCGGCGTGGCTGCGACCAATGCGCCGATGGCCAGACTGGCCAATAGACCTCGTTTAGACAATTGCATTATATCCTCCCTTGCGGCCTTGGCCGCGCTTGTGCCGCTTGGGTTTCCTCTTCCCTTGCGGCCCTTTCCTCGCTGCCATGGGCGGTTGCAACGCCCGTGGCAGCACTCCTCAAATCCCCTGAAGCTCCTCTTGCCTGTTGGGGCGGGCGAGCATGTCGCCGCCGCAGGATTGGCGCACCACGAGCTTGCAGGGCAGCGTGCGGATGCCCGGCTCGACTGGCTTGCCTTCGGCAAGATCCAGGATCAGGCGGCCGGCCACGCGGCCAAGTTCCTTGAGATTCATGTCCACACTGGTCAGCGGCGGGCGGGTCGCAGCGGCGACGATCTCCCAATTGTCAAAACCGATGACCGAGACATCGGCGGGCACATCGACACCGCGCTCGCGCAGGGCGTCGACGACGCCGCGCGCGATCTGGTCATTGCCGCAGAAAATGGCGTCGGGCGGCGTCTCCTGCTGCCACAACTGCGCCACCGCCGCATGCCCCCAGGCTTCCGACCATGGGCCATGCAGCACGGCTGCAGCCGCGCCAGCGGCCTCACGGAAGGCCCCGGCTCGCGCCGAAACAGAGGCAAAGCTGTCCGGTCCCGTGACATGCACCAGCCGTTGCCGGCCGAGCCCGAGCAGCCATTCGGTGGCTTCGCGCGCGCCCTGCGCATCATCCGATACCAGGGTCACCGCATCGGCCGGGCCCTCGGTAAAGGCATAGACCACCGGCAATGGCAACTCGGACAGATCGACCGGCAGGCGGCGATCGATGCGCTTGCCGGTGGCGATGATGCCATCGACCTGCTTGTCGAGCATGGCATCGACATGGATCTTGCCCAGGGCAGCATCATCCTCGATGCCGCACAGAAACACCGAGACGCCCTGATCGACCAGCGCCTCGTTGATGCCGGCCATGACCGGCAGGGTGAAGCGGCCATAGCTGTCATTGGTCAGCAGGCCAATGGTGAAGCTGCGCTGCTGAGTCAGCGCCCGGGCCATGGCATTGGGCCGGAAGCCCAGCGCCAGAGCGGTCTGCTTGACGCGGGTGCGGGTGGCATCGGTCATGCGGCCGGTATCGTTGAGCGCCTTGGAGGCCGTGGCAACGCTGACGCCGGCGACGCGAGCAACGTCATAGATGCGTATCCGTTCTGCCTTGGCCACGTCCACATACCTCAAAGGAAAACCCTTTTCTCAGCGATGGTAAAACGGTTTCTCAAACATCGTCAAGTCAGTTTCATCACGGTCCGACCGGCACGTAATCGCCGCCGCGTGCGGCTTTGAGGTGATTGAGCGCGTGGATCTGCCCGGTCATTTCGAGGTCGCCGCGATAGACCGGATCGTGCCAGCCTTCGATGTCGATGCTGCCCGACCAGCCGGCCAGGCGAAGCTCGGAAAGGATGTCGGTCCAGTTGCTGTCACCAAAGCCGGGCGTGCGCATGAAGACAAAAGGATGCTTGCCGAAAATGCCGTGTTCGCGGATTACCTCCCAGCGAATGGTGGCGTCCTTGCCATGCACATGGAAAATCTTGTGCGCCCATTTGCGGACCTGCGGCAGCGGGTCTATCAAATAGACCATCTGGTGGCAGGGCTCCCATTCGAGCCCGATATTGTCCTGCGGCGTCTCGTTGAACATCAACTCCCAGGCATCGGGATTATGCGCGATGTTCCAGTCGCCGGTGGCCCAGTTGCCATCCATGGCGCAGTTTTCAAAGGCAATGCGCACACCCTTGTCCGCCGCGCGCGCCGCCAGTTCGGTCCACACTTCTTTATAGCGCGGCAGGCTGTCGGTCAGCGGCTTGTTGCGCACCCGGCCGGTAAAACCGGCGACGCAGGTCGCGCCAAAGTGGTGGGCATTGTCGATGCAGTCCTTCCAACCCTGCAGGGTCTGGCGGTCCATGTCCTGGTCCTCGAGCGGATTGCCGAACATGCCCAGCGTTGAAATGGTGATGTCGCGGTCGCCAATCGCATCAAGGCTGCGCTTGCCCAGTTCGGCCAAGTCCTGACCATTGGTAGTCTGCCAGAAAAACGGCTCGAAGCTTTCAAAGCCCAGATCGGCGATCTCGGCAATGCGCTCAGCCGATTTGCCGGCGCTGGCGCTGATCATGGTGCCGATACGGATGGATTTTGCAGGGTCGCTCACGGGGATGGTCCTTAATTGGCAATGGTGACGCGCTGGCCTTTGCGCGCGCTCTCGATCGCGGCAAAGACCATAGCGAGGCTCTTGATGTTGTCGCTGCCCACGGTTTCTGGCTGGCGGCCGGTTTCGATGGCATTGAGAAAATCGGCGATGACGCTGGCATGGCCATGGGTCTGGTCGGCGTCGGCGGGCGGGGGCACCTCGATGTCCACGAGGTCGCGGAAGAAGCCGCTGTCGCCCGCCACGACACGGGCGGTAAAGCTCTCTTCGCCATCCCAGATCAGCGTGCCCTTGCTGCCCACGATGCGCCATCCGCTTTCCCAACTGGTATGGACGCCCTCGGCGGCCCAGGAGCCGCGATAGTTGAATACGACATTGTCGTCGAACTCAAAGATCGCATTGGCGGCGGCGCCATGCCGGTACCAGGAGCCGGGCGGATTGGTTTCGAGGCAATAGACGGCGCGCGGCGTCTTGCCGGCCATGAAGCGGGCCGCGTCCAGCGTATGGATGGCCATGTCGAGCAGGAGCACATTGTCCATCTCCTCGCGGAAGCCGCCAAAATGGGCGCCGATAAAGAAGTCGCAGTTGAGGCTGGCCAGCTCGCCCAGGGCGCCGCTTTCGATAAGGCGGCGGATCCGGCGGACCCCGGCAATGAAGCGGCGGTTCTGCACCACGGCATGGATACGGCCGGCCGCTGCGGCCTGGGCTATCATCGCCTGGGCCGCCTCTAGGCTCGCCGCCATCGGCTTTTCGCTCAGGACGTGGCAGCCATGGGTGAGGCCGGTTTGCACTACGCCGGCGCGCGCTCCGGGCACGACGACATCAAACAGCAGATCGGGTTTGGTCGTCGACAGCACCGCATCGAGATCGGTGCCGACGACCGCGTTGGTCAGGCCGAACTCGGCAGCGCGGGCCGCCGCAATCGCAGGGTCGAGGTCGACCAGCCCCACGACCTGCACCCTGCCAGCCAGCAGGGGATGCTCGGTAATGGCTGTCAGCCAGCCCTTGGACATGCCGCCGCAACCGGCCAGCACCGCCGTAAACACCACATTTTCCTCCTCTGGACCATTGCGCGCCGCCATCGTCTTGAGCGAGGGTCAGCGCAGAGAGCCGTAAACGTTTACGACGCTATTATTTCGCGCGTGAAGCTGTCAAGTAAGCTTCGTAAACGTTCACGCGGAACGATGCGGGGTTGGGGCTTTCGGAACATCATGACGGGCATCAAGTTTCTGGCGCAGCAACTGAATGTGTCCATCGGTACCGTGTCGCGCGCGCTCAACGGCAAGCCGGACGTTAGCGAGGACACCAGGCAACGCGTCATCGCCGCAGCGGCAGCGATGGGCTATGCGCCCAACCAGGCGGGACGAAGCCTTCGCCGCGGCAACACCAATGCAGTGGGCTTCATGATTGAACTGGGCTCGGACACCGGTCGCAACAACGACAACTTCTTTCTCGGTGTATTTGATGGCGTGCAGGCTACGTTGGCGCGACACCACCTCGATCTCATCGTTCTGCCTTGCCCCACCGACGAAGATCCCACGCAATATGTGCAACGGATGATCGCGCGGCGGCTGGTGGACGCGATGATCATATCCGCCACCCATCGCAAGGACACGCGCATCGATGTGCTGCGCGATGCGCGCATCCCCTTCATTACCCTGGGCCGCTCGGCCACTCCAGGGACGCATCCCTGGATTGATCTCGATTTTGACGGGGTCGCCAGGCGTGCCGTCGACCGCCTCGTTGCTGCCGGGCATCGCCGCATCGCCGTAGCTGTGCCGAGCAATGATATCAATCTGGGCTTCATCTTTCTCGACGGCTACAGAAATGCCCTCGCGGCCAACGGACTGTCCTTCGAACCTGAACTGGTATTTCGGGTCCCATCGTCCGAGCAGGGCGGTTATCAACTGGGACACGACCTGTGCGCCATGGCCAACCGCCCCAGCGCCGTGGTGCTCAATTATGAGCTCCTGGCGCTCGGACTTTATCGGCGGCTGGACGAATCGGGGCTTACACCAGGGATTGACCTGGCGGTCATTGGCTTTCGCGAGGGCCCTGTCTCCCGTTTTCTGTCGCCCACGCTGACCTGCTTCAGGCTCTCTCTGCGGGATTTAGGTATTGCCTTGGGGGAGGCACTACTGGCGTCGATCCCGGCCTATGCCGACGTTTATCCGCAGGGCATCGTGCGCCGCATCTGGCCGATGGAACTGGTGCCGGGCGAAAGCGATCGCGCATAATCCAGGACTGCTTTCTGCGACAGGCTTGGCTCTTTCGTGTGAAATTTTCCTCGTCCCTACGTTGCTGGCATTCTTGAAATGAACAGTTCTGGGCGATAGGCAATGTCCGTTCTCAGGATCCTCGCCTTCAGCGGTAAATGCCAGGAAGGGGGTCGGAACCTGGCGACCCTAGTGCTCAATTACAGCCGACCCAGATCGTTTATTTTTGCGAAGCCAGCGGGCGCCCTTTTTGAGCTTTTGCCAACCCGGTCGCGGCCGTCATGGTCTCGGACTGCTGCAGCGTCAGAGAGCGTGAAAGTAGGCCGAACTCGGCGGCGTGGCGAGATGGCTCGCAATGCCAGCCCAAGTTCCAATTGCCATCAAGCTATCAAAATGAGCGCTGTGCCTCTCCTGACTTTCCCAAGTCTCGACCAAAGTGAAGCGGCAGGGGCCTTGCACATCCTGCATGACAGAAACGGCCATGCAGCCGGGCGTGTTGACTATCCGCCACAGCAGCGGAAGGGGTTCAGGGAAGGCAGCAATCTCAGCATTATGGATGAACAGCCATCCGCATCCGGACACTGCTCGACGTGCGACTTGTCGGTTCCGCTGGGCGGTCAAAGGGATGGTGGGATCAACCTGCCTCGGGCGGCCCCCTGCCCTTCGGACCTGTCGCGCGGGTAGATGGCCTCACGAGCGCGACAGGCGTTCCTATCGGACGAGTTGAATAACCAGCGCGTCACGGGGTGGAACGGTGACCGTGGAGTTCACCACCGAACTATTCTTGCCGGACCAGAAGATTGCCCCAAGTGTCGGTGATTGGTCGGACACAGAGACAACGGCCTGCTGCGTCTGTCGTGTCGGATTAAGCACCCAAAGGACATTGCCGTTCGGGCCATGATGCAAACGGGCCTGCATCACCCGATTGGAGAGCCGAACCTGTTGCACGTTCCCGGTCCACTCAAAGATCGCGGCGAAGAATGCCAGGTTGTCGGCATTGCTCTGCTTGAAATAGGCGATGCCGGGATTGGTACCAACCAAAAGAGTTCGGCCCTTGCCAAACTGGTTCTCGACCACCGCTTGTCGCCCATCGGCAAAGGCTCCGCGCGATGTTCCAGTAGTGGGGTGGTAGGATTGCAGAAATCCGCCACCCCTGACCGGCTTGCCATCAAATTCGAAGGCGATGCGATCGCCGATATCGGGCATGAATTCGACGTCCTCCTCGCGGACCCCGAACACCGCGTCGAGACCGTTATGGGGCTGGATCACGCCGACCTTGCCGCGGTCGCCGAAATAGCCAGGCGTCGCCTCCGAGATCAATGTGCCACCATTCTTGACCCAGCTGGCGAGGGCTCCGGCATGGTCCGCCGTGAGCATGATCGGATAGGGTGCATAGATGGTATCGTAGTCAGCCAGATGGTCGATATGCACCCAATCGGCCTGAATGCCATTGTCGAAGAAGCCGCGATAGGCGCCCCACATGGCCTCGCGATAGGTTTCGGGCTTGTGCTTGTGGTTGAGCAGGTAGTCCCATGCCTGGGCTTCGGGAATGACCAGGATTCCGATATCGCCCCTGACCGGCCTGGCCTCGAACAACGCCTGCTGCTCGGGGGCATTGGCCCACTTGCCGATGCTGCTGGCCATATCGGAGCGCGGCGTGCGCGAACCATCCATGCCGTAGGAGCCAAAGGCGCCAAATAGCGGGCCATCGAGCAGCGGGCGATAGCGCAGGTTGAGCACACCGGTGGCGCCGGCGGCAAAGGATGTCATGGTGAGGATGCGGATGTCCTCGGGCTCCATGACGCGGCCATCATCCTTGTCGCGACCGAGCACTTGCGACTGCAGCCAGAGCGGCCCACCGGGACGCTCGGCATGCCACCACTTCTTGCCGCGCGCGGCGGCGCGGGTCAGGTCGGGCCCAAAGAAGTTCTGCCAGGGTTTGAAGCCGCGCCGGCTTGGCACCCAGGTGAGGCCATAGAGTTCGACCTTGGAGGCGGCGAGCCAGTCATCCGAGCCATTGGCGGCCATGTTGGGGATGGCGCCGCCGACGCCATGGGCGGCGATCATGCAGTCTTGATCCACCGCGCGGATAGTGTCGATCTTGAATTGCATCTGGTCATAGTAATTCTGCCGCTTGAATTCGAGCCAGTCGAGATTTTGCGGATAGGCCGCCGTTTCGGCAGGGGGATCGATATCGTCCCATTCTGCGTAGGAATAGCGATACCAGGCCTCGGCCAAGGCATCGAGATCACCATATTTGGCCTGCAGCCACAGGCGGAAGTCGGCTTTCATATAGGTGGAGAAGTCGACATCCTCGGCGTAATTGACTTCGTTCCAGACGTCATAGCCCAGCAGGGCCGGATGGCCCTTGTAGCGGGTGGCAAGCGCCTTGAGGAAGGCTTCGACAGCGTCCTTGACCTCGGGGGCATTCATGGTGAGGGAGCCGGCGCCGCCACCATTACTGGTGAAACCACCCGTAGCCGCGCTGACGCCCATATTGGCCGTCATGGGGCGGCCATCGGCGCGCAATTGGCGGGCATGAGCGAATTTTCGATAGGCCCAGTCGGGCACGGTATGGGTCAGTTCGGCAATGACGGTCTTGATGCCGTGCTTGGCGGCCAGGTCCATCTGGCGATCATAGTCGTCCCAATCATAGCGGCCAGGCTTGCGCTCAATGGCCGCCCACATGAACCAGTGGCGGAACACATTGAGCCCGTCTTCGGCGGCAATACCATAATCGCGCGCCCAGTCCTGCTTGGGGGGATTGGACTTGCGAAAATAGACGGCGCCGAAGGGAGACTGCGGGAGCTTGTCGAGTGGCATGGGGCGTTCCTGGGCAAGGCAATGGCGTTCGGCGCGGCGGCGCCGTCGGAAATCGGGGTGAACGGGTGCGGAACTAGCCGGGATCGCCAGCCAGCGCCTCCAGGGTCTGAATCAGGGCAGAATGATCCCGGTCGCCGTCGCCGCGGGCGATGGCCGCGTTCATCAATTGCTGTGTTGCGGCAGCATTGGGCAGGGCGATGTTGAGTGCTTTGGCAGCATCAACGGCCAGGGACAGGTCCTTGCGGTGCAGCCTTATGCGGAAACCGGGATCGAAAGTGCGCTTGACCATGCGCTCGCCATGCACCTCGAGAACACGCGAAGCGGCAAAGCCCCCCATCAGCGCTTCGCGGACCTTGGCGGGGTCGGCTCCGGCCTTGCTGGCAAACAGCAGGGCTTCGGCGACGGCTGCGATATTGAGGCCGACAATGATCTGGTTGGCTACCTTGGCCGTCTGGCCATCGCCATTGTCGCCGACCAGGGTGATGTTCTTGCCCATCAATTGGAGCAGGGGAAGCGCCTTGTCGAAGACGGCTCGCTTGCCACCGACCATGATGGTTAGCGCCGCATTTTTCGCGCCGACATCGCCGCCGGAAACCGGCGCGTCGAGATAATCGCAACCCAAAGCCTCGATGCGTCCGGCAAAATCCTTGGTGGCCACCGGCGAGATGGAACTCATGTCGATGACCAGCTTGCCGCGCGACAGACCCTCGGCGACGCCATCAGGCCCGAACAGTACGGTCTCCACATCGGGGGTGTCGGGCAGCATCAGGATAATCACATCGCTGGCTTCGGCCACTGCCCTGGCGCTGCCCAGCGACTTGCCGCCTTGCTCGACCAGATGCCGGGATGGGTCCTTCACCCGATGCAGGGCGAGCGTGTGGCCGGCTGCGATCAGGTGTTCCGCCATCGGGCGGCCCATGACACCGAGGCCGATAAATCCGATATTCATGGAGTGCTCCTCACAGATAGGGTTTCATCCAGCCCAGCCCGGCCGTGGTGCCGGATCGGGGCTTGTATTCGCAGCCGATCCAGCCGTCATAGCCAAGCCGGTCGAGTTCTGAAAAAACAAAGGGGTAGTTGATCTCGCCGGTACCGGGCTCGTGGCGGCCAGGATTGTCGGCGATCTGCACATGGCCGATGCGATCCTTGAGGCGGGCATAGGTTGGGATCAGATCACCCTGCATGACCTGGGTATGATAGATGTCGTACTGGATGAGCAGATTGTCCGACCCGACGGCATCGAGCAGGCGCTCGGCGTGATCGGTCGTCGAAACATGAAAACCGGCAATATCGCGCAGATTGATCGGCTCCAGCAGCAGCGTGATGCCAGCATCGGCAAGGCGCGGCGCGGCGTATTTCAGATTGTCGAGAAGGATGGCGTCGCGGTCCTCGACGCTGGTGCCAGCTTGGGCAATTCCCGCCAGGCAGTTGATCCTGGTGCAGCCCAGCGCCTGACCATAGCGGATCGCTGTCATCACCCCGGCCCGAAACTCGGCCACGCGATCACCATGGCAGCCGATACCGCGCTCGCCGGCATCCCAATTGCCGGCGGGCAGGTTGAACAGCGCCTGAGTCAGCCCATGGGTGTTGAGCGCCGCGGCGACCTCTGCGGCTGGCAAATCATAGGGACCGACATATTCTACGGCTTGAAAGCCATCTTTTGCGGCAGCGGCAAAGCGGTCCAGAAAGGGCAGGTCGGCATAGAGAAAGGAAATATTGGCGGAGAATTTCGGCATTGGACTATCCTCAGACGCTGAAGCGGGTGCGATGGAGCATCCGCTTGTTGCGCGGATCCGGGTTAGGCACGGCGGAGATGAGGCTCTTGGTATAAGGCTCTTGCGGATCGGTGCAGATCTGCTCGGCAGTCCCCATCTCGACCAGCTTGCCGCGATGCATCACTGCAACGCGGTCGCAGAAGTAGCGAACCACCGAAATGTCGTGCGAAATGAAGATGAAGCTCAGCTCGAGCCGCTTCTGGATATCGAGCAGCAGATCGAGGATTTGCGCCCGGATCGACACGTCGAGTGCGGCCGTAGCCTCATCGGCGATGAGAATTCGGGGATCAAGCGCCAGCGCCCGCGCAATGCCGATGCGCTGCCGCTGACCGCCGGAAAAGGCATGCGGATAGCGCTCCATGGCCATGGGATCGAGCCCGACCAGTTCGAGCAGTTCGGCCACCCGCTGTTCCAGCGCTGCTCCCTTGGCCTTGCCCGAGACCACCAGCGGATCGCCGATGACCTGCTTGACCGTCATGCGCGGATTGAGCGAGGCGAAGGGGTCCTGGAAGACCAGACGCACATCGCGGTGAAACGATTTGAGCTCGTGCTTGCTGAGGCCGGTGACCTCGACCGGCTTGTCCTGCCCGAAATAGGTGATGGTGCCTGAACTTGGCTCCACCGTGCGCAGGATCAGTCGCCCCAGCGTTGTCTTGCCCGATCCGCTCTCGCCAACAATACCGAGGTTTTCACCGGGATAGAGATCAAAGCTGACAGCGTCGACGGCCCTGATGGGATTGCTGTTGCCGCCAAGCCAGCCGGTCGAAGCGCCGTAGGTCTTGGAGAGGTTGCGCAGGCTGAGCACCGGCGCCGGCGCCGGCGCCGTCGCGACGGGGGCTGCCGCTGCATGGCTGCGCTGGTTCTGCTCGAGCTTGACGGTCGAGCGCAGCAAACTCCTGGTATAGGCATGTTTGGGATCATAAAAGATGGCGTCGGTGCTGCCGGTTTCCACGATCCTGCCGTAATGCATCACGGCAACCGTATCGGCCACCTCGGCCACAACACCCATATCATGGGTGATCAGCAGCATGGCCATGCCGCGACTGACCTGCAGACGCTTGATGAGATCGAGGATTTCGGCCTGGGTGGTCACATCGAGCGCCGTGGTGGGCTCGTCGGCAATGAGGATTTCCGGGTCTGCTGCCAGTGCCATGGCGATCATGGCGCGCTGACGCATACCGCCGGAGAATTCGAAGGTGTAGCGGTCGATCGCTGTATCAGGATTGGGAATTTCCACCTGCCGCAGCAGTTCGATGGTTTCGGCGCGGGCCTGCTTTTTGTCCATCCGACGATGGAGGCGCAACGCTTCGGTGATCTGGCTGCCAATAGTGTGGACCGGCGACAGCGAACTCATTGGCTCCTGAAAGATCAGGCCGATGCGGCCGCCGCGAATCTTGAGTAGTTCGGGGCTCCGCTCGGTAAGCGGGGCAATATCGATCGCGCCGGTTTTGCCAGCGAGCAGGATGCGGCCCGAGGTGATGGCGCCGTTCTTGTCAAGAATGCGCAGCAGGGCCCGGGCGGTGACGGACTTGCCCGAACCGCTTTCCCCCACAAGACACAGGGTCTGCCCTCGGCGCAACTGGAAGCTGACATTGCGCACGGCATGCAGAATTTCGGTGCGCAGGCGGAAATCCAGACTGAGATTTTCCACCGTGAGCACGACCTCGCCAGCGGCGGCGTCGGCGGCTCTTTCGGTGTTGACGGCTTGCCTCTGCATGGCGTCAGCTTTCATAGGGGTCGGCGGCGTCGCGCAGGCCATCGCCGAGGAAATTATAGGCCAGCACGGTCAGCACGACCGCGCCGGAAGGCCAGATCAGCAGCCAGGGCGCATTGGCAATGGTGCGCACGTTCTGGGCCTCCTGCAGCAGGACACCCCAGGACACGATGGGTGCCTTGAGCCCGATGCCGAGAAAGCTCAGCGCCGTTTCAGCGACGATCATGGTGGGCAGTGCCAGGGTGACCACCGCGAGGATGTGACTGGTGAGCGAGGGGAGAATGTGCCGGAAAATCAGGCGGCGCTCGCTCGACCCATCCAGCCTCGCGGCGGTAACGAAGTCTTCGCTGCGCAGGGCAAAGAAGCGGCCACGCACTTCGCGCGCCAATCCTGTCCAGCCGAACAGCGAGACGATCAGGGTGATGATGAAATAGACGCTGAGCGGCGACCAGGTCAGCGGGATCGCTGCTGCCAGACCCAGCCACAAGGGAATGGTGGGCATGGAGGAAATAACCTCGATTATCCGCTGGACTACCATATCGACCCAGCCGCCGTAAAAGCCCGAGACCGCCCCGAGCGCAACCCCCAGCAGCAGGCTGATGCCGACGCCAATCAGGCCGATGGACATGGAGATACGTGTGCCATGGATGAGGCGGCTCAGCAGGTCACGCCCCAGCTTGTCGGTGCCCAGCAGATACATGGTATCGCCGGGGTTGAGCGGGCCGAACAGGTGGGTGTCGAGCGCGAACAGGCCCCACAGCTTGTAGGGTGCTCCCTTGACCAGGAAACCCACAGGCACGACCTGGTTCTCGTCAATGACATAGGAGCGACGCAGAGAGGCCAGATCCACCGACATCGTGTAGCCGGTGACGTGGAGCTGGAACTGCTGGCTGCCATCGGCCTGGGTAGCAAACAGACGCAGTTCCTGCGGGGGCGCATTGGTGAATTGTGGCCGCGACATATCTGGCAGGGTGGGTGCTAGAAACTCGGCGAACAAGCCCACGAGAAAGAGCATCAGGATGATGCCCCCGGAAGCCACCGCCACCTTGTTGCGGGAGAACTTGGCCCAGACCAGCTGCCAGGGTCCCGCAACTGCGGTTTGGACCGGCTTGCCGGTGTTGAGCGCGGTCGTTGCCGGGCCAGCTTCTGGCGCTTCGTCGATGAAAACATGGTCAGTCATCAGTTGAACCTGATCCGTGGGTCGAGAAGGGCGAGCAGAATGTCAGAGACCAGCATGCCAACCAGCGTCAGCACGCCCATCAGCAGGATGAAACTGCCCGCCAGATACATGTCCTGGCTGATCAAGGCCCGCAGCAGCAGGGGGCCGGCCGTGGGCAGGTTGAGGACAATGGCGGTGATGGTGACCCCGGAAATGAGTTCCGGCAGCACCCAGCCGATGGCCGAAACGAACGGGTTCAAGGCGATGCGGACGGGGTATTTGATGACCGCTCGATATTCCGGCAGGCCCTTGGCCTTGGCCGTGATCACATAGGGCTTGTTCAACTCATCGGTGAGGTTGGCCCGCAGAATGCGGATCAGCGCTGCCGTGCCGCTGGTGCCAATGACGATGACGGCGATCCAGATGTGCCCGAGCAAATCGACGAACTTGGCCACGCTCCACGGCGCTTCGACATATTCCGGCGAGAACAGCCCGCCCACGCTTTGCCCGAAGAATTTGTAGCTGACATACATCAGCGTCAGAGCAAGAATGAAGTTGGGAATGGCCAGGCCGATAAAGCCGAGGAAGGTGAAGGCATAGTCGCCGACCGAATGGCGGCGCATTGCCGAATAAATGCCGATGGGCAGCGACACGGCCCAGACGAACAGGAGAGAAGCAATCGACAGTGCCAGAGTCGAGCCCATGCGCTCCCAGATCAGGTCGGCAACGGGACGGTTCCATTCAAAGGAATAGCCAAAATCGCCGCGGAACAGGATGCCACTGATCCATTTCCAGTATTGCAGCCAGATCGGGTCATCAAAGCCATAGCTGCGCCGCAAAGCCTCCACCTGGGCCGGATCGATGTTCTGCCCGCTATCGGCCATGGTCGCCAGCAGGGAGCTCAGGTAATCGCCCGGCGGTAGCTGGATGATCATGAAGGCGATCATCGACATCCCGAACAGCGTCGGGATCATGTAGATCAGCCGTTTGATCACATAGTTCAGCATGGCGTTCAGGCCCAGGTGAGGTGGATGACTTCGAGGGTAGTGATACTGGGCACCACGACGGTCACACGGCCATCGGCGAGGGTAATCTCGGCCTCCCGGCCCGCAACCAGCAACTCGGCCTTGCCCAGCGTTTTGCCCGTCGGGATCGCAATGGAAACGGCCTGCCGCCCAACCGGATAGATCTCGCGGATCGGTCCCTTCATCATCATCGGATTGGAGA
The DNA here is from genome assembly GCF_039938915.1 of Devosia alba. Taxonomy (NCBI): domain Bacteria; kingdom Pseudomonadati; phylum Pseudomonadota; class Alphaproteobacteria; order Hyphomicrobiales; family Devosiaceae; genus Devosia; species Devosia alba. Next base: position 426,003 of record NZ_JBDUUI010000002.1, on the reverse strand, counting down.
GGTTATTGAGCACCACGGCAAGCCCGGCATGGTTTTCGCGCACAGCAAGATCGAGCGCGGCCAGTCCGGTGATTTCGATATCGGGGCGCTTGTTGAGCGCCCAGCGAACCGAGTTGGCGATCAGCCGCGAATGATCTGCGGCCATGACCTCCCAAAGGATGCCGCCGATATTCCAGGGAATGTAGACAGTACGCCCGCCCGAGGCATGCTCGCGGGTAACAACAGCGGCGCCCTTGGGGTCTTCTCGCGGATAAACCTCTTCCATGGGCAGATCAGGGAAATCGGGGACATAGAGGAATGGTTGGCTGGTGTCGGCGGCAGCATCAACGGCAAGCAGTCTGGTGCCACCGATGATGCGATTGGCGCCCTCGAAACCGTCCGAGATCGGATGGCTGCCATTGATGGCGACATAGGTATTTTTGACCGGGCCGCGTGCGGCCTTGGCCATGGTGACGCCGAGCAGATCGCCCAGTGCGATGGCGTTACGCGGCTTGTTGGCCTCCGTGCGGGTGGAGGATTCATGAGCCGCGACGATCGAACCGCCACGGGCCACATAGGCTTCCAGCGCCTGGACCTGCTCGTCGGACAGACAGGTGGAATTGGCCAGGATAATCACTTTGAACCGGTCCAGCATTGCCGGCGCCATGGCCTGATCGGAGACCATTTCAAATGGCAGTCGCGCCTCCACCAGCGCCATGTAGAAACCGAGATCATCGGCTTCGGCGACGCGGCGGGTGTCCTGGCCGTGGTGGCGCAGCGTGGTGGCCGGATCGAGAATGGCAATCTCGGCGGTGGGCGTCATCGTGCTGAGCAAGGGCTCAAGATCGGCATGCATGCCAAAGCTGTCGGCCACTGGCTGGATCCAGCGCGTGTCGGGCACCACGCCATTGAACTTGGTGAACCAGGGCAGCAGACCCTGGGTCGTGCCGTCATCAATCCACGCCTGGATTTCGGGACCGGTGGTCACCGAGTCCTTCCAGCGATATTCTTCTTCGGGCCCGATCGAGGTGATCAGGATGGCGGGGCGGTCGCGGAATGTGGCGCGCATGCGCTTGCCGTTGCGACCGCTCATCCAGACGGGCTCTACCCCCTTGCGGCCCTGGTCATCAACGCAGAGGAATGGGCAGTATTTCTCGATGATATCGAGGTCAAATTCGGTGAGCGAGACCGAGCCCATATTGGGAATGAAGCTGGTGTGAGGCTTGACCGATTTCATCACCGCATCCCATTCCACCACCAGCCGGCTCAGCAGGCTGCGGCGCCAGCCGGTCCAGGCCAGCCAGGCCGGATTCTCAAGACTTTCATCCATGGGCAGTTCATGGCCGGTGGCAGTGCGGAAATTGGTCTTGCAGCTCTGGCAATAGCAGACGCCATGCCCCTGCCATCGATTGGCAAAAATGGCGTCGATATCGTAATTGGCAGTCAGCTCGCGGACGATTTCGGGCATGAACTTGAAATTGTAGTCCGAGTAGGCGCAGGTCACCCAGACATCGGGGAAAGCCCAGTGCCGGCGCTTGTTGCCTTCCTTGTCAACCGCGATCCATTCAGGATGCGCATCGGCGGCGTCCTGGTGGATGGCGTGGGGATCGACGCGGGCCATGACATGCATGCCGAGCTGGCGCGCGCCGGTCACCAGATCGCCGAACGGGTCGCTGTCGCCGATGAACTTTGAAACATGGTGCAGCGGTACCTTGGACGGATAATAGGCAACATAGCCGCCCGCGCTGATGCAGGTGGCGTTGGAGCGCGTCCGCTTGAAGATGTCGATCCACTGGGCCAGATCGTATTTTACCGGATCATCCTCGGCGAGGGTAAGCTGGGTCCAGCGGGTGGCCGACCTGTACCAGTCGTGGGTGCGGAGGTGATCATTGGCTTGCGCCTTGGCGTCGAGCATAGCTGGTCCCAGGGTATGAGGTTTCTGTCGCCGGTCCCCCACTAGGGACCGGCGTTGTCATTGGCGGTAGTGGAAGGCCTGTCAGGCCTTGAAGAACTGCTCGGGTCGTGCGGGGCCGGGGGTCGGCCAGCCAAACGAATTGGGCATGGTGTCGAGCAGGTTGACGACCGAGTTCTTGACAATTCCATAGCCATCTGGCGGCAGGCTGACACCGAAGGTGAAGAACAGATCGGCGGCGTTTTGCAGCACCTGCGCCATCAGCTCGTTCTGTGTCGCAGGATCGGCAGTGCCGACCAGGGTGCGGTACAGGTCCTGCTGCGCCTTGACCGCCGGTGGCGGCTCCACCGCGGCTTCATTGGTGGGGTCAGTGTAGTAGAGCGACCAACCCGGCGCATAGAAGCAGTTGCTGTTGATCGGCACATAGAAGCGGGCGTCGAGCATGGCGGCAATGCCGGAATTGGCGCCGAACTGGTGGGCGGTGGCGTCATATTCACGGCCGCGGCGCACCCGTTCCTCCCAGAGCGAGCGGTCCATGGTGCGCATCTGCGCATCAATGCCGACGGCCCGGAACATGGGCAGAGCCAGCTCGAACATGTCCAGGAAGGTGGTGCGAGATTGATCGATCTCGAAAATGATCGAAACACGCCGGCCTTCGCTGTCCAGCCGGTAGCCATCGCCATCCTTGTCGGGAATGATGGCGTCAAGCATCTCATTGGCCCGGGCAGGATCGAATTCGGTGAACTGCTTGGACAATTGTTCATTGTAGAGTGGATCACCTTCGATGATGGAAGGCTGTGCCGGCGAGCCCTGGCCGACAAATACGGCATCGATCAGCGCCTGTCGGTCGACCGCAAGCGACATGGCATGGCGGAATTCCAGCGTGTTGAACAGCGCGTTCTTGACCGGGTCCTGATGGTTGAGATTGAGCTGGAAGGCCATGACATTGGCCGCCGTTTCCTTGAGGGTATAGAAGCCGTAATTGCCGGTTTCCTGGCCATCGAACAGCACCGGCTTGTTGGCTGGGGTGCAGATATACTGGTCGAAGATGTCGATCTCCCCCTGCAGGGTCTTGAGCAGGAGCACTTCGGGGTCGGCGACCATCTGGTAGACCACCCGGTCGAAATAGGGCAGCTGCGTGCCCTGATCGTCGACCTTGAAGTAGTAGGGGTTGCGGGTCGCGATCGCCTGTTCGGTATTGGTACCGGGCGCCTCGGCGAAAACCCAGGCATTCAGCGTTGGCCGATTGCCATTCTGGAAGAAGGTGTTGTCGTCGAGCAGGCCAATCTCGCGCTGGAACAGCGCAACCCAGCTTTCGAGGCCGGCCGCCTTGGCCAGCGCGTCGGCATCGGGGTTATAGCGGATGTGGAACTGCTCAAGATAGTGCTTGGGGGTGCGCGTCAGCTGGTCCTGCTGGGCCCAGGCAAGCTGCTGGACAAAGAAGCCGTTGGGGCCGGAAAAGCTGACCTTGAAAGTCTGCTCGTCCACCACTTCGAGCTTGGCCTGTTCGCCGTTGACCGACCACCAGGCATTGCCACCCAGTGAGGTTTCCTCATCGGTCAAATAGGCATCGTACCAGAACTGAATGTCGGCGGTGGTAAAGGGGGTCCCGTCGGACCATTTGTGGCCCTTGCGCAGGGTGAAGGTGTACTCGGTGGCTTCGGCATTGGCCGACCAGGACTCGGCAGCGTTGTTGACCAGGCCCGTCCAGTCCGGATTGAAACGCACCAGCGGCTCATAACCTTGATAGCGAACCAGCATGGACAGTGACCCGCCGCCAACCAGCGCGTGGTTCCAGTCGCCGCCCTGCTGGCCTGCCCGGTCAAATGGCGTAATCACCAGCGGATTGGCGGGTAGCCGATCGGCAACAGGTGGCAATGTGCCCGCTTCCACCTGCGGTTTGAGAAAAGCGGATTCCTGCGCCCGTACCCATGAAGATACTGCCAGCGCTCCAGCGAAAGCGGAACTGGCGGCGATAAAGGCCCTGCGGCTGATTCTTCCCATCGTGATCTCCTCCTCGCTAACCGCATTGTAGCGTTATTAGCTACCATCAGCTTGTAACTGCCTTTTTGTTAGGTAAAGCGTTATGTTAATATTGATGTTAGCCTGTGGATTGGGTTAGCTGGTTCTGCTCGGATGTCGGGCCCAGGAAGCGGAGGTTTTGTTTGAGAGCTCGAACGGCGCGCGTCACTTTGTCCACCATCGCGGAACGGACGGGCCTGTCCAAATTCGCCGTATCCCGCTCCCTGTCCGGCAAGGATGGCGTCAGCGAGGAAACACGCCGCCGTGTGCAGCAGGCGGCCACCGAACTGGGATATGAGCGGGCCGTGGTTGAAGTGGAGACGCCGGTGCTCGGCGTGGTGTTTCACGATACCGACCTGATCAATTCCGAACTGCATCTGCTGATCCAGAGCGGCTTCCAGACCGAGGCGCTGCGCAGTGGCTACCAGGTGCGCATGTGCTGGTCCCACCTCGCCAGTGAGATCGTGGACTTTGCCAGGGGCTGCCGCGGCATAGCGCTGGTCGGGCCCCATCTCAAACAGACCATGCAGTCGATTCGTGACCTTGGCATGCCGGTGGCCCGGATCGGCTGGATGGACCCACTCGATCCCTTCGATATTGTTGCGGGCACCGACCACGAAGCGGGATCAGCCGTGGCAAACTACCTGCTGGATCTGGGCCACAAGACCATCGCCTATGTGCACGGCACGCCTGGTTACCGCGGCCGCGTGGAGCGCTTCTATGGTGTGCGCGAAGTGTTGGAGAAACGGCCCGACGTCAGCTTCCGGGAAATGACGTTCCAGGCGGAGAGGCGGTTTTCCGAGCATCTTCTGGCCGTGCAGAAAGATGGCTTTCATCCAACGGCGTTCTTTTGCGCCCATGATGGCATGGCGCTGACCGTGGTCTCGGAGTTGCTGCGGCAGGGCTACAGAATTCCCGAGGATGTATCGGTCATCGGCTTTGGCGATTATTCCGCAGCGACCCAGATCTCGCCGCACCTGACGACGGTGAAGGTGCATGGTCGGGAAATGGGGGCCGGTCTGGTGCGCTTGCTGGATGATCGCAACAATGAGCGAATTCCCCCTGATGTGCCCATCAGAATGCTGTTTACGGGTCGTCTGGTGGTCCGCGCCTCCACCGGCATTGCCAAGGTTCCGTGCCGCATCCCGTCGCAGGACGCCTGACCAAATGAGGTCTATTGTAGCCTTTGGACGCAGCTAGCCATAGTAGACGCTGATGCGCTGGCCGCCGATCTGGTGGACCTTGATGTCCATCTCGTAGATCTCGGCCAGCACGGCCGGCACGATCATCGCTTCGGCTGTGCCCTGGGCGGCGACCTTGCCGTGCTTCATGGCCACAATATAGTCCGAATACCAGGACGCAAAATTGATGTCGTGCAGCACCAGCACCACGGTCTTGCCCAACTCATCGGCCGCCTTGCGCAGCAGTTTCATCATCGCCATGGCATGCTTCATGTCGAGATTGTTGAGCGGCTCGTCGAGCAGCACATAATCGGTGTCCTGGCACAGCACCATGGCGACAAAGGCCCGCTGGCGCTGACCACCCGAAAGTTCGTCAAGGAAGCGGTGTGATAGTGCGTCGAGATTGAGATAGTTGATGGCCTGATCGATATGGATTTTATCCGCGGGGGTCAGCCGCCCCTTGGAATAGGGATAGCGGCCAAAGCTGACGAGATCGTGCACGGTCAGGCGCGCCGTCATGTGATTTTCCTGCCGCAGGATGGACAGGCGCCGCGCCAGTACATCGCTGGCGGTTTTGGTCACGTCCAGCCCATCGACGGTCACGCTGCCCTTGTCCATGCTCATCAGGCGGCTGACCATCGAGAGCAATGTCGATTTGCCAGCGCCGTTCGGTCCGATGATCGAGGTGATGCCGCCCTTGGGCAGGTTGAGCGTGACCCCGTCGACCACGCAGCTGTCGCCGTAACTCTTGGTAACCTGGTTGGTGACGATCATCGGGCTGATCTCCGCAAGACGAGAAATATGAACACAATGCCACCGAGGAACTCGATGATGATCGAGAGCGCCGTGTCGAAGGCAAACGCCCGCTCCAACAGGGTCTGGCCCCCGACGAGGCAGATGACGGCGAGCAGCACGGAGGCCGGCAGCACATATTTGTGTCGGCTATTGCCCACCAGGGCGTGCGCCAGGGTGGCCACCAGCAGACCGAAAAAGGTGATCGGGCCCACCAGGGCCGTCGAGACCGACACCAGGACGGCAATGAGCACCAGAATGGTAACCACGGTGCGCTGGTAATTGACGCCGAGGTTGATGGCCTGTGCGCGGCCCAGGCTCAGCACATCGAAGGCAGGCAGGATGCGCCAGGCCACGAGGCTGACGACGAGCACGATGACGCAGGATATCGCCAGCAGCGTGGCGTCGGTGGTGGCAAAGCTGGCATACATGGAGTCCTGCAGCACATTGAACGCGCCGGGATCAAGCATGCGCTGCAGCAGATTGCTGATCGAGCGGAACAGGATGCCGAAGACGATGCCGACCAGCACCAACAGATGCAGGCTGCGTTCCTCGCCCAGAAACAGCCAGCGGAACAGCAGCAGGGCGAAGACAACCATGACGACCACCTGCAGGACAAACTGGATTTGCGGGTCGACGGCGACCAGCGCCCCGATGCCAAAGAAGAAGACCAGACCGGTCTTGATCAGCACGTAAAGCGCATCAAAGCCCATGATTGAGGGAGTCAGGATACGGTTATTGGCAACGGTCTGGAACAGCACGGTCGACACCGAAATGGCATAGGCCACCAGGATCAGCCCGAGCAGTTTCTTGCCGCGGAAGGAGAGCACGAAGCTCCAGCTGCCCCTGGCGCCCAGGGTCATGAAGCAGACAATGGAGAGCAGCGTCAGAACGGCAAGCGCGATCAGGACCAGGGCCGGCCGGGACAGGTTAGCTGGCATGGCGACGCGTCCGTAGCAGCAGATAGAGGAAGATGACGCTGCCCACGACACCGACCACGACGCTGATCGGAATTTCGTAGGGGAAGCGCACGAGGCGGCCGATGATGTCGCAGACCATGACGAAAGCCGCGCCGCCCACCGCCACCCAGGGCACGGTACGGCGCATATTGTCGCCCACGGTGAGGCTGACGATATTGGGAATGATCAGACCCAGAAACGGAATGGCGCCCACCGAAACCAGTACTACTGCGCTGACGATGGAGACAATCACCAGACCCAGCACCATGACCTGCTGGTGGTTGAGGCCCAGATTGGTGGTAAAGTCGCTTCCCATGCCGGCGACGGTGAAGCGGTCAGCGGCAATATAGGCGATGACGCAGCAAACCAGGCCGAGCCAGAGCAGCTCATAGCGGCCGCGCAGAACCCCCGAAAAATCGCCCATGCTCCAGGCCAGCAGCGAGCCGTTCAAGCCCATTCGATAGGCAAAGAACGCGGTTATCGAACCGATGACGCCGCCGAGCATGATGCCCACCAGCGGCACCAGCAGCACATCACGGAGCGGTACGGCGCGTAGTACGCGCAGGAATAGCGCCGTGCCGCCCAGCGCGAACACGGCCGAGACCAACATCTTGGCCATTAGCGGCCAGCCGGGCGCAAAAATGGTCACCACAAGAAAGCCCAGGCTAGCGGCCTCGGTGGTGCCGGCGGTGGAGGGTTCGACGAAGCGGTTGCGCACGATCATCTGCATGACCAGACCCGCAATGGCCATCGAGGCGCCGGCCAGCAGGATGGCAAGGGTGCGCGGAATGCGGCTGATCAGCAGCACCTGCATCGGGCGATCATCGGGGCTGGAAGACAGCAAAGACGCGAGCGACACATCGCTCACGCCGACAAACAGGCTGATGATCGCCAGCCCGATGGTGACGAGAATGGCAATGAACAAAGTGCGCAACCGGCTGCCCCAATCGGTGCCGTAGAAATAGCAGAACCCGGCAGCCTGGCGCTGCCGGGAAATGGGTCCCGTCCGGGCTTACTTCTGGAAGCCGGCCAGAACCTGATCAAGCATCAGCGACACGGCGGAATAGCCGTTCATGGTGATGTAGGCGGCCTGGGGGTCGAGATAGACGATCTGTCCATTTTGGGCGGCAGTGGTCTGGTTGAACAGTTCGTTGTCGAGCAGAGCGGCAGCAGCGCCGTTGTTCTCGCCGGTGCCGGCGTCGCGATCGACGACGAACACCCAGTCCGGATTGACCTCGAGCAGGAACTCAAAGGTCACCGCATCGCCACCGTGATCGCCATCCTTCACCTCGGCCAGCGCCGAGGGGATGCCGACTTCGTTGTAGATCCAGGATACGCGCGAATCGCGACCATAAACGCCAAGCTTGCCGGCATTGGTGACCAGTACCAGCGCATTGCCCTTGCCCGCTGCGGCGGCTTTGACGGCGGCAACCTTGGCATCAAGCGCGGCGATCAACTCGGCCGCCTTGGGCTGGACGTCGAAAATATCGCCCAGAATAGTGAGGTTCTTCTCGAGGCCGGCGATAACGGCGTCGTTGTTCACCGACAGATCGATGGTGGGCACGATATCCTTGGCCGTTGCGTATGCTGCGGCCGAGCGCGCGGCGACGAAATACACATCGGCTTGCGCAGCAGCAATGCCCTCGAAATCGGGCTCGAACAGCGAGCCGAGCTGCAGCAGATCGGCTGGAACCTGGTCGGCCAGATAGCCCGGAACATTGGAAGATGGGACGCCGGCAACCGCAATATCCAGTGCGGCGAGATTGTCGAATGTCGCCCAATCCTGCACCAGAACCTTGGCCGGAACGCCCGAAATGGTGGTTTCTCCCTGCGCGTGAACAATCGCTTTTTCCTGGGCAATCGCTGGCAGGGTGAACGACAGGGCGCCGGCAACCAGTGCGGCAAACATTGCGGTATGAGCGAGCTTCACGAGACTTCCAATCCAGAACAGCCAACAGGACACGGTCAAAAGATGACCGACACTGTCCGGTTTCCTATCCCGGCGAATTATGAGAGTCAAAAGCTAAATACACACCTCGGGAACCAGAGCCAATGTCATCCAATTCCGGGCACGGACCCCTCGAGAAAACCCTGTGGGTCAGGACCATTCGCGATGCTGCGATGGAAAAAAGACGAGCGCGCCGGTCGATCCAGCCCGCCAACGTGATTTGTGATGCAAATCAGAACCCGTGATATAAAATACAGAGGGGTGCGGCACCCCCTGATGTGGTCAATAGACGCTCACGGGTAACAAGGTGTTCCCCATTGCCGCCCGATGCGGCGACGAATCGAGGGGTGTGCGACTTGCCGCGCCACCCGGCGGTGGATTTTCGGTCACCCGGCAGTCTGCAGCCGCATGATGATCTCCTGATCATAATTGCCAAAGCCACGACCAAAAATATTGATGCCACCTGGATGTTTGGCATCAGGCTTGACGGCAATGCGCAGGCGAATGGAATGGCGGTTGGCCAAGTCCAGATCACTCAACGACACCGGCGAAATCTTCATGCCGTCGACATAGCTACCCTCCGTCGTCACGCGGAAACTCTTGAGCTTGCCATATTGGCTGCCCTTCAGTTTCCACCAATCGGGGGTATAGACGCCGCGCTTGTCACCAAAGTCGCCGGGCGACATCCAGGTGCCGATTTCCGTGCCATTGACCGACAGGGTAATATCGCTTGGCCAGTCTGCCGACGTGCCCGGCACCTCCGAACTGAGCTCCATGGAAAACTCCATGGCCTCAATCACTTGCTGGCTCAGCTTGGCATTGTTGGGAAACTGGTACTCAAGATAACCGCGGGTGAACCAGAGCAGACCCGCCTTCATCCGGTCCGGATCGAGAAACGTATCGGGCACGTCGAGCAAGCCGATAATCCCTTCGGTCGAACACAGCCCGCATGGTGCCGACACCTCGCAACTGGTGTAAAGCCCCAGGGGCATGGACACCTCGATGGTGTTGGCGGCCAATGGCTTGATGTCTTCCTTGAACATCACCATCACTTCGTCAAACATCGAGTGACAAATCTTCTGATTGCCCTTGCGCGCCTTTTGCGTCTCGGTCCGGATCAGTCCTGCACCCTCCAGGATCTGGATATTGGTCGACACTGTCGACTGCGGCAGGCTGAGTTTTTCGGCGATATCATTGCCGTTCATCGCCCCTTCGACATGCAGCAGCTTGAGGATCTTCACCCGGATTGGCGACGCCAGCCCCTTGAGAACCTCCATGTCCTCTTCAGGATCAACGACCAGAAAATTGCGGCTCATCGGGGCTCTCTCAAGGCGGGATTAAGGCAGGCACCCTGTCTATCACGAATGGCGATGTGATCAACCTGATGGCCCCGTCACCCCGGTACCGCCGCCGTAAGTGTGCGGCGGCCCCTGGCTGGCTGCCACGCTCCGGTCGGCCTAGTTGTCGTTGACGCGGCGGCGGTACTCGCTGGCAAGATAGATGGCGGCCAGCGCGAAGACGATGCCGATGCCGATCTGGGTCCAGTCGAGGCTGGCGAGCACTTCGCCCGAGGCGGCCACGCCGTCAAACCGGGGCACGCCCAGGCGACCGCTAGTGGCGGTTTCGGCGGCGGCAAACCAGGTGTCGACATAGTCGGTCTGCGGCACGGCAAGCCTATATTGCAGGAACCGCCAGGTATTGGTGGCGAAGGGATGCAGACCGCCCAAAGTGACCCATTCCAGGGTCGAGATCAACGTGGGCAGCAGCAGCGCAATGGGGATGGCCCAGCGACCAATGGCAGCGGCAATAGCGCCCACCAGCGCCATCACCGGCAGATACCAGAGCAGGGCAGCAATCAGGGCGGTGAACAGGGTGAGCGCCACATTGCCATAGATGCCAGCAATCGCCCCCAGCGTCCCGACGCTGGCCGTGCCATTGATTGACATGGTGGCAAAGGCCACGCCGAACAGCAGGACGCCGCTGAGCAAAGCGAGGCCGAACACCACGCCGGGCAGAATGGTCACGGCAGCCGTCAGCTTACTGAGCAGGATCTTGAAATCGGTGACCGGCATGGACTTCCAGAACAGCATGGCATTGTTGCGCTTGTCGGCAGCAAATCCATCGGCACAGTAGAAGAACAGGGTCACCGCCAGATAGAGTGACCAGGCAAAGCCCAGCCCGAAAAAGCCCATTTCGTAGATGATCAGCGGCGCGACGGTGAACAGGGCACCCGACAGGTGCACATCGACCCGCCCGACGGTGAAAGCCAGAATGGTGAGACCGAACAGCACGGCCAGCAACAGCATGGGGCCGAGGAAAAACGCCCCCTTGTGTTCGATGAATTCGCGATGCATCAGCGCAGTGAAAGCTTTCATCGAGCGGGCTCCGGGTTCGCGGTTGGCCGCTGCATCAGGGCGACGAACAGGTCAGACAGGGTGGGTGTCGACAGCGCACCGAGCGGCTCGAGCTGGGCGCGGGGCACGCCATCAAAGATCAGCACGGTCTGGCCGAAACGGGTTTCCTCAAAAACCGGTTTGAGGGCACGGGCTGACGCCAGTTGCGCCGGATCGGTGACCACCAGCTGGGTGAACTTGTCGTTGACGGTTTCCATCTGCATGTGCAGCACCAGATCACCATCGCGGATGAACATGATGTCGGAGAGCATGAACTCGATCTCGTCCACCTGATGGGTAGTGATGAGCAGGGTGCGCTCCTCGGTCATGTAGTCTTCGAGCAGGCGGCGATAGAAGCGCTTGCGATAGGTGATGTCGAGCCCCAGCGTGGGCTCATCGAGCACCAGCAGCTTGGCGTCGATGGCCATGACCACCGCCAGATGCAGCTGGGCAATCATGCCCTTGCTGAGGTGCTTGACCTTCATTTCGGGCTTGATGTCGGTGCCCTCGAGAAAACCGCGCGCCTTGTCCTGGCTGAAATTGGGATGAATATTGCTGAGCAGGGCGAACAGTTCGCGCACCCGCAGAAAGCGCGGCAGGCTGGCGACGTCGGAGATGAAGGCGACGTTTTCCATCAGCTTGGCGCGCCGGGCAAAAGGGTCTTCGCCCAGCACCCGAATGGTGCCCTGGCAATCGGTCAGGCCCAGCATGGCGTTGAGCGCGGTGGTCTTGCCGGCACCGTTGTGGCCGATCAGCCCATAGATCCGCCCGGCGGGAATATCGAAATCAAGGCCGTGCAGGACCTCCTTGCGGCCAAAGCTCTTGCGCAACCCGCGGGCCGTGACAATAGGCTCACCACTGGGCGGTGCGGGATCAAGGGTAAGCTCATTCATGGTTGTGCACCTGATCATCATTGATGGGTTTGAGGAGCGTGTTGAGATCAAGCTCGAGCGCCTTGATCTGGGCGGCAATGCGGGGCCAGTCCTGCAGCAGAAATTTCTCGCGCTCATGGGTCAGCAATTGGGCGCGCGCACCCGGCTTTACGAACATCCCTAGTCCCCTGCGTTTTTCGACCACACCAATTTCCACCAGAGCATCGAAGGCCTTGGTGACCGTCAGCGGATTGACCGACAGATCGGCGGCAATCTGGCGCACCGAGGGTAGGGCCTCGCCTTCTGCCACGTTGCCGCGCAGGATCATCTCGGCCAGCCGCTGCCGGATCTGCACGAAGATCGGCTGGCTGGTGTGAAACTCATCCATGTGTATTGCCTATATAGTGTGCCATACAACTACCACAGTAATACGGATTGTCAACAGCAATTTTCCGGCTTGCCCGCAGCGGCGTGGTTCACTATCCAATACAATACCAATTGGAGACCAGTTATGCGCAAGTCGCCGTTCAAGATCGAGATCTGCGTCGAAGGCACTGATGGCCTGATCGCCGCCCAAAATGCCGGGGCGGACCGGGTGGAGCTGTGCGCCAGCCTGATCGAAGGTGGATTGACGCCCAGCCTGGGCGTGGTGCGCGAGGCGCTGCAGGTCGCGACCATTCCGTTTCACGTCATCATCCGGCCGCGCGGCGGGGACTTCCTCTATTCAGAGGTCGAGTTCAACAGCATGCTCGCGGACATCGCGGCGCTGCGCGAGATGGGCAATGTCGCCGGCGTGGTGATTGGCTGTCTGACGAGCGATGGTCGTATCGACGAGGAGCGGACTGCCGCCCTGGTTGCGGCGGCGCGACCGATGGCGGTGACCTGCCACCGCGCCTTTGACATGACAGCAGAGTATCGCGCGGCGCTTGAGGCACTGATCGCCTGCGGGGTTGATCGGGTGCTGACCAGCGGCCAGCGCGATACGGCGATCGAGGGCAGCGAAATTCTCAAGGACTGCATGGCGATTGCCGATGGGCGCATTGTCATCATGGCCTGTGGTGGGCTGGATGCCGACACGATTGCCCAGGTGCGGCGCGAGACCGGCGTGGACGAAATGCACTTTGCCGCGCTCAAGACGCTCAAGAGCGGCATGACCTTCCGCAATCCCCATGTCGGCATGGGCGGCACCGCCATTGAGCGCGAATATGAGGTGACGGTGACCGATACCGAGGCAGTGCGCGCCACCATCGCGGCGGCACGCGGCGCGCTCTAAGGCGTTTTTGGCAAAAGTGGCGCCAGCGCCAGCAAATTGGTCCGACCGTGTGACACCGGGCGGGCTTTTTTCTTTGCTGCAGCGGCGCTAGAAGCAGGCATGGTCCGCTCCTTTCTGTTTGCCCCCAATGATGCCGACACTGCCACGACGCGGCTGATCGCGACGGCGGCGCAAATGACGGGCTTCATGCAGGGTGAACCCGGCCCGGCCCGCGCGGGCTGGTACCAGCCCGGCGGCGACAATGCCGACTTCATGGCCCAGCTGCACCAGGCGCTGGCCGTGACTTATCCTGCAGCCGGCCCGGCCTTCTGGGCTGTGCGGCTATGGACCAATCTGATCTGGCAGCCTGCCTATCTGGCGGTGATCGCCACCCACATCCACGGCGCCGTGCCAGATCTGGGTGGGTTGAGCCAGCAGCGACGCGGGATCCATGTCAATGGCTACCGGCTGCTGCCGGGGGAGCAGCGCGAGGGCGATGTCGCCGCTCGCATCGCCGCGACCAGTAGCCAGCTCAACACCATGACGGCGCAATTGCTCGAGGAGGTCAATGCGCTGGCCAAGCTGCGCCCCCTGCCCGCCAAGCGACTGCTGGCGGACCGCATGCTCAGCCTGATGGTTTGGCTGAGCCAGCGGCAGCGCGATCTGCCGGTCGCGATGATCCGCGGCTATTGCGACCAATGGCTGGCGGCGCTGGCATTGAGTGGACAGGGAACACTCGAAACCATCGTGGCCCCGGACGGACGCGAATTGCTGATCGTCAAGCGCAAGGGCTGTTGCCTCGACTACCTGATCGATTCAGACCGGCTCTGCGCCAGCTGCCCCAAGCAGGACAATGATCTGCGGGTGGCACGCCAGAGCGCCAACGCGCTGGCGGAACTGGATTAGTCGAACTGCTCGTCGGGGTAGACACCCCAGAGCTCTTCCTGACGCACATGGCCGGAATAGCTGGCAGAGCGGGCATTGTCGTCCTGCCGGCTGGCGGTGACGTCGCACCAGACGGCATCGCACTGCTTGATGATGACCTTGAAGCCGGCGCCCAGACGAGCGCGCAGCTCGGCGCTGTCGGACGGGCTGGCGCGCAGGGCGACCTCGCCATTGGCCAGCAGCGGCGTGGCATAGCCGGCGCGGGTGCCCGAGAGCAGGTTCTGGTGCACCCAGCCTTCGGCACCATCGACATCGCGGATTTTGCGCCAAGTGTCGAATTCCTGGACGATCTCGACCGGAATGACCGATTTCAGATAGGTCCAGGCCACTTCATATTTGGTGCCGGGGCCGACGCGGACATTGATCGGCTCGGAGCGGGTGGTGGCAAAGCGTGGCAGCGGCAGGCCGCTGGGATTGCCCGATTGGGCCAGCGCCGACGGGACAGCCGGCAGCAACGCCAGCATTAGCAGGGCGATCGAACGGGCAAGACGCTGGAAATGACGGTCAAAGCCGCCATGAGGGGGCTGATCAAACATGGCTTTGCAGATAAAATCGAATTGCCCTATCAGTACCCCATGAACCTTAATGGTCGCTGAAGGGGGAGGTTTTCCACACCCCGGCGACCCCATTCCGGAACCGTATGGCCAGCCACAAACCCAAAATCCTGGTGACGCGACGCCTGCCCGAGACCATCGAGGCCCGGATGGCGACGCTGTTCGAGACTGACATCAATGATGGCGATGTCACACTGACGGCCGACGACATCATCGACGGCCTGGCGGGCAAGGACGTGCTGGTCTGTTCGATCACCGACAAGATCGACGCACGGCTGATTGCCCGGCTGCCCAAGAGCGTCCGGCTGATTGCCCAGTTCGGCAATGGCATCGACAATATCGATGTCGAGGCCGCCTGGGCTGCCGGCCTCACCGTGACCAACACGCCCTCGGTGCTGACCGAAGACACGGCCGATATGGCCATGGTGCTGATGCTGGCGCTACCGCGCCGGCTGGTGGAAGGCACACAGATGCTGGTGCGCGACGGGATCTGGGCCGGCTGGTCACCCACCTCGATGCTGGGCCACCGGTTGCGCGGCAAGGCGCTGGGCATAATCGGCATGGGGCGGATCGGCACGGCAGTGGCGCAGCGGGCCAAGGCGTTCGGGCTGAACATCCACTATTATTCGCGCAATCGCCGCCCGCCCGCCATTGAAGAGCCGCTGGAGGCGACCTATTGGCCTGATCTGGATGCGATGATCGCTGCAGTGGACATTGTCTCGCTGCACACTCCCCACACCAGAGAGACCTTTCATCTGCTCTCGGCAGACCGGCTAGCCCGGATGAAGCCAGGCAGCTTTGTGGTCAATGTCAGCCGACCCGAGCTGATCGATGAAACTGCCCTGGTGGCCGAGATCGAATCCGGCCATCTCAGTGGCGCGGCGCTGGACGTGTTCGAGAACAAGAACGGCATCAATCCGCGCCTGCTGGCGCTGGCCGAGGAGAACAAGGTTGTGCTGACTGCCCATATGGCTTCGGCAACGCTGGAAGCACGGGTGGAGATGGGCGAGACGGTGATCGTCAATATCAGGGCCTTCATGGACGGTCACCAGCCGCCACACCGGGTACTGCCCTAGGAGCATAGCGCCATGATGGCGGGCGGACGCGCCGGCATTGACGAAATTTACCGCACAAGGCTCAAGGGCGGTAACAAGTGGTTGGGGAGCCATGCCACGCGCGTCCTCACCGATTGACGGGAAGGCAGCGAGGGCCTAATTCGCTCCCATGAGCAAAGACAACAAATTTTCCGGCCCGACCCAGCGCTCGCTGCGCATGGGTGAACTGGTCCGCCACGCGATGGCGGACATCTTCGCCCGCGGCGACATTGATGATGATGCCCTGCGCGGCACGGTGATCACCGTGCCCGAAGTGCGCATGAGCTCCGATCTCAAGCTGGCCAATGTCTACATCATGCCGCTGGGCGGCCAGCATGCCGAGGAAATCGTCGCGGCACTGAACCGACACCGCAAATATGTGCGCGGCCGGGTCTCGCCCGCGCTGAACGTCAAATTTGCGCCCGAAGTGCGGTTCTTCGTTGACGAGACATTTGAGGAAGCCGGGCGTATAGACGCGCTGCTGCGCTCCGAAAAGGTCAAGCGCGACCTCGCCGACGATGATGGCGAGACCGATTGAGCGCCCCCAAACGCGTCAAACGCGCGATTTCCGGCTGGGTAGTGCTCAACAAGCCCTATGACATGACGTCCACCCAGGCGGTGGGCAAGGTGCGCTGGCTGTTCAGCGCGGCCAAGGCGGGCCATGCCGGTACGCTGGACCCGCTGGCGACCGGCATTCTGCCGATTGCGCTGGGCGAGGCGACCAAGGCGGTGCCGCAGGTGCAGGACGGCACCAAGATCTATCGCTTTGCCATTGCCTGGGGCAGCGCCACCACCACGGACGACACTGAAGGCGCGGTGATCGCCACCTCCGATAGGCGGCCCGATCGGGCGGCACTGGAGGCGGTGTTGCCGCAATTTGTCGGCACCATCATGCAGCGGCCACCGATTTTTTCGGCGCTCAAGATCGATGGCGAGCGCGCCTATGATCTGGCGCGGGCCGGCGAAGCGGTCGATCTGCCGCCGCGCGAGATTGATGTGGATGCCATTGAATTGATCGAGCATGGCAGCGAAAGCAGCATTCTGGAGGTCACCTGCGGCAAGGGTACCTATGTGCGCTCATTGGCCCGCGACATTGGCGAGGCACTGGGCACGCGCGGTCATGTCAGCATGCTGCATCGCGCCGCCGTGGGGCCATTTACCGATGAAGATGCCGTGACCATAGAGCAGCTTGAGGCGCTGGACGGGGCAGCGCGCGACGCCTTGCTGCAGCCGGTATGGTCGGGCTTTGGCGATCTGCCGGAAATCCGGCTCGACGCGCTGCAGGCCAGCGCCGTACGCCATGGCAATACTGTGCTGCTGACCGGGGCCGGTTCGCCGGTGAGCGTGGATGAGTGCTGGGCCAGTTTCAAGGGCGACGTGCTGGCAACCGGCTGGGTCGAGTTTGGCCAGTTCCGCCCCAAACGCGTGTTCAACTGAACGAGAAAAAAGGCGGAGCTGGCGCCCCGCCTTTTTGAATCATTGATCGTCTTCTAGTTGATGAAAAAGATGATGATGATGATCAGCCAGATCGGCACGCCGAGCAGCCAGAGTCCAATACCTCGAAACATCTGCTTTCCTTTCCCTAGAACCGACGGAATACGTCAGCAAAGACGCTGTTATTGTCGCGGTGGTTGCCACCCTTCTGGGCAGCCCAATAAGCGCCGATAGCCGAGATCAGCAGCGAGGCGGCCAGCAGGAAGGCACCAATGATGCCGGTGTTGCGGGCGATCCGCGCGGCCTCGATGGCCTCCTGCCGGGCAGCTTCGACATTGGCGATGGCCTGGTCGACGCGGGTCTGGGCTTCAGCAGGCGCAATCCCGGTATTGGCGGCGACAATATTGGCCAGGTAGGCACGATCAGCGTCAGCAAAGGTACCGTCGTCAAGGGCAGCCCGAGCAAATATCCTAGTGGCTTCTTCGCGCGCCACCATGGCTTCAACCGGCTGATTGGAGCGGAACATGGTATCAACGAAATAGGCGTTTGGATCGAGGACATCGGCCGGGCCTTCAGCCGCATTGGTGGCCGTGGCTGCAATATTGCCGGCCGTAGAGGCGACCGCCCCAATGCCGCCAACGGCGATCATGGTGCCGAGCAGCGCGGCGCCACCCCAAACCAGCAGGCCATGGGCGCCATCACGCAGATCGCTCTCGTCTTCACTGGCATCGAAATGCCGGCGACGCAGGCGACCGGTCAGATAGCCGCCAGCCATGAAGCTGGAAATCTGCACCCAGAGGAACCAGCTGGCTGCGACAATGCCGACCACGATCGGGTTGACGCCCGTGCCATAGCCGAAGTCAAGGAAGTTCAGGCCAACGGCCGAGCCAAAGCTGATCAGCACGACGCTGATGGCCGTGGCCAGCACAATGCCGGCAATAATGGCAGGCCAGTCGACATAGCTCGACTGGTCACGCTCGGCGACGGAAGTTTCGATAACGGCGACGCCCGCGGGCGCATCAATGCTCATAATGGCTGCTCCTGAAATTTATGGTGTTCGCATGGGCCATGACAGGCTCAAGCCAGACCGATGAATGACAGGATGGCCATGACCACAACGACGAGGCCGACGAGATAAATGATCGAGTTCATTGCAATTGCCTTGTTGAGTTAAGCAGGTGACCTATCAACATGGCGTGAGCGGAATCGTTCCCCGCCTGCCGCAAATATGTGCAGAACAAGGCAAACAAAAAGGCGGGGATTGCTCCCCGCCTCCTGTCTTCAAGTGATTGATAGGACTTACTTCAGCGCGTCGGTAACGACGGTGGTGTAAGCGCCTTCCGGCTGCTCCTTGATGATGGACTGATCGATCAGGGCCTGTACCGTGCGCTCATAGGTTGCGATGTCGAGCGCGGGATCGGTCGGATCGACCAGCTTGGCGACTTCCTTGGCCATATAGAGCTGATGGTCGAGCATTGCCGCGCCGGTATCGTCCATGTCAACGACGATCTGGGCCGCTTCTTCGGGGTTCTCGGCGGCATAGGCCCAGCCCTTCATCGAGGCGCGGACGAAGCGGGTATAGGCGTCAACCTTGGCCGGATCATCCAGGCTTTCTTCCATGACGTAGAGGCCGTCTTCAAGCAGGTCATTGCCCATTTCGGTATAGTTGAAGATGGTCAGATTGTCCGGTCCGTAGCCGGCATCGAGCGCCTGCCCGTATTCATTATAGGTCATGACCGAGATGCAATCGGCCTGGCCCTGGATCATCGGCTGGATGTCAAAGCTCTGCTGCAGCACGGTAACGCCGCCTTCCGAGCCATCGGTAGCCAGGCCTTC
The DNA here is from genome assembly GCF_039938915.1 of Devosia alba. Taxonomy (NCBI): domain Bacteria; kingdom Pseudomonadati; phylum Pseudomonadota; class Alphaproteobacteria; order Hyphomicrobiales; family Devosiaceae; genus Devosia; species Devosia alba. The sequence continues at coordinate 406,830 of NZ_JBDUUI010000002.1, read as the reverse complement.
CTTGTTCATCCAGGCAAAGAACGGGTATTCGTTGCCGAAAAACCAGACGCCCAAAGTGTGGCCCGGAAAGTCGGCAACCGTCTTGATCTCGGTTTCGGTCGGGCAGATCATCATCAGGCCCGAGCGCTTGAACGGTTGGGCGATATTGACCAGTGGCACACCATTTTCGCGGGCGGCCATGCCCGCTGCCATCCAGGTGACGATGATGTCGGCGCCGCCGCCGGCGATCACCTGCTCGGGGGCGATGTTGGGACCGCCAGCCAGCACGGTGACGTCAAGGTTTTCCTCGTCATAAAAACCCTTGGACTCGGCAACCAGATAGCCAGCGAACTGGGCCTGGGTGACCCATTTGAGCTGCAGTGTCAGCGCGTCCTGCGCGAATGCGGGCGTGGTCGAAAGCGCCAGGGCGCTCACGAGCAGACCTCCGATAATTTTGTTCATTGTCGTTCCCTTTTCCCTGTTACGCCCGTCCACCACGGACAGACGGATGCCAGAAGGTGACGCCCCTTTCGATGAGGGCGATCACCCCGTAGAAGGCAGACCCCGCGATCGCAGCAACGGCGATCTCTGCCCAGACCAGATCGATGGCCAACCGGCCAACGCCTGTAGAAATTCGGAAGCCCATTCCCACAACGGGCGTCCCGAAGAATTCCGCTACGATTGCGCCGATCAAGGCCAGAGTCGAGTTGATCTTGAGGGCGTTGAATATGAAGGGGCCCGCAGCGGGAAGCCGCAACTTCATAAGGGTTTGCCAGTAATTGGCGGCATAGGTGCGCATCAGGTCACGCTCGATGGCGGAACTGGCATTAAGGCCTGCCACGGTGTTGACCAGCATGGGAAAGAAGGTCATCGCCACCACGACGGCGGCCTTGGATTGCCAATCAAAGCCGAACCACATGACCATGATCGGCGCGATGCCGATGATGGGCAGGGCCGACATGAAATTGCCGATGGGCAGGAGCCCGGCCTTGAGGAAGGGGGAGCGGTCGACGAGGATGGCGACGGCCAGGCCCGAGAGGCACCCGATGGCGTAGCCCGGCAGCACCGACTTGATGAAGGTCTGCACGAAATCGGCCCACAGGATCGGTGCCGAATTGACCAGTTGCGCCCCGATCATCGATGGGGCGGGCAGCAGCACGGGCGGCACATTGGCGCCGCGCGTCACCACTTCCCAGACCACCAGCAGGGCCGCTCCAAACATCACCGGGATGAGCAAGCCAAGCCCCGCATTGTCGGAGAGCCGGGGAGCGAGGGTGTGGCTGAGGCGTTCGACGAACAGCCAGGCAAACAGCCAGGTCACGGTCAGCGCCAGCCAGAAATAGGGTGGCGCCGGGGCAAAGACTTCCAGGCTGGTCAGCAGGGCGGTAGCGCCGAGCACGGCCAGGACGCCATCGACCCATGGTCCCATGGGGACAACGAAGCGCAGCAGCGACACGACGCCGAGCGCGAGGAACGCCTTGAGCAGGAGCCCCTGTTCAAACGGCGTGATGAGGCTGAGGGCCAGGGCGATAGCGGAAAGCCCGCCGGCGATGAGCGCGAGAAAGAACTGCAACTGGCTCATGCGCGCACCCCCATGCGGGCATTGACCAGCCGCTCGGCCGCACCGACGAGCATCACCAGCACCGCGGCAAGCGCCGCAGCGATGAACAGGGCAGCCCAGATCTGGATGGTCTGGCCATTGTAGGAGCCGGTGAGCAGGCGGACGCCAAGGCCCCCACCGGCGGCATTGGAGAGTTCACTGACCACCGCGCCGACCAGCGAAATGGCAATGCCCACCTTCATCGAGGCGAACAGCATGGGCATGGCAGCGGGCCAGCGCAGTTTCCAGAAGGTCTGCCAGGGCGAGGCATCATAGGTGCGCATCAGATCGAACTGAATGGCTTCGGGCGAACGCAGGCCCTTGACCATGCCGACCACGACCGGGAAGAAACTGAGATACATCGAGATCAGCGCGCGCGGCACGGTGCCGGTGATGCCGATCGAGCCCAGCCCCACCACCACCATGGGCGCGATGGCCAGGATGGGGATGGTCTGGCTGGCAATGATCCAGGGCATTAGCGAGCGATTGGCCGCTTCATTGTGCACAATGATGACGGCCAGGGCGACGCCGAGCGCCGTGCCCAGCACGAAGCCCAGCAGGGTGGAGGAGAGGGTGATCCAGCCGTGATAGGCCAGCGAACGCTTGGAGGTCAGCTCCAGCGCCACGGTGGCGTTCCAGATTTCGCCGATCACCTGATGCGGTGCCGGCAGGAGCGGCCGATCCTGCGCCCAGGTCTGCAGGGCAAAGTCGGTGAAGGGCAGATCGGTGAGTCCGGCGCGGGTGTTCAGCGTGTTCTGCCACGGCGTGTTCATGCCGATGGCGGCGGCGTACCAGATGACGACGATGGCCAGCAGCACGGTGAGAATGGGCAGGGCGCGGGTCAAACGTGATCCTCGTCATAGGAATGCCCGGCTCGCAACCCCTCCCGCACCCGCGCGGCGATGGCAAGGAACTCAGGCGTCTCGCGCATGTCGAGCGGCCGTTCGGCTGGCAGATCGGATTCGATGATGTCGATCACCCGGCCAGGGCGCGGCGACATCACCACAATCCGGGTCGAGAGATAGACCGCCTCGGGAATGGAATGGGTGACAAAGCAGATGGTTTTCTGGGTACGCGCCCACAATTTCAGCAATTCGGAATTGAGGTGGTCGCGGACGATTTCATCCAGCGCGCCGAAGGGCTCATCCATCAGCAGCAGATCGGCGTCGAACGCCAGCGCGCGGGCGATGGAGGCGCGCTGCTGCATGCCACCCGAGAGCTGCCAGGGATATTTCTGTTCAAAACCGGCCAGATTGACCAGATCCATGGTGCGGGCAACGCGCTCGGCCTGCTCAGCCGAGCCGTGCCCCATGATTTCGAGCGGCAGGGCAATATTCTTGGCAATGGTGCGCCAGGGATAGAGCGCGGGCGCCTGAAACACATAGCCATAGGCGCGGGCGCGGCGGGCCGCTTCAGGGCTCTGGCCATTGATGGTCAGGGTCCCCGAAGTGGGCTGCTCCAGATCGGCAATAGTGCGCAGAAACGTCGTCTTGCCGCAGCCCGAAGGGCCGATGAAGGAAACGAACTCGCCCTTGTTGATGGTCAGATTGACGTCGCTGAGCGCAACAACATCGCCATCATTGGTCGGAAAGGTGAGCCCAAGATTGTTGGCCGCGACAACGGCGTCGCCTGGCGTGGTCTGCACTGACATTAAACCCCCGAGGCCGGAATGCCCGACCGCTGCACCTTGCGCGGCGCGACGATGTCTTTCCACTGGCTAAGGGCCTGATTCACAGGGTTCTTCGCCTCGCGGGCGACAAACTTTCCATGACCGGACTGATGATGCATCTCGTTTTCGATGACGGCGACCTGGCCGCGGGTCAGCACGAAGCGTGGCAGTCCGGTCAGTTCGAACCCTTCGAACACATTGTAGTCGATGGCCGATTGCTGCGTGGCGGCCGACACCGTCTTCTTGCGCGCCGGATCCCACACCACCAGATCGGCATCGGCGCCGACGAGAACCGCACCCTTTTTGGGGTAGAGGTTGAGAATCTTGGCAATATTGGTCGAGGTGACAGCGACGAACTCGTTCATGGTCAGCCGGCCGGTATTGACGCCGCGACTCCACAGCACGGCAAGGCGATCTTCAAGGCCGCCAGTGCCGTTGGGGATCTTGGAAAAATCGCCAATGCCATGGCGCTTCTGCGCAATGGTGAAGGCGCAGTGATCGGTGGCGACCACCGAGAGCGAGCCGGATTGCAGACCGGCCCACAGCGAATCCTGATGCAGCTTGTTGCGGAAGGGCGGCGACATCACCCGGCCCGCGGCGTGGTCCCAATCGGGGTTGGCATATTCGCTGTCATCCAGCGTCAAATGCTGCACCAGCGGTTCGCCATAGACGCGCATGCCCTTTTGCCGGGCGCGGCGGATCGCCTCGTGCGCCTGTTCGCTCGAGACATGCACGACATAGAGCGGCACGCCGGCCATGTCGGCGATCATGATGGCGCGATTGGTGGCCTCGCCTTCGACCTCTGGCGGGCGGGAATAGGCGTGCGCCTCAGGGCCATTATTACCCTCGGCCAGCAATTTGGCGGTCATGGCCGCGACGACGTCGCCATTTTCGGCATGCACCAGCGGCAGCGCGCCAAGGTCGGCACAGCGCTGAAATGATGCGAACAGTTCGTCATCATTGACCATCAGCGCGCCCTTATAGGCCATGAAGTGCTTGAAGCTGGTGATGCCGCGCTTGACCACTTCGTCCATCTCGCGCCAGACCTGTTCGTCCCACCAGGTAATGGCCATGTGGAAGGAGTAGTCGGCGCTGGCCTTGCCCGATTTGTTGTCCCACATCTGCAATGCTTCGAGCAGGCTCTGGCCGGGACTGGGCAGGCAGAAATCCACCACCATGGTGGTGCCGCCGGACAGCGCCGCGCGGGTGCCCGATTCAAAGTCATCGGTCGAATAGGTGCCCATGAAGGGCATCTCCAAATGCGTATGGGGGTCTATCCCCCCGGGCATGATGTAACAGCCGGTAGCGTCTATGACGGCGTCGCCGCTGAGGTTGGGCCCGATGTCGACAATCACCTCGCCCTCAATCTTCACGTCGGCCTTGTAGGTCAGGTCGGCGGTGACGACGGTGCCATTCTTGATGACAGTACTGCCCATTTTTTGCTCACTCCCTAGTCGTAATATCTGTCGGTTCCGGCTACTGGGCCCGGCGTTGGCTGTCTGCAATTTACTTGCAAGTTTGGTGCCAGTCTCGTGCCCGCAATGGTCAGCGCCCCTCCTTGGTCACTGGCAATGCCGATCGTTGTTTGCTTCAGTCCCCTGTCAGGCCACGATCTCCGCCGTTTCGAGCACGGCATGGAACAGCACGTCAGCGCCGGCGGTGGCCCATTGCAGGGAAATCTCCTCGGCTTCGTTATGGCTGAGGCCGCCGACACAGGGGCACATCACCATGGTGCTCGGCGCAACCTTGTTGGCCCAGCAGGCGTCGTGGCCAGCGCCGGAAATCAGGTCCATATGGCTATAGCCGAGCTTTTCGGCGGCGGCGCGGACGCGACCCACCAGGGTTGGATCAAAGGCGACGGGGTCGAAATGGCCGACCGCCTCCATGGCGTAGCCGACGCCGAGTTCGGCACATATGGCCTGCGCCTTGGCTTCGATCTGGCTGCGCATGCTGGTCAGCTTGCTCAGCTCCGGCGAGCGGATGTCGACGGTGAACACCACCGCGCCGGGCAGCACATTGCGCGAATTGGGGGTAAATTTCATCTGCCCCACCCCACCCACGGCGCCGGGCTGGTGCGCCATCGCCACTTCCTGGACCATTTCGAGAATGCGGGCCATGGCTAGGCCGGCATTGACGCGCATGTTCATCGGCGTTGAGCCGGTATGGGCTTCCTTGCCGGTCAGGGTGAATTCGAGCCACCACAGACCCTGGCCATGGGTGACGACGCCGATCTGCTTGTTCTCGGCTTCCAGAATGGGACCCTGCTCGATGTGATATTCGAAATAGGCGTGCATCTTGCGCGCGCCGACGGTTTCCTCACCGCGCCAGCCGATGCGGGCGAGTTCGTCGCCGAAGCTCTTGCCCTCCTGATCCTGACGGGCATAGGCATAATCTTGGGTGTGCACCCCGGCAAAGACACCCGAAGCCAGCATGGCTGGCGCGAAGCGGGCGCCTTCCTCATTGGTCCAGTTGGTGACGACAATCGGGTGGCGGGTCTTGATGCCCAGATCGTTCAGGCTGCGGACAATTTCGAGCCCCGCCAGCACGCCGAGCACGCCATCATATTTGCCGCCAGTGGGCTGGGTATCGAGGTGGCTGCCGACATAGACCGGCAGCGCACCGGCATCGGTGCCCGGGCGGGTCATGAACATGGTGCCCATCTGGTCAACGCCCATAGTGAGGCCCGCATCGTCGCACCAGCGCTTGAACAGGTGCCGCCCCTCACTGTCTTCATCAGTCAGGGTCTGGCGGTTATTGCCCCCGGCAATGCCGGGACCAATCCTGGCCATCTCCATGATGCTGTCCCAGAGGCGGTCGCCATTGATGCGAAGGTTTTCTCCTGGGGCCGACATGGCGCTCTCCTATTTGACGCTGGGGAAGCTGAATTCGGCGCCGCCCTTGATGCCGGCGGGCCAGCGGGTGGTGACGGTTTTGAGCCGCGTATAGAAATGCACGCCTTCGGGGCCGTAGATGGCGTGGTCGCCAAACAGGCTTCGCTTCCAGCCGCCGAAGGAGTGGTAGGCCACCGGCACGGGGATGGGGACGTTGATGCCGACCATGCCCACTTCGATCTTGTCGGCGAATTCACGGGCGGCGTCGCCGTCGCGGGTGAAGATGGCGGTGCCATTGGCATATTCGTGCGCGTTGATGAGGTCGACCGCCTCGTTATAGGTGTTGGCGCGCACCACTGAGAGGACGGGACCGAAGATCTCTTCCTTGTAGATGGTCATGTCGGGCGTGACATTGTCGAACAGCGTGCCGCCGACATAATAGCCGTCTTCATAGCCCTGCAGTGAGAAGCCCCGACCGTCGACGACGAGGTCGGCGCCCTGCTCCACACCGGCGTCGATATAGCCGATGATCTTGTCGCGGTGCATCTTGGTGACCACCGGACCCATTTCGGCGTCCTTGTCGGTGGCCGGGCCGATCTTGAGACTTTCGACGCGCGGCTTGAGCTTGGCAACCAGCGCATCGGCGGTTTCCTTGCCCACCGGCACGGCGACCGAAATGGCCATGCAGCGTTCGCCGGCCGAACCGTAGCCGGCGCCCATCAGGGCATCAGCGACCTGGTCGAGATCGGCATCGGGCAGGATCACCATGTGGTTCTTGGCGCCGCCGAGAGCCTGGACGCGCTTACCGGCCTTGGTGCCGCGCTGATAGACATATTCGGCGATCGGGGTGGAGCCGACAAAGCTGATCGCCTTGACGTCGGGGTGGTCGAGCAGGCCGTCGACCATTTCCTTGTCGCCGTGAACGATATTGAGAATGCCCTCGGGCAGACCGGCTTCCATGAACAGGTTCCAGGCCAGCATGGAGGCGGAGGGATCACGCTCGGAGGGCTTGAGGATGAAGGCATTGCCGCAGGCGATGGCGGCTGGATACATCCACATCGGCACCATGGCGGGGAAGTTGAATGGGGTGATGCCGGCCACGACGCCGAGCGGCTGGCGATCGGAATGGGTGTCGATCGAGGGCCCGACATTGCGCGAGAATTCGCCCTTGAGCAGCTGGGGAATGCCGCAGGCGTAATCGACGCAGTCGATGCCACGGGCCACTTCGCCCAGGGCATCGTCATGCACCTTGCCGTGTTCGCGCGAAATCTCGCGCGCCATGTCGTCGGCATATTGATCAAGCAGCGCCTTGAACTTGAACATCACGCGGGCGCGCTTCATTGGCGGGGTATTGCCCCAGGCCACCTGCGCCTGTTTGGCCGAGGCCACGGCGGCGTTGAGCTCGCTCAGCGTCGAGAGCGGCAGTTCGGCCGAGACTTCGCCGGTGGCCGGATTGAACACCGGCACGCGACGACCGGTGGAAACATAGCGTTTGCCGGCAACGGCGTTTTCAATAATGTTCATCAGTCGATGCTCCGCAGGGCTGCCCGGACGCCGTCGATCAGTTCACCGATCTGGCTTTCGGAAATGATCAGGGGCGGGCTCATGGCGATGATATCGCCGGTGGTCCGCACCAGGACGCCATCCTCATAACATTTGAGGAAGGCCGAAAAGGCGCGCTTGGTGGGGGCGCCGGCAATGGGATCAAGCTCGACAGCGCCGACCAGACCAATATTGCGGATGTCGATGACATGCGGCTCGCCCTTGAGCGAATGCAGGGCATCCTGGAAGATCGGCGCCAATTCGGCTCCCCGGGTCAGCAGACCTTCTTCCTTATAGGTTTCCAGCGTGGCCAGACCGGCGGCCGAGGCCATCGGATTGCCCGAATAGGTATAACCGTGGAAAAATTCGATCATGTGCTCGGGGCCCTGCATGAACGCGTCATGGATTTCCGAGGACACCAGCACGGCGCCCATCGGAATGACGCCATTGGTCAGGCCCTTGGCGGTGATCATGATATCGGGGGTGACGCCGAAATAATCCGCGCCAAACGGGGTGCCGAGACGGCCAAAGCCGGTAATGACCTCATCAAAAATCAGCAGGATACCGTGCTTGCTGGTGATTTCGCGCAGGCGCTTGAGATAGCCCATGGGGGGAATCAGCACGCCGGTGGAGCCGGCCACGGGTTCAACGATGACGGCGGCGATGGTGGAGGCATCATGCAGGGTGACAATGCGCTCAAGCTCGTCGGCCAGTTCGGTGCCGTATTCGGGCACACCCTTGGAATAGGCGTTTTTGGCCAGGTTGTGGGTATGGGGCATATGATCGACGCCGGTCAGCAGCGAGCCGAACATCTTGCGGTTGCTGACAATGCCGCCAACCGAAATGCCGCCGAAATTGACGCCGTGATAGCCGCGCTCGCGGCCGATCAGCCGGGAACGGGCGCCCTCGCCCTTGACCCGATGATAGGCCAGGGCCAGCTTGAGTGCGGTTTCCACCGACTCGGAGCCCGAATTGGTGAACAGCACGTGATTGAGGCCGTTGGGGGCAATATCAACAATACGATTGGCGAGCTCGAATGCCTTGGGATGACCCATCTGGAAGGCCGGGGCGTAATCGAGTTCGGCGGCCTGCCTGGCAATGGCCTCGACGATGCGGGGGCGGGCGTGACCGGCATTGACGCACCACAGACCGGCCGTGCCATCAAGCACCTGCCGGCCATCAGAGGTGGTGTAGTGCATGTCCTTGGCGGCCACCAGCATACGAGGGGCCTTCTTGAATTGCCGATTGGCTGTGAACGGCATCCAGAAGGCGCTCAAATCGTTTGGCACCACGGTATTGGAATTGGACACTTCTATCTCGCTCCCCATTATTCCGGCCTGATCACGATTGGCACTTGACGCGAGCGCGCAATGCTCTGAATTTTGACCAGTTGGAAAAAACTTAGCACTCCAAAACTTTCTAGCAAGGCGAAAAATGCCGGCGACCAAAAAGAGCAGTGCCGATTCGACCGCCGCGCCGAAGCGCCAGCACAAGGCTGAGGCCAAGGCGGCGGCTCATCCGCATGGCAAAGTCCGGCCGTTGACCCGCATTCAGCGCGAGAAACAGGACGTGATCCTGGAGGCGGCGCTCGAGGTGTTTTCCATGCACGGGTTTCGCGGCGCCACGATCGACCAGATCGCCGAGGTGGCGGGGATGAGCAAACCCAATCTGCTGTATTATTTTCCGCGCAAGGAAGAGATCCACCGCCGGCTGATGGCCGCCCTGCTGGAGACCTGGCTGGCGCCGCTCAAGGAAATGGATGCCACCGGCGACCCCTTCCCCGAAATTCGCTCCTATATTCGGCGCAAGCTGGAAATGGCGCGCGATTACCCGCGCGAGAGCCGGCTGTTTGCCAATGAAATGCTGCAGGGCGCGCCGCGCATCATCGAGATGATCGAGCTGGACCTGAAAAATCTGGTCGACGAGAAGGCCCAAGTACTGCTGGGGTGGATGGATGAGGGCAAGCTGGCCCGCACCGACCCCTATCACCTGATTTTTTCGATCTGGGCGACCACCCAGCACTATGCCGATTTCGATGTGCAGGTGCGGGCCGTGCTGGGCCCCAGCCGCAATGGCGAGGGGCGCTTTGAGGATGCCGCCCGCTATCTGGAGCAGTTGTTCATGCACGGGCTGACGCCAAAGCCGGCGGGCCGCTGACACGGAGCGAGAAAACCGGGATGGCGAACCATCCCGCAAAGCAATCAGAGCATCGCCGCAATCGGCAGCAGGAAAGCGCCGACGAGCCCCAGATTCATGATCGTCGCATTGAGATGGGTGAGCCGCTCCGCGCCGGAATAGCTCCAGAAATTGTGGAACAGCACGGTTGCGAAGATCAGGAAGACAATCAAGGCAGCGCCGCCGATCAGCGCGAATGGGCCGACGGCCACCAGCAGGCCGCCAACAATCTGCAGTGCCACGCCAATAGTCGCCGACAGGCGGGGCAGGATCATGCCGCGCGCCGTCAGGGCGAGGGTGAGGCCCGAAAGGTTGGCGATGTTGCGAATGCCAAAAACCAGAAAGGCGCCACCGAGCAGAAACCGGGCCAGCGCAAAGACAATATCAGGCAGATCGAGGGTCATGCAAAACGTCCTGTGTAATGATGGTGCGGCCAGGTCGGGGTATGACTAACCTCCAGCTCGGCTGCATTCGCGGATATGACGAGCGAGGATAGTCATTTTCGACAGGCCAAACGACGGGAATGAGGGGAATGCGAACACCTATTGCTGCATGGCTGACGCCGGGCGCACGCCGATAGCTAAAACTTTCGGCACGTGCAGCGGAGATCCTTTAATAGCCCTGGTTAGGCTGATCCGTGCCAACTAACGGATTTGCCATGGCTGACAAGCGCATTGCGGTGTTGTTCGACGCCGAGAACATCAATTGCGAAACGGCACTGAATGCACTCGACGCGTTGGCGCCGCTGGGCACTGTGCAGATCAAGCGCGCAGTGGGCGATTTCTCATCCGCCAGCCTCGCCGGCTGGATTGGTTGCGGCCGGGATCGTGGCATCGACCTGGTCCTGCAGCCCAGCCTGGGCAAGGGCAAGAATGGCGCCGAGATCAAGCTCACCATTGAGGCGATGGACATCGTGCATCAGGCCAGGATCGACGCTATCGCCCTGGTGACGCGTGATCGGGACTTCACGCCGCTGGCAATGCGCCTGCGCGATGCGGGCCTGTTGGTGCTGGGCTTTGCGCAGGCCGAGCCCTCCGCATCGTTCCGAGTGGCGTGTTCGAGCTTCGTCGTCATCGGCGCCCCCCCGCCCATTACAGCGACGCCAGCCAAATCCGCTCCAGGGCCGATCTTGGACAGGAGCGAACTGGCCCGCCTGAGGCGGCTTGTCCTGCTAGCCAGCCACAACGGTCCAATCACGCCCACAGCATTGACCAGGGCGATCATCAGCGCGGAGCCCGACCTCGCCACCCGGCTCAGCGGTCAGGGTAAGTTCCTCAGGACGCTGGTCGCCCATGGGCTGGTCGAGCGGGTTGGTAGCGGGTCGGGACTGCAGGTGCAGGCGCCGCGGCTGCACAATGCAGGCTAACGCTGCGCCCCGTGCGGTCGGCGGACACCGCGACTAGGCGCAGCGCAAGTGCCAGCTCGTCTGATCGGAGTGGGTCTCGCCAGCAAACTGGAAGCTGCTGCCCTGCATGGCTTTGGCGCGATAGAGCGCGGCGTCGGCTGCGCCGAGCAGGATGGCGGGCGGCAGATCGCTGCTGCCGGCTGCCACAATGCCCATACTTGTGCCGATCCGCACCGTGCGGCCCGCCAGGTCGATGGGCTGCTCGATGGCAAAAATGCACTCCCGTGCGAACAGGTCTAGGGTATCGGCGCCGGGCGTGCTGACCGCCACAATGACGAATTCATCGCCCCCCAATCGCACCAGCTGGTCCTGAGGGCCGAGCAGGGTGGCAAGGCGTTGGCCCACCGTGCGCAACACTATATCACCGGCGGCATGGCCCAGCGCGTCATTGACCGCCTTGAACCGGTCGAGGTCCAGGATAACGATGCCAAACGGGATGGCCGCAGTGCCCAGTTCGTCCATGGTGCTGTCGAGGGCCAGACGGTTGCCAAGCCCGGTGACCACGTCGGTGCGCGATTGTCGGTGGGCCAGGCGGCGCTGCCGCTCTATATCGCCGACCAAGCGGCGCAGATGCAGCATCAGGCCGGCAACGAACAACAACATCGCAGCCACGACCGGCAGGCGAATCGGGGCAAAGTGCCGAAACATGTCGTTGGCGAAGGGATTTTCGCCCCACACCAGATAGCTGCCGAACAGACTCTGTTCGCCCAGCAGCGGAATCATCAGGGCGTTGGGGTCGCTGGGGGCGGCGGACGACAGATGCGCACCGTTCAACCCCGCGATACGGCCAATCATTGCGGCGTCGGATTGCCTGAGCGGACCGGACCGGCCGACGACCAGGTCAATCGCGTTGGCGGCGCGGATATGCTCGGCCGCTGCGGTTTCGTGCTCGTAAAGCAGGCGCACCTGGAAGCCGGTGGCCAATAGCACGGCACAGGTAAGCGCCAGTGCGGCAATGGACATCACCGACAGGCGGCCAATTTTCTTGATTGCATGATGTTCGTTCAGCGCGGCCGGCGCGATTGCGCGCGGCACACGATCACGGCGTGTCCAATTCAATATCATAGTAGTCTGCGTCCCCAGCGGGCGCACACTGGCACCCCAGAGATTGGCAAAGCGTTAGCGCCGGCGGAGAAAACGGCCAAAGCCTGCCACAATCGCGCCACGAACGGCCGACGCAGCAATAATCTGCTGCCGATTTTTCCGGGAACCCCGGAAAAGCGGCCATCTGGTGCAGTCGGCCGGGAACCGTGGCTTGCGGGCCACAGTGCGAAAGATGAATCCGACAATGCGGATAATCAACCCTGTGCATTCCGCCAATTTGGTTAATGCCGGATTCATATTCTCCAACATTGCCGTGCCGACCATGACTATGGCGCGAACATGGCGGCGATGACTGCGGCCCATCTGCAACAGTTCCGGACTTGAGGGCAGTTGTGGCCAATCCGGGCACATTGTGGCCCGCAGGCACGATTAGTCAGCGGCCAATACCAACTATGTGAGTCTCCGTCTTGATTAGAAAAAACCTCTCCATCGCCGCACTTGCTGCAGTTATGTTCTCAGTTTCGTCTGCAGCCTATGCGCAGTGTGGTGGCGCCTCCTGGTACGGTCCAGGCTTTAATGGCAAGACCGCCGCATCAGGCGAAATCTTCAATGAAAACGCCATGACCGCCGCCCATCGCTCGCTGCCCTTTGGCACCAAGGTCAAGGTCACCGATCAACGCACCGGCAGTGAAATCGAAGTGACGATCAATGATCGCGGCCCGTTTGTCGGCAAGCGCATCATCGACCTGTCCAAAGCCGCCGCGACCAAGCTGGGCTTCCGCAATCGCGGCGTCACCTCGGTGTGCCTCAGCCAGCTGTAATTTCTGCAGTCAAAACCGACTGCCTTGACGGGGCGTCTCCAGGCCGGAGGCGCCCCGTTCTGGTGCGCACGGCATGGCGGGCCTGACCGACTGCCAGGCAAAGCAATCAATCTGGTCCCGCTCGGTCCCCAGATCATCTAGCAGGTGGTCATCAAGCATCTCGAGATAGTGGACGGTTTGCCGATACCGGTACCAATCGCGCAAGTGGCGGATCAACTTAACAAGCATTTCGGGTCTCCAGACAAGGGCCTGCAGCGCGCGCAACTACCCGTTGCGGGGCATTTTCATAAATCGAATGATGGTTGGCAGGCGGGCGCTCCAATATCGGCGCCTCGTATCCGATATTGCCGTTTCGAAGAGAAACTTGCTATGTTTGAGTTCGCAATGCTCTTTGCAGAAATGAAAAATGGATTTCAGCTGGGATGACCTGAAGCTGTTTCTGGCCGTGGCGCGTCTGGGTGGATTGAGTGCGGCTACGGATACGACGGGGTTGAGCGCCGCCACGCTGGGGCGGCGGGTCAGCACATTGGAACGCCAGATTGGCGAGCGGCTGTTTGTGCGCAGCCAGAGCGGCTACCGGCTGACCCAGGCGGGCGAAGATCTGCTGGCACGGGCCGAGGATGTCGAGGCCGCCATGCTCTCGCTGCGGCGCTGGAAGGAGGGTACGTTTGGCGAACGCGCTGTGCGGGTTTCGGCCGGCGCCTGGACGTCGGCCTTTCTGGCCCGGCATGTCCAACAGCTCTGGCAGGTCGAGGACCGCTTCGGGCTTGAACTGGTTACGGGCAATCAGAAGGTCGATATTGGCCGGCGCAATGCCGATCTGGGTCTGCGCAATCAGCGCCCGACCGAACAATGGCTGGCGGGGCGCCTGATCGGCACTGTGGCATACGCGATCTATTCGGGGCGCCAGATAATCAATGGCGTCAAGGCCGGCTATTTCGTCGGCATAGCCGGGGAAAGCGGCCATACCCGTTCGGCCCGCTGGCTCGAGGCGCGGCATGGCGACCGGATCGCGGTGCGTGGCAATGATCCCATGAGTGTGCGGGAACTGGGGGCGCATGGCGCGGGCATGTCGGTATTTCCCTGCTTTGTCGGCGACAGCGATCCCCAACTGGTCCGCATCGCGGCACCGATCAGCGAGCTGGAAACCGAGCAATGGCTGGTCAGTCACCATGAAGAACGGCACGACCCGGCGGTGCGGGCGGTCAGTCAGCGGATCGCTGCGCTGATCCAGAACCAGCGCGCGCTGTTTAACGGGACGGCCTCATCCTGACAGGCCGATGCCGAGGCCTGGGGCTGCTAGAGGTAGCGGGCCGCCCGGACGCCGCAAATCAGCCAGTGCCTGAGGCACAGCAGCACGACAGCAACGTTATTGCTGCGGTGTGAAACGTTTGCGCCGCCGCTTTCCCTGTGTGGCGAATTGGCATAGCGTGCGGGCATTCTGTTCACGAGTGGTTCGAGATGACTATCGGCCTTGCCATGCCGCCGCAAATTCGCGTGTTCGCAGCTTTCTTCATCTATTCGTTTTGCATGGGCAGCATATATCCGCGCCTGCCGGCCATCCAGCAGGCCATGGGAGTGGGCGAAGGCGCGCTGGGGCTGTCGCTGGTCGGCGCGGCCCTGGGCACGCTGCTGTCGCTGACCTTTGCCGGCCCCTATCTGGAACGCATTGGCTATCGCCGCGTGCTGCTGAGTGCCCTGCCGCTACTGGCGGCGCTCTATGCGGTGGCGGTGTGGGCGCCCTCGCCCCTGATGCTGTTCATCCTGCTGGTGCCGGTGGGCATGACCATTGGCTGTATCGAGCTGATCATCAATCTGGAGGCCGACCGGGTCGAGCACGCGCTGGGCTTTCGCATCATGAACCGGGCCCATGCGTTCTGGAGCTTCGGCTTTTTCGGCGCTGGCATGGTGGGCGCCCTGGTCGCCCAGGCCGGGCTGTCGCCGCAGCTGCATCTGGCGCTCATGGTGCCAGCCGTTTCGGTCGCCACCATTGTCGTGCTGGGCCGGTTCCAATCGGCCAAGCATCGCGTCACGGCAGCCTTGGACAATGGCCCCCGCTTTGCCCGGCCGAGCCTAGCGATACTGGTACTGGTCTGCGTGACATTTTCAGCCGTGATCATGGAGGGGGCCGGCATTGACTGGTCGGCCATCTATATGCGCGACGTGTTCCTGGCCGATCCGTTCTGGGCCGGCGTTGCGGTGGCGCTGGGCGCCGGCACGCAGGCGATCACCCGCTTTTTTGCCGACAGTTTTGTTGATCGCTGGAGCCCGACCATGGTGGCGCGGGTCCTGCTGGGCATTCTGGGCGTCGGCACGGTATTGGTATTTGTCAGCGACTATCAGTGGCTGGCCTATCTCGGTCTGGGGCTGATGGGCATCGGCACCAGCGCGATCTTCCCGCTGGCCATGTCGGCTGCAGCCCAGCGCACCGATCGTCCGGCGGCGGTCAATGTGGCGGCACTGGCGCAGATCTCGTTTGTCGGCTTCCTGCTCGGGCCACCGCTGCTGGGCTATGTGGCCGAGCATTTCGGCATTCGCTGGGCCTTCGGCATCGGCCTGCCGCTGGTGCTGGTCAGCTTTGTGGCAGCCAACGCGCTCGGCTCGCGTCCGGTCAAGGTGGTCGTGGCAGAGCCAGCCATACCGCGGGGCTAGCCATGTCCATGCTGCCCCCGATTGTTGATCTGCGCCAATCGGCCACCGCGCTGCGGGTGCAGCGCGGGGTGATGCGCATGCTGCGCCAGTCCCATGACATGGCCTGCTATGCCGAGGTGACACTCAGGAGCGGCCGGCGGGCCGATGTGCTGGCGGTCGGGCCCAAGGGCGAAATCTGGATCGTCGAAATCAAATCGAGCCTGATCGACTTCCAGATCGACCGGAAATGGCCGGAATATCGCGAATTCTCCGACAAGTTCTTCTTTGCCAAGCCGCCCGAGCTCGACGCGTCGATCTTTCCCGCGAGCGAGGGGCTGATCGTGGCCGATGGCCATGATGGCGCCATTCTGCGCGATAGCCCCGATACGCCGCTGGCGCCAGCACGGCGCAAGGCGTTGATGCTCAAGCTGGCCCGGCTGGGTGCCGACCGCATCCATGCGCTGATGGACCCCGGCCCGCAGTAGGTTCTGCGCTGCCGGCTGGCCGGGGTCTGCGCCCTATTCGTCCACGGACTGGCTCTCCACGGGGGTAATCGGGGTGCGCTTGTGGCCCGGCGAGAGCGGGGCCCCCAGCGCCGAGAGCTGCTGCTGCAGCGCCCGCATCAGCGCGAGCTTGTCTTCGTCGCTGCTGGCCTGCAGCTGCTGGCTGAGCCGGATGGTGAAATCGGAAAAGGCGTTGTGCCAATCGGAATGAACCTGGTGAGGATCAATGCGTCTGGTCTCGGCCTGCGCCTTGCCGGCAATGCCGGCAGCGGTCAGCTCAAAATAGTCATCGAGCTGGGGCAGGATGATCTGATCGCCGGCCATGCCGGTGGCCATGATCGCCGCGCGCAGGGCCTGACGCTCCTCATCCTCACCATGGCTGAGAAAGATCGCGCCATGGGCGGGCAGGCGCGCCGAGATCCATTCCATGAGTTCGGTGTGATCGGCATGGGCCGAGTAGTTCCCCAGCGCCCGGATATTGGCGCGGATCGGCACCAGTTTGCCATGGATGCGGGCTTGCTTGGCGCCGGTCAGAATGACATGGCCCAGCGTGCCGGGGGCCTGATAGCCCACGAACAGCACGGTGGCGTTGCGGCGGATCAGATTGGCCCGCAAGTGATGTTTGATGCGGCCGGCATCGCACATGCCCGAGGCGCTCATGATGATGGCGCCGCCGCGGATCGAGTTGATGGCCTGGCTGTCGGCAACGGCCTCGATGATGCGGAAGCGGGGATCGTTGAACAATTCGTCGGCGCCCAGTTCGACGTCTTCGAACATCTTGGCGTATTTGCGGTAGACACCGGTGACCTTGCTGGCCAACGGGCTATCGAGAAACACCAGGCTCGGATCGATTTCACCGGTCTTGATCAGGTAGCCGATATCGTGCAGCAGCTCCTGGCTGCGCTCGACGGCAAAGGTGGGGATCACCAGATTGCCGCCACGGCCCAGCGCGCCATTGATCTCGGCCTTGAGCGCGTCACGCCGCTGCAGCAGGGTGTAGTCATCACGCTCGCGCCCGCCATAGGTGGATTCGCAGACGATATAGTCAAAGCCGGCCGGGGCATCGGGCTCCTTGTAGAACACCTTCTCATCGGGCCCGATATCGCCCGAAAACAGCAGCCGCACCGGCTTGTCGCCATCCATCACCTCGATTTCGATAGAGGCCGAACCGATGATGTGGCCGGCATTCCAATAGCGGGCGCGCACGCCGGGGCCAGGCTCGATCCAGGTTTCATAGGCGCAGGTCTTGCGGTGCTTGAGGGCCTCGTCGGCATCGCCCATCGTATAGAGCGGCTTGACCGGCTCATCGCCGCGCCGGCTGCGCTTGCGGGTCTCGCGTTCGGCCTCGCTCTCCTGAATCCCGGCGCTGTCGGGCAGCATGTATTCGAGCAGGCCGGCCGTTGGTTCGGTCATCCAGGCCGGGCCGCTCCAGCCCTGGGCATAGAGCTTGGGCAAGAGGCCGACATGGTCGATATGAGCATGGGTGAGCAGCAGGAAATCGATGGATTGCACATCAAAAGGGGTGGGTTTGAGATTGAGCTCGCGCACCGAGCGATTGCCCTGGAACAGACCACAGTCGACCAGAAAATGCCCACCGGGGTGATCAACCCGATAGCATGAGCCGGTCACCGTGCCCGCCGCGCCGTGGAAGTGAAGGGTGACGGTCATGGCAGGCTCCTGATTGTGTCGCTGGTGAGTCGAAATAAGCCCGACTGCTTCGTCGTTGTCGAGACGGGCCCACCATGGTGGCCCCAAAAAGCAAGCCAACACAAGGAGATCGCAAAATGGCTTATGTCGATGGATTCGTGGCAGCCGTGCCCAAGGCCAACAGAGAGGCGTATTTGCGGGCCGCCCGTGCAGGCGCAAAGATGTTCCTCGAGTGGGGCGCCACCCGCGTTGTGGAGACCTGGGAGGACGATGTGCCGGACGGCAAGATCACCGATCTTCGTCGAGCCGTCGCAGCGAAGGCTGACGAAGCGATTGTCTTTTCCTGGATCGAGTATCCCGACAAGGCGACGCGCGAGGCGGTTCAGAAGAAGATGATTGAGAGCCCCGAGATGGGCGCAATGGAGATGCCCTATGACATGGGCCGAATGATCTTTGGTGGCTTCGAGACGCTGTTTGCTGCCGACTAGTTCAGCGTGGCGCGCGCTTGGCCAGGATGCGCTGCAGGGTACGGCGGTGCATATTGAGCCGGCGCGCGGTCTCCGAGACATTGCGGTCGCACAGCTCATAGACACGCTGGATGTGTTCCCAGCGCACGCGATCGGCCGACATCGGGTTTTCCGGCGGCTCGGGCTTGTCGGCACCGGTGGCCAGCAGCGCATTGATCACATCGTCGGCATCGGCGGGCTTGGAGAGATAGTCGACGGCGCCCAGTTTGACGGCGGTGACGGCGGTGGCGATATTGCCATAGCCGGTCAGCACCACCGCGCGGGCGTCGGGGCGCCTGGTATGCAGCGCCGACACCACTTCCAGCCCATTGCCATCTTCGAGCCGCAGATCGACCACCGCATAGGCGGGGGGCAGTTCGGCGACGGCGGCCAGACCTTCGGCAACGCTGCCGGCGATGCGGACATCAAAGCCACGCCGCGTCATGGCGCGTTCGAGGCGCTGCAGAAAGGCTACATCATCATCCACCAGCAGCAAGCTCGGGTCGGTGGCCAGGAGTTCTTCGATCGTGCTCATGGCTTTTCCATAGGCTGTTGCAAATGATACGTCAAAAGCGCTGTCTTGGATCTATACGGCGATTGCGGACCTTGGCCAGACAATCCGCACCTGGGCATGGCCTTCGGGCGCAATATTGAGGAAGGCCAGCCGGGCCCCGGTGCGTTCAAGCAGTGTCTTGGCGATGAACACTCCCAGGCCCAGCCCCCCCGGTTGGCTGGCGTCAGGGCCGTGCGGATCGCGCGGGCGGCTGGTGAGATAGGGCTCGCCCAGCCGGGCAATCAGTTCGGGCGCAAAGCCGGGGCCGTCATCGGTGATCGACACCGAAATGCTGTCATGGTCCCAACCCGCCTCAATGCGCACGGTCTGGCGGGCGAAGTCGGTGGCGTTTTCAATCAGATTACCCAGCCCATAGAGCAGGCCGACACTGCGGGTGAATACCGGCGGACTGCCGGCATCGGGCCCAAAGTAGAACAGGATCGCCTTGCCCCGGCCCTCATGCGGACGGGCCACTTCGGCCAGCAGATCGGTGAGCGGCACGGCGGCAAACGGATCCTGGCCCTTGCTGCCCAGATTGCGCAACTTGGCCAGGATGGCGCGGCAGCGGGCGGCCTGCTCGATGATCAGTTCGACATCGGCGGCCAGATCGCCACCGGCCGGCACCTCTGCACGCATTTCCTTGGCAGCCAGGGCAATGGTGGAGAGCGGGGTGCCCAGCTCGTGGGCGGCGGCGGCGGCCAGCCCGTCGAGGGCCGAGAGCTGTTCCCTGCGCGACAGGGCCAGTTCGGTGGCGGCCAGGGCGTCGGCAATCTGGCGGGCATCATGGGCGACGCGATTGGTATAGGTGGAGATGAACACCACCCCGCAAATGATCGACACCCAGATGCCGATGACATAGATGCGATTGAAAATCAGGTGTTCGAGCGGATCCCAGGGCAGCGGCAGGTGCCACACCGCCAGCACCGAGGCGATGATGGCAGCCAGCAGGGCGATGAGAAAGGCGGCGCGTTGCGGCAGCGTCGTGGCCGAAACCGAGACCGGGGCCAGCAGCAGCAGCGCGAACGGGTTTTGCAGGCCGCCGGTGAGTGCCAGCAGGCAGCCGAGCTGGCACAGGTCAAAAGCGATCTGGCTGGCCGTAAACCTTGAGCTGGGCCGAAAGGCGGCGCCAAACCGCCATACCAGCCAGAGATTGACCGCAGCCGACAGACCAATCAGCGCAAAACAGGCAAAGAGAGGCAGGGGGAAACCCAGCCCGAGCGCCACAAACAGCACACCGCAAGTCTGGCCGCCCACGGCCAGCCAGCGGAGCAGCACCAGGGTTTGCAGCCGCAAGGGCCGCCAGCTGGAGGGCAAAGGCAGGCCATCGGCCTGAATCATGGACATGCGCAGACCCTCAATTGGCGGCAGGCGGCCGCGCTATAGGGAGACAAAAACAGCATTTCAAGTGGCAAAATCGCACAGGCACAAGCTTGATCCTAGCCCGGGACGGGCCATTTATTGAGCATCGTGACTGGGAGAATGGAACCGAAATGACCACAGCAATCATCAAACCACAATGGTCGCCCTTGACCATCGCACTCATGGTAATGGGCTTTATCATCTTCTGGCCCCTGGGTCTGGCCGTGCTCGGCTATATCCTGTGGGGTGAAAAGTTCGGCGGATCGCCGGAAAAAGCCCAGGCTTACTGGAACAAGGGCAAGTCCTGGTGCAGCGCCAACAAGTCCCGCCACCACTGGAACAACCGGAGCTATGGCATGAATTCGAGCGGCAACGCAGCCTTTGACGAGTATCGCAGCGAACAGCTCAAGCGCCTTGAGGAAGAACGCGCCCGGCTTGATGCCGAGATCGATGACTTCCACGCCTATATGGCCAATCTGAACAAGGCCAAGGATCGCGAAGAGTTCGATCGCTTCATGAATGAGCGCCGCGGTTCGCGCCAGGGTTTTGGCGAGTCCAGGCCCGACCAGGGTGACCAGAACACCAATAATGGCTGGAACAACAATAACGACTAAGTCCGGCAATCCCCTCGGCGACGCGCCTTGCGCGTCGCTCCCCTCTCCAAAGCCTGTCGTTCCCAACGACGATACTGGTGCCCCCGCGAGGGGCACTTTTTTTTGCGCCATATTCCTCCCCCAAACATGACGCCATCGCGGCGCAGGGGAGTCATCAGCGCAAATTCGCGCTATCATCGCTGGCGATTCCCCGAGCTGCCATGAACCTGTTTTTCCGCACCAAGCCAAAAATCCCCGCCAGCACCGTGGTCGAGATCGACGGCGCTGCGGTGACCGTGACCGTGCGGGTCAATGCGCGGGCGCGCAGCTATCGGCTGTCGCTGCCCCATAGCGGGGGGCCGGTGCTGACCCTGCCGCCGCATGGCAAATGGGTTGAGGCCGAGGCCTTTCTGCTGCGCCACCACAATTGGCTGGCCGCCCGGATCAAGCGGGCGCCACAGGCGGCCAGCTTTTCCGATGGCGGGGTGGTGCCGCTGCGCGGCGTCGATCACCGCATCATCGGCACCGGCAAGCTGCGTGGCCGGGTGGAACGCGCCGAGGATGATGGCCAAATGGTGCTGCTGGTGCCCGGCGATCTGGCGCATCAGGCGCGGCGGCTGACCGACTGGCTCAAGGATGAGGCGCATGCCGATCTGAGCGAGCGCAGCGCCTGGCATGCCGCGCGGCTGGGGGTCAGCGTCAAGACCATCAAGATGCGCAGCCAGGCCAGCCGCTGGGGCTCGTGCTCATCCTCGGGTACGATCAATTACAATTGGCGGCTCGTGCTGGCACCGCCTTTCGTGCTGGATTATGTGGCGGCCCATGAAGTGGCCCATCTGGTGGAAATGAACCACTCGGCAGCCTTCTGGGCTACGGTCAAACGCACCCTGCCCGACATGGAACATGGCCGCGCCTGGCTCAAGGCGCATGGGCGGCAATTGATGGCGCATGGCGGCTAGGCCGTCACGCGCCGCATCTCGGGCTGATTAGCCGCCGAACATCAAATCCATCAGGGTGCGGGGTTTTTTGACCTGCACGGGCTGATTGACGGCGGCGGGGGGCTGGATCTGCTGCGCGGCGGGGGCACTGGGCACCCAGACCTGCTGGCCGGTAGCAGGGTCGACCACCAGGATCATGGGCTGGCCGGTAGCGGGGTCGATCGGCGCCTGGCCGACGCCATTGCTCTGGGGCTGCAGGGGGAAGCCGGTCACCGGATCGATAGCCTGCTCGGTCACCACCTGCCCTACGGGCATGCCGGTGGCAGGGTCGATCTGCACGCCATTGGCGTCAACAATCAGGCCGCCCTCGGGCAGGCCGGTCGCGGGCGCCAGCGCCTCACCCGACTGGATCGGCTGGGCGCCGCCGGCGAGGGGCTGGCCGGTGGCCGGATCAATCTGCACGACCTGGCCGGTGGCCGGATCGGTCATGGTCTGCACCGGCAGGCCGGTCGCCGCGTCGACATATTGCACCAGCGGCTGGCCGGTATTGGGATCGATAACGACCTGGCCGGTGCTGGGGTCAATCACCTGCTGGCTGGCCAGCTGGCCTTCATAGCTGCCGACGGGAATGGGGGCGACGGGCTGGCCCTGCAGCGCCTTGGTCATGAACTGCGACCAGATGGTGGCCGGCACATTGCCGCCCGACAGGGTGGTCTTGGTGTCGTCGTCGTTACCGAGCCAGACGCCGGTGACCATTGCCGCGGTGTAGCCGACAAACAGGGCGTCGCGCGCGTTCTGGCTGGTGCCGGTCTTGCCGCCAACCTGCCAGTCACCAAGGTTGGCGCGCTTGCCGGTACCCACCTCGACGGCGGTGCGCAGCATATCGTCCATCTTGGCCAGCACATCGGGGGCGATGACGCGGCCAGGGCCGGCATCGGAGGCTTCATAGAGCACGTCGCCCGCCTTGGATTCGATGCGGGTGATGACATTGGGGATCACGCCCATGCCGCCATTGGCGAAAGGAGCGTAGGCGCTGGTCAGTTCAAGCAGGTTCACTTCCTGGGTACCCAGGGCGATTGAGGGCACGGCGATCAGCGGCGAGGAAATGCCCATCCGTGTGGCGACGTCGATCACCGCCTGGGGGGTGACGTCGATGGCCAGACGGGCCGCGATGGTATTGATCGAATAGGCCAGGCCCTGCCGCAGGGTGACGGTGCCGGCATATTTGCCCGAGGCATTGCGCGGGCTCCAGCCATTATAGTCGAACTGGGCATCCTCGGCCAAAGTGTCAGGCGTATAGCCCTTTTCCATGGCCGCCATATAGACGAAGGGCTTGAAGGTGGAACCGGGCTGGCGCTTGGCGGTAACCGCGCGATTATACTGGCTGGCCTGATAATCGACGCCGCCCACCATGGCGCGCACCTTGCCATCCACATCCATGGCCACCAGGGCGCCCTGGGAGAAGCCGCGTTTGGCGCCTTCGGCCGCGACCTGTTCCCGCACGATGAATTCGGCGTCCTTTTGCATCTTGTAGTCGATAGTGGTCTGCACGACCACGTCGCTTTCGATGTCGCCAATATAGGCGGTCATCAGGCTTTCGACCCAGTCGGCGACATAGGATTCCGAACCGGCGACGCGGGTGCGCACGCTCTGATCGGGGTCGATCTGGGCGGCCGCGGCTTCTTCGGGCGTGATATAACCCTCCTCAGCCATGGCGTTGAGCGACAGGCGCTGGCGCTGGATGGCCTTTTCGGGGCTGGACTTGGGATTATAGGCCGAGGGAGCGGGCAGAATGCCGGCCAGCATGGCGGCCTGACCGAGCGCGAGATTGCGGGCGGAGACGCCGAAATAGGTCTGCGCTGCGGCCTCGATGCCAGTGGCACCAGCGCCGAAATAGACGCGGTTCATATAGAGTTCGAGGATCTCTTCCTTGGTATAATTCTGCTCCAGCCAGATCGCCAGAATGGCTTCCTGTACCTTGCGCCCCAGGGTCTGGTCGGGGGTCAGGAACAGGTTCTTGGCCACCTGCTGGGTAATGGTGGAAGCACCGCGGGTAACGCCGCGCGCCTTGATCATTTCGAGCGCGACCGAGGCCATGCCGATCGGATCGACGCCAAAATGGCTCATGAAGCGGCGGTCTTCGCTGGCGATGATGGCGGCGGGCACATAATAGGGCAGTTCGCGATAGGTCACCGCCTCGCCGCCGGTCTTGCCGCGATTGGAAATCAGGCTGCCATCAGCCGCCAGAATGCGGATATTGGGCGGCCGGTCGGGCACGGCCCAGGTGTTGGAGCTTGGCAGTTGTGCGCCGTAATAGACGATGATGCCGGCAACAGCGATACCGCCCCAGAGACAGGCGACAAAGCCCCACCAGAGCAGGCCCATAAGGAAGCCGCCGCTGCGCGATTTGCGTGGCTTGCGGCCCCGCCCTGTTGTCGCCTTGCCGCGGCGCGGTGGCTTGCCGCCGCCCTTGGGACCACTGCCGGCGCCGCCAACCGGGCGCTCGCCGCTGCTGAAAATGCCAGCCGATTTTCCCATGGAGGGTTCGACACGTGCGCCCTTGCTGCGGCTTTCGGCCCGGGGCTTGCTCGGCTTTTTGGGCTGAGCGCCAACGCGGTCATCGGCGGAAATGCGAAAATCCATCAAGCGAACCCACAAGAAAACCTTTGGCCGCTTCTACTCCGTTCCGTGCCAATGGGAAACAGGAGGTTAGCAGGTGGTTAAAGGTCGATCCTGACCGACTCGCGAGGCGCTGCCCAGCGAGCAGTGCCGATCGCGCGGCCACAGCAGTGCTTCTCCCGGTAAAATGTGGCTGGTTTATGGGGCGGGCGACCGTGCGGACGGGGCTGTTGCCCGATGGTCACGGCGCGGCCGCTCAGGCATAGCGCGCCAGACCGAGATCGTGGGTGTCGATTTCCGGCTTCTGGCCGCCAATCTGGTCGGCCAGAACCCGGGCCGAGCCACAGGCCATTGTCCAGCCCAGCGTGCCGTGACCGGTATTGAGATAGAAATTGGGATAGCGTGTTGGGCCCACGACCGGCGTGCCATCGGGCGTCATCGGCCGCAGGCCGGTCCAGAAACTGGCGCTGCTGATATCGCCGGCATCGCCATACAGATCGGTGACCACATGTTCGAGCGTCCTGCGGCGACGGTCATGCAAAGTGGTATCAAAACCGGCAATTTCGGCCATGCCGCCGACGCGGATGCGGTCACCCAGCCGGGTGACGGCGACCTTGTAGCTTTCGTCGAGCACAGTGGAGACCGGGGCGCGGTCGGCATGAATGATGGGCACGGTGATGGAATAGCCCTTGACCGGATAGACCGGCAGGTCGAGCCCGAGCGGCTTGACCATGGCGGGGGTAAAGCTGCCCAGGGCGCCAACAAAGATGTCGGCGTCGAACTCGCCCTGATTGGTGCGCACGGCGCGCACCCTGTCGCCTTCGGTAACCAGACCAGCAACGCTGACCCCGAAGCGGAAATCGACGCCCAGTTGCCGGGCCAGGTCGGCGAGCCTGGTGGTGAAAGTGTAGCAGTCGCCGGTCTCGTCATTGGGCAGGCGCAGGCCGCCGGCGATCCGGTCGCGGGCATTGGCCAGACCGGGCTCGGCGACAATGCAGCCGGCCGCGTCGAGCACTTCGAAATCCACCCCGTCGGCCGCCAGTACCTCGGTGTCCTTGTGGGCGTCATCGACCTGTTTTTGCGTGCGGAACAGCTGCAGCGTGCCCTGGCCACGGTGATCATAGGCAATGCCGGTATCGGCGCGCAGCGCCTTGAGCTGGTCGCGGCTATATTCGGCCAGCCGCACCATGCGCGACTTGTTCACCTGATAGCGCTTGATGGTGCAATTGCGCAGGATGGCCAGGCACCAGCGGATGGTCGCCGCATCCATTCTGGGCTGCACGATCAGCGGCGCGTGTTCCATGAACAGCCATTTGAGCGCCTTGCGCGGCACGCCCGGCGCGGCCCAGGGCGAGGAATAGCCCGGTGATATCTGGCCGGCATTGGCGAAACTGGTTTCCAGCGCCACGGCTTCGGCGCGCTCCAGCACGGTTACCGCATGGCCGGCTCTGGCCAGATAATAGGCCGTCGTCACGCCGATAACGCCGCCGCCCAGAACGATAACCCGCATGATTGCCACCCCCGACACGACCGGTCCGCCACTGGCCGGTATCCAGCCACAAATCTGACGTAGAAGCAGTGAAATGTCCTTCACTTTGTTGACAGAAAATTGCAAGCATTTCGGCCAGACACACGATTGTGCGGCGTTTCGATAGAAAGTTGTTCGTGATGGACCAGATGGATCAGGCAATAGTGACCCAGTTGCGGCGTGATGGCCGTATCAGCAATGCCAGCCTGGCCAATGCGGTGGGGCTATCGCCCTCGGCCTGTTTGCGGCGCATGCGCGAACTGGAAAGCAGCGGCGTGATCCGCGGCTATACCGCCATTATCGATGAGCCGACGCCGGGCGACACCATTGTGGCCATCGTGCAGATTACCCTGGAACGCCAGACCGACGATGTGTTGCGGCGCTTCGAGCAGGCGCTGCGCGGCTGTGCCGAAGTGCGCGAATGCTATCTGATGGCCGGCATGACCGATTATCTGGTGCGGCTGGAGGCGGCCAGCGTCTCGGATTATGAACGGCTGCACACCGAAGTGCTGTCGCGACTGCCCAGCGTGACCCGGATTCAGTCGAGCTTTGCCATCCGCAATGTGCTGCGCCCGATGCGGGCTTAGCCATGCGCTGGATACTAGGGACAATGAGCGCCATGGCCCTGCTGTGTCTGGTGCCGGCGGCGCAGGCGGACGATCAGGCCGTGCTGGAGCGGGCCATGGACGGCGCGCTGGGGCAGTTGGAGCGGGCACTGCCGCAGCTCGACGCGACGCTGTTCGGGGTCAATGTCACTGCCTATCATGACGCGCTGGCCCTGCGGCCGTTCTCGGGCGGCAGCTGGGCGGGACAAAACGTGGTGGACCTGACGATCCGCGGCGAGGCGAGTGGGTCGTGCAGCCGGTATGCCGCCTTTGTGCGGCTACCACCGGTGGACGGGCGCGTGCCGCTGGTGCTGTGTCCGCAATTTTTCACCCCCGGCGCCGATGAGTTGCGGGTGCTGACCGTACTGCACGAAATGGTCCATGTGGTAGCAGGTCGGGACGAGTGTCAGGCCATGGCCGTTGCGGCTCGCGTCGAACAATTGGCCAGGGGAACCTTCACCCCGGTGGATGCCTATTGGCGGGCCAATGGCTGCGCGGCCACGCGCTATCGCCTGCCCTGATCGGACCGCTGCAAAAACTGGACAATTACCATCATATGACGTATATACCCGTATTCATTTGATGGAGCGAACGATGCTGGGTCAGGTCGAGCCGCGCGATTGGCAGGATTTTTCGGCCGAGGCCGATCGGGCGCGGCTGTCAGCGGTGGCGCTGAAGGCCTATCGGCGCCTGGTCGGTCACTGGGGCCTGACCGGGCAACAGGCGGCGGCACTGCTGGATGTGTCGAGCAGCACCTGGGAGCGCATGAAACAGGGTGGCAAGGACAAGCTGCTCAGCCAGGACCAGATGACGCGGATTTCCGCGCTGGTCGGTATCTACAAGGGCCTGCACCTGCTGTTTGCCGACGACATGGCCGATCGCTGGCTGCAGCTGGACAATAAGGGACCGCTCTTCAGTCAGCAGACGCCCATCGCATCGATGATCAGGGGTGGCATTCCGCAAATGCTTGAGGTGCGGCGCTATGTCGACGCCGTACGCGGGGGCCTGTGATTGGCCATTGATGGCGTGCCAATTGTTACCGTGGCCTTTCCCACCACGGTCCGGCTGGTGACCACGGCGCGGCTGCGCGAATCGGTGCTGGCAGCGCTGGCCGATGGCGAAGATGAACTGGCCCTGCTGGCGGAAATCGAGGGGGCAACCAGCACGCGGCAGCTGGCGCAGGACCGGGGCATTTCCGGCCTCGCCGCCAATGAACTGGTCTATGACGTGCCGCACGTCCATTTCATCAATGCCGCCTTTGCCTATGCCCGGCCGCAGCAGCCCAACCGCTTCAATGGCGCCAGTCGGGGCGCCTGGTATGCGGCGCTGAGCGTGGAAACCTGCCTGGTTGAAGTGCGCTTTCACCTCACCCGTTTCCTCGCCGATACGGGCGTCTATGAGGCGGTGATCGATTACACCGAAATGTATTGCAGCCTGGCAGGCGGCTATCTCGACCTGCGGCAGGTGCCCGAGCACGCCGCCCTGGGGCCGGACCCGGCCACCGCTTACCCGATTGGCAATCGGCTGGCCGAGGCGGCCCGCGCCGAAGGGCTCAATGGCGTGATTTACCCTTCGGTGCGCCACAGCGGCGGCACCTGCTTTGCCGCGCTGCGCCCGGCAGCGGTGCAATCAGTCCGCCAGGGGGCGATCTACCGCCTGACATGGCAGGGGACCCCGACACCGATGGTGGAGGGGCCCCTGCCGGCAGTGCAATAGCGATGGTTGCGCGCTAAACGTCCAGATTGGACACGCTGAGGGCGTTTTCCTCGATGAATTCACGACGCGGTTCGACCAGGTCGCCCATCAGGGCGGTAAAGATCTGGTCGGCTTCGTCGGTCTGGTTCACCTCGACCTTGAGCAGGGTACGGGCATTGGGGTCGAGCGTGGTTTCCCAGAGCTGGGACGCGTTCATTTCCCCGAGGCCCTTGTAGCGCTGCAGCGAGACGCCCTTGCGGCCGGCGTCGGTCACGGTCTTGAACAGCGAAGCGGGGCCAAAGATCTGGGTGGTCTCGCCCTTGCGGACCAGGGTTGGCACGCCGCCATAGATCTCGTCGAGCCGGTCGGCCAGCTGGCGCAGCTTGCGCGCATCGGCGCTCTGCATCAGCGACTGGTCGAGCTGGTGGGTTTCCTCCACGCCGCGCACGGTGCGCGAGAAGGCCAGGCCATCTTCGTCGGTGATGACGCCGGCCCAGCCGCGTTCGAGTTCGTCCGAGATGCGGTCGAGCCGGTTGGCTACGCGGCTCAGGGTCTCGTTGATGCGTGCGGGGTCGCTGAGACCTTCGGGATCGAGCCCGCCGACAATGGCGGCCTGTTCAACCAGGCTGCGATTGTAGCGGGTATTGAGATTGTCGATAGCTTTGACGATATCGCGGGCCTGCTGCAGGATGCCCATCAGATCGGCGCCAGCGTGCTCGGTGCCGTGCTGGGTCTTGAACACCGCTTCGTCCAGGCCGTAATCGAGCAGATAGTCTTCAAGCGCCCGCTCGTCCTTGAGATATTGCTCGGACTTGCCGCGCGTGGCTTTGTAGAGCGGTGGCTGGGCGATGTAGATGTGACCGCGTTCGAGCAGCTCGGGCGTCTGCCGATAAAAGAAGGTCAGCAGCAGGGTGCGGATATGGGCGCCGTCCACGTCAGCATCGGTCATGATGATGATCTTGTGGTAGCGCAGCTTGTCGACGTTGAACTCTTCGCGGCCAATGCCGGTGCCGAGCGCGGTGATCAGCGTACCGACCTGATCGGAGGAGATCATGCGGTCAAAACGGGCGCGCTCGACATTGAGGATCTTGCCGCGCAGGGGCAGCACGGCCTGATTGGAGCGGTCGCGGCCCTGCTTGGCGGAGCCGCCGGCGGAGTCACCCTCGACGATGAAGATTTCCGACTTGGCCGGATCTCGTTCCTGGCAGTCGGCGAGCTTGCCGGGCAGCGAGGAAATTTCCAGCGCACCCTTGCGGCGGGTCAGTTCGCGCGCCTTGCGGGCGGCCTCGCGGGCGGCGGCGGCTTCAGCCACCTTGCCGACAATGACCTTGGCTTCGGCGGGATGCTCTTCAAACCACTGGCCGAGCTTGTCGTTGACGATGTTCTCCACCACCGGCCGCACTTCGGACGAGACCAGCTTGTCCTTGGTCTGGCTGGAGAACTTTGGATCGGGCACCTTGACCGAGAGCACGCAGGTCAGGCCTTCGCGGGTGTCGTCACCGGTCAGCGAAACCTTCTCGCGCTTGGCAATGCCTGAACTTTCGGCATAGCTGGTCACCTGGCGCGTCAGCGCGCCACGCAGGCCAGCCAGATGGGTGCCGCCATCGCGCTGCGGGATGTTGTTGGTAAAGCACAGCACGTTCTCGTGGTAGCTGTCGTTCCACTGCAGCGCGACTTCGACGGTGATGCCGTCCTTTTCGCTGATCATGGTGATCGGTCGCTCGATTACCGGCGTCTTGGACTTGTCGAGATAGTTGACGAAGGCTTCGAGCCCCCCCTCATAGAACAGGTCGACGCTGACCGGCTCGGGATGACGGTTGTCATTGAGCAGGATGTGCACGCCCGAATTGAGGAAGGCGAGCTCGCGCAGGCGATGCTCAAGCGTCTTGAAGTCGAACTCGACCATGGTGAAGGTCTTGTCGGACGGGAAGAAGGTAATCTCGGTGCCGCTACGTCCTTCATAGACACCGGCCTGCTTGTTCTCGACATAGCTGCCGATCTGCTTGAGCGGCGCGTCGGAGTCGCCATGGGTGAAGCTCATCTCGAAGACGCCGCCGTCTCGGCGAATATTGAGCTTGAGCCAGGCCGAGAGCGCGTTCACCACCGAAACACCCACGCCGTGCAGACCGCCCGAGACCTTGTAGGAGTTCTGGTCGAACTTACCGCCGGCATGGAGCTGGGTCATGATGACCTCGGCGGCCGAAATGCCCTCTTCCTTGTGAATGCCGGTCGGGATGCCACGACCATTGTCGTTGACGGACACCGAGCCATCGGCATTGAGGGTGACATTGACCAGGTCGGCGTGGCCGGCAAGAGCCTCGTCAATCGCGTTGTCGACCACCTCATAGACCATGTGGTGCAGGCCGGAACCATCATCGGTATCGCCGATATACATGCCGGGGCGCTTGCGCACGGCATCGAGGCCACGCAGCACCTTGATGCTGTCGGCGCCATATTCTTCGGGAACGGGATTTTCGCTATCGGTCATGGGGTCCGAATCAGTCAGTTTCAGAGTGCTTTTGTTCTAGCGGAACGGGGTGGTATCCCCAAGCAAAATGGCCGTTTTCAGGGCAAATGCCGGGGTTTTGCCCTAGTCGTGCTGCAAGCGACCGTCGCGCACGGTAATGGTCTGGGCGCGCTCGCCCAGAGCCTCGAACAGGACGCGGTCCGTGCCGGTCAAAAAGCACTGCGTGCCGAGGCCATCGAGGGCCACGAACAGCGCCCGGCGGCGATCCGGATCGAGATGGGCGGCGATCTCGTCGAGCAGCAGGAACGGGGTGATGGTGGTGCGCAATTTGACCAGCCGGGCATGGGCCAGGATCAGCCCGATCAGCAGCGCCTTCTGCTCGCCAGTGGAGCCCAGGGCAGCCGGAATGGATTTCTGGGCATAGGTGACCTCCAGATCCACCCGATGGGGGCCGACCAGGGTGCGCCCGGCCGCACGATCGCGACCGCGGCTGCGCTGCCAGCTCTCGCTCAACACGGTCTCAAGCGCCGCTGAGGCGTCCGGCTCGACAGTTTCGGCAAACAGCGGCGTCAGCGCCAGATGGGCGGCAGGGAAGCTGGCATCGTCCAGGCTCTGTCCGATCAGGGTCTGCAAATGGCTCAGACTGTCGGTGCGGGCCAGATGGATGGAGGCGCCCAGCTCCGCCATCTGCGCCTCGATGGCCCCCAGCCAGGCGGGGTCGCCATGGTCTTCGAGCAGTCGGTTGCGCTGCCGCATGGCCTTTTCATAGTCATTGACCGCGGCCGAATGGCTGGGGATCAGCGTGGTCACCAGCCGGTCCAGAAAGCGCCGCCGATCGCTCGCCGGGCCCGAGAACAGGCCGTCCATGGCCGGGGTGAGCCAAAGCACGCGCAGATAATCGCTCATCGCCTCGACCGAGCGGGCATTGGCGCCATTGATGCGGACCCGACGGCCGCCATCGGGCGCGGCACCGGTGCCTATATCGGCAGGACCATCGGCCGTTTCCACCGTCGCGGCCACGGCCCAGCCCAGATCGGCGTCGTGCGCCTGCACGGTCTCGAAAGCGGCACGGCGCAGGCCCCGGCCGGGCGAGAGCAGGGAAATCGCCTCCAGCAGATTGGTCTTGCCGGCGCCATTGGGGCCGGTCAGCACGACATGGCGGGAATCAAGATCAAGCGCCGCCGCCGCATAATTGCGGAAGGCGGTGAGACGCAGGCGGGAGAGATGGCGGATCATTTGCCTTCTTCCCCTCTCCCCTTGAGAGAGAGGGTGGATCGGCGAAGCCGGGACGGGTGAGGGGTTAGACCAGTCAGCTTAGCCATGCCAACCATTGCAGACCCCTCATTCGCCCTTTGGGCACCTTCTCCCTAAAGGGGAGAAGGGGGCATCGCGTGTGGACAGTCAGTTCACCGAACGATTAGACGCGCATCGGCATCAGCACGTAGAGCGCGCGGGTTTCGCCGTCATCCTTGACCAGCGTCGGCGAGCCGGCGTCGTTGAACATGAAGATGGCGCTCTCGGAGCGGATCTGGCCGATAATGTCGAGCAAATAGCGGGCGTTGAAGCCGATCTCGAAGCCGTCCGTGTCAAATTCCACCGCCAGTTCCTCGCTGGCCGTGCCGTGATCGGGATTGGTCACCGACAGCTCGAGCAGGCCGTCCGTGGCGTGCAGCTTGACCGCTTTGCCGCCGCGCTCGGAGGCAATGGTAGAGACGCGGTCGACGGCGGTGGCGAAGCTGGCGCGGTCGACCGTCATCTGCTTGTCGTTGTTCTTGGGGGTCACCCGGTCGTAATCGGGGAAGGTGCCTTCGATCAGCTTGCTGAGCAGCACGACTTCACCCACCGCAAAGCGGATCTTGGTCTCGGAGACCTCCACCAGCACTTCGCCATCGGCGCCATCGAGCAGCTTCTGGACTTCGCCGACGGTCTTTTTCGGAACGATGATGCCGGGCATGCCCTTGGCGCCCTCGGGCGCGTCGATCTCGGCGCGCGCCATGCGGTGACCATCGGTGGCCACGGCGCGCAGCACGGTGCCGGTGCCGGATATGTCGACGGTGTGGAAATAGATGCCGTTGAGATAGTAGCGCGTCTCCTCATTGGAGATGGCGAACTGGGTGCGCTCGATCAGCTCGCGCAGCGCGGTGACTGGCATGGAAAACTCATGGCCAAAGGCGCCGGACTTGAGGTCGGGGAAGCTGTCGGGCGACAGGCAGGCCAGATTGAAGCGCGAACGGCCGGAGGTGAGAACCATGTTCTCGCCGCCATCGGTCTCAAGCCGCACTTCGGCGCCATCGGCAAGCTTGCGGACAATCTCATAGAGCGTATGCGCCGGCACCGTGGTGGTGCCGGGCGTCGAGACCATGGCCGGCACCGATTCGGTGACCTCGATATCCAGATCGGTGGCGCGCAGCTCGACCTTGTCATCGCTGGCCTTGAACAGCACGTTGGCCAGAATGGGATAGGTGTTGCGGCGTTCCACAACCCGGTGCACATGGCTCAGTGACTTGAGCAGGTGATTGCGTTCGAGCGTGACTTTCATGCGACGACTTCCCTGGCACTACGCGGCTGCACAAATGCAGCATAAACTCCCGGCGGGCGGGGTGTGGACATTTACAATTTGGTGACCAAAACGCAAGGGCAGCAAGCGCTTTGCACCCAGCAAATGCGTGCGGCCGAACGGGCTGTATCGGCGGGCAAATCGGACTAGGTTTGGGGCACAGGAAACAAGAGGAGGCCCGGATGGCCGAATGTTTTGCAGCCGACGGCGTGGCGGTGATTACCGGCGGCGCCAGTGGCATTGGCCGGGCGGCGGCGCGACGTGCTGCCGCAGCAGGCATGAAAATCGCCCTGGTGGACATCAACGCGGCCAAGCTGGCCACAATCGGCGCCGAACTGGCGGGCGTGGTGGGCGGCGCCAATCTGGTGGTGGAACGGGTCGATGTCAGCGACACCGCCGCCATGCTTGGTTTCGCCCGGCAGGTGGAGCAGCAATTGGGCAGCCCGACCCTGCTGATGAACAATGCGGCAGCCTTTGTCAGTGGCGGGCCGGGCGGGATTCTCGATGCCAATGAAAACTGGCAGCGCGTGTTTGCGGTCAATGTATTGGGGCCGGTCAATGGCGTGCAGGCGTTTCTGCCGGGCATGCTGGCGGCAGGGCGCCAGGGGGTGATCATCAATACCGGCTCCAAGCAGGGGCTGACCAACCCGCCGGGCAATCCGGCCTACAATACGTCCAAGGCCGCCGTGAATGCCTATAGCCAAAACCTGGCGCGCGATCTGCGCGAGCGCGAGGGCTGCGCCATCAGCGCGCATCTGCTGATCCCGGGCTGGACCACGACGGGCGACGCCGAACATCGCCCCGGCGCCTGGCGGCCCGAACAGGTGGTCGACTATATGGCGGCAGCGATCGCGCGGGACCGCTTCTTCATCCTGTGCCCGGACGAAGAAACGCCCAATGAAATCGACCACAAGCGCATCTTGTGGAACGCCATGGACATTATCGAGAACCGTCCGGCGCTGTCGCGCTGGCATCCGGACTACCAGCAGGCCTTTGCCGATTTCATGGAACAGGACCTGCCCGTCAGGCCCAAAAACTAGCCTTGGAAACAGTAATGGCGGGCACCGGGCCCGCCATTTTCGTCAGTCTTGCGCAGCGCTACTCTTCGAGCATGCGCTTGAGCAGTTCGATTTCCTGACCCAGCTCCACGTCATCCTTGATCATGGACTCAACCTTGCGCACCGAGTGCAGCACGGTGGTGTGATCGCGGCCGCCAAAGCGCCGGCCGATTTCGGGCAGCGAGCGCGATGTCAGCGCCTTGGCCAGGAACATGGCAATCTGGCGCGGGCGCACCACGTCGCGCGAGCGGCGGGCCGAGAGCAGTTCGTTGCGCGGCACCTTGTAGTGGCGCGAGACGATACGCAGAATGTCTTCGATGCGGACCCGGCGCGCCTCGCGGTTGCGGATCAGATCGCCCAGGGTCTTTTCGGCCAGCGGCACGGTGATCAGTTCGCCGGTCAGCTGGTTGGCGGCCACCAGACGGTTGACGGCGCCATCCAGATCCCGGCCATGGCTGATCACGGCGCGCGAGATGTAGTCGATGACGGGTGCCGGGAAGTGCATGCCGTAGCGGGCGGTGGACTGGTCGGCCCGGCGCTGCACGATGGCGCGACGCAGTTCGAGATCAAAGCCCGAGATCGGCACCACCAGCCCGCCCGAGAGCCGCGAGCGGACGCGCTCATCGAGCATTTCAAGATCACGCGGCGGCGCATCGCCGGCCACCACGACCTGCTTGGCCCCGGTGAGCAGCGTGCCCAGCGTGTGCCCGAATTCGGTGGCCGACTTGCCCTGCAGGAACTGCATGTCATCGATCAGCAGCAGATCGACGCGGCGCAGCCATTCCTTGAAGCCGAGCGCGGACTGGCGCTGCACGGCGGTGATGAAATGGTACATGAAATGGTCGGCGGTCAGATAGACGATGTTCTTGGTGCTGTCGGCCTGCTGTACGGCGTGCGCAATGGCGTTGAGCAGATGGGACTTGCCCAGCCCGACGGTGGAATGGATGTAGACCGGGTTGAAGGTGACCGTGTTGTTGGCGGCTGCATTGGCGATCTGCTTGGCAACGCCGAAGGCCATTTCATTGGCAGCGCCCGGCACGAAACTGTCAAAGGTCATGCGCGCATCAATGGCACTGCCCGAGAGGGCATCGCCCTTGGCAGCGGCGGTGTCACGCGGGAAGCGCGCCATGCTGGCGAGCGGGGCCTGTGTCGGCGCGGCGGGTGGGTTGGGCGCGTCGCTGGCCATGGGTTCAGCGGCAGCCGGGGTAAAGCGCGGACGGGCCTGCCCATTGACGCGCAGCGTCACCTGGATGCGGTCGGTTTCGGCAAGATCCTGACGGAAGGCCTCGAGCAGGCGCTCGGCATAGTTGGACTGGACCCATGAGCACAGAAAACGCGTCGGGGCCGACAGATGCACCACGTCATCGACGATTTCTTCCAGCTCGAGGCTGGCGAACCAGGAGGTGAACACATCCACGCCCACAGCAGTCTTGATGCGGGCGCGAACCCGGGTCCACAGCTCACGTTGGGCTTCACTGGAATCGGAGGTGGTCATGACAGGATTATCGCCCTTGTTGATTGTGCTTGTCATTGCAGCATTGGTCTCAGGCCAATTGTCCCTGCCAGCGGTCGCCTGTCGCGTCATCAAGTGTGCCCCGTTTTAACTGTTCGACCGGTCCGCAAAGTCCGGTCTGCATCTGTCTGCGCCCTGGCTGCTCTGTGTTTGCCCACACAGCCATGGCTTCGCCCCTGCCCCCGCTCATGCGAACGCATTATTCCTGTCCGCCGGAATGGACCGGCGGGGTTTATCTATTCCACTGTCATGAACCCGGCCGTACAAGGCCAATGGCTTAATAATAACGCTTCGGCCCCGATCATACCACCAACCACGAGGGCTGGAGACACGGTCTTCACCGTCTGAAACCATCCCGGCATCAGCCGAGCTTTTGCTAAAAACTACGCCCCGAAAAATGACCCCGACAGCTCAGTCAGACGCTCATTGACGGCGCCGTCTCTCAAGCTGACGGGCTTACTTTAGAGGCACGATATGGGGCTCGCAACCGTGGAATCAGCAAAATGGGGGCTTGACTCTGAGGTTGTATTTTTGGGTCCCATCGAAGGGTCCCGACCCCTTCCGGGCAAGGCGCTGGGACTCAACGCAGATTCGCGTCCGGGGGTAATCTGGTCGGAAAAAAATTTATTTCCGGAAGGTCAGATTATTTCCTGCCACGTGGTGGTGCTTCCCGTTTCAACAATGGCCAGCACCGGGCCAAATCCCTATGAGGGCTCAAGAAATGCCGTCGGTTGACACGATCGGGCACGCTGGCAAGCGGCGTCACGACAATGATCTATCCAGGGCCAGCCGAAAAACGATACTCACTACCATACAAACAAAAAGGGCCCCTTGCGGAGCCCCGTTTCGTCAGGTGACCGGCTGCCTTGCAGGCGCCAGACTTGCCGGCAGTTAAGCGCTGAGCGCCTTCACCCGGCTGTTCAAACGGCTGACCTTGCGCGCGGCCAGATTGGCATGAACAATGCCCTTGCTGGAAGCGCGGGCGATCTCGGGAGCCGCGACTGCCAGGGCTTCCATGGCCAGCTTGTGATCACCGGCGGTAATGGCTTCTTCAACCTTGCGGATGAAGGTGCGCACGCGCGAACGGCGCGACTTGTTGACCGCCGTGCGGGCTTCAATCTTGCGGGTAGCCTTTTTGGCTGAAGGCGTATTGGCCATAATGGTCCTCTTGGCGTCCAACCGGCCGATCGCGCCACGAGGTCGCATGCGTCCGGGATGAAAATGAAAATCGGCGGCCTATCGATAGCCGCCAAGTTGCGCGGTCTATAGGGGATGCCGGCCCGAGCGTCAACTGGATTCAGACCAGCCTGGGTCAGGGTTTGGTCTGGCAGACGGGACAAAAGAAGGTGGATCGGCCCGACTGGACGATGCGCTGGACCACACCAGTGCAGCCAGGGGTGGCGCAGGGGTCGCCCTCGCGGTCATAGACGGCGAAATTGTGCTGAAAATAGCCATTGCCGCCCTCGGCATTGCGGAAGTCACGCAGGGTGGAGCCGCCCGAGGCGATGGCCTCGTTGAGGACGGTGCGCACGCCGGTCGCCAGCTGCTCCAGCGCCGGTTTGGGCTTGCCCTTGGCGGTCACCAGCGCGCCAGCCAGCACGGTGGGCAGGATATGGGCGCGGTGCAGTGCCTCGGCGACATAGATATTGCCCAGTCCCGCCACCACGCGCTGGTCGAGCAGTGCGGCCTTGATCGGGGTCTTCTTGCCGGCAAATTTGTCGGCCATCGCCGCCGCATTGAAGTCATTGCCCAGCGGCTCGGGACCCAGGCCCAGCAGATAGGGGCTGAGGGTGATGTCATCATAGAGATCGACAAAACCGAAGCGGCGCGGATCGGCATAGATGAGATGGCTCCTGCCGTGCGCGGGATGATCGAGATCGAGCACCAGGTGATCGTGCTTGGGCGGGGTCGCGGTTTCATAATAGCGCGGTGGCTTGTCGATGCCGTGTTCGGCAAAGCGCCAGGAGCCGGTCATGCCCAGATGGCTGAGCAGCGTCTTGCCATTGGAGAGCTCGATCAGCAGATATTTGGCGCGGCGGCCCACCGCGACAATGGTGCTGTCCGCCAGCCCATCGGCCAGGCCCTGCGGGAAGGGAAAGCGCAGATTGGGACGGTTGAGGGTGACGTGATTGATGCGCGCGCCTTCCAGCCAGGGCTGCAGGCCGCGTCGCACGGTTTCGACCTCGGGCAGCTCGGGCATGGCGATCCTCTTTACCTGTGCGGCTTTGCGCGATTGGCAAAGCCCATAACGCTTCTATATGGTGCGCGCCAACATCATTACAGATTAAGAGCATAGCCATGACCGAGGCGCGCGAGACCACCCATTTCGGCGAGCAGACTGTTGCGCTGGACGACAAGCAGGGCATGGTCAACCAGGTGTTCCACGGTGTGGCCGATCGCTACGACCTGATGAATGATCTGATGAGCATGGGCATTCACCGGATCTGGAAGGATGCCATGGTCGCCGATCTGGCGCCGCCCAAGTCCGGCTCGCGGCCCTATCGGGTGCTCGATATGGCCGGCGGCACCGGCGATATTGCCGAGCGCATCATCAATGCCTCGGTGGGTTATGCCGAAGTGGTGGTCTCCGACATCAATTCAGACATGCTGCGGGTCGGGGCCGAGCGCGCCAAGGGCTGGCGCTTTCCGGCGCAGGCCAGCTTTGTCGAAGCCAATGCCGAAGAGCTGCCGTTCGCGGACAATAGCTTTGACGCCTATACGATTGCCTTTGGCATTCGCAATGTGCCGCGCATCCAGCAGGCGCTGAACGAGGCCCATCGCGTGCTCAAGCGCGGCGGCCGGATTCTGGTGCTCGAATTCAGCCAGGTTGATGTGCCCGGGCTTGACGCCATCTACAAGGCATTCTCGGATACACTGATCCCCCCCATGGGCAAGCTGGTGACCGGCGACGCGCAGCCCTATCAGTATCTGGTGGAATCGATCCGCAAATTCCCCAACCCGACGCTGTTCCAGTCCATGCTGAGCCAGGCGGGCTTCAAGCGCGCCAAATTCACCCCGTTCAGCGGCAATATCGCCACGCTGTTTTCTGGCTGGAAGCTCTAGCGCATGCTGTTTTCCGCCTATTTCCGCCTGCTGCGCGCCGGCTATGTCCTGGCCCGCGAGGGCGCGCTTTCGATCATCTCGACCAGGGATCTGCCGCCCGCTCTGGCGCCGCTGCGTGCCGGCATCTGGCTGGGCCGGTTGATCGAGCGCCCCAGCGTGCGCAAGACCGGCCATGTCGAGCGGCTGACCAGGGCGCTGAACCTGCTGGGGCCCACCTATGTCAAATTTGGCCAGACCCTGGCCACGCGGCCCGACGTGGTCGGGGCCGCCATCGCCAATGATCTGGCTGGCCTGCAGGACCGCATGGATCCGTTTGATGCCGCCCTGGTGCCCGGCATTCTGGCGGCGGCGCTGGAAGACAAGGCGGCCGAGCTGACCGAGCTGAGCGCGCCCATCGCGGCCGCCTCGATCGCCCAGGTGCATCGCGCCACGCTCAAGCCGGCCAATGGACCCAACAAGATTGTCGCGGTCAAGATACTGCGCCCCGGCGTGCAGGCCCGCTTCATGGCCGATATCGAGAGCTTTTACGCCGCCGCCCGGCTGGCCAATCGCTTTGCCGCCTCAACCAAGCGGCTGCGCCCTGTTGAGGTCGTGGAAACGCTGGATCGCTCGGCGCAACTTGAGCTCGATCTGCGGCTGGAAGCGGCGTCGATCTCCGAGATGGCCGAGAATATCAAGGACGATACCGGCTTTGTCATTCCCTCGGTCAGCTGGGACCACGTGGCGCAGAATGTGCTGACCACCAGCTGGGTCGATGGCATCCCGATCCGCGAGCACGCCGCGCTGGACGCGGCGGGCGTCGATCGCAAGGCGCTGGCCGCCAATCTGCTGCAGAGCTTTTTGCGCCATGCCATTCGCGACGGGTTTTTTCACGCCGACATGCATCCGGGCAATCTGTTTGCCGATCCGCGCAGTGGCGATGTGATTGCCGTCGATTTCGGCATTATGGGCCGCATCAACCGCCAGGAACGCCGCTTTCTCGCCGATATCCTCTATGGCTTCATCACCCGTGATTATCGCATGGTGGCCGAGCGGCATTTCGATATCGGCTATGTGCCCAAGGGCCAGTCGGTCGACGATTTTGCGCTGGCGATCCGCTCGATCGGCGAGCCGCTGCATGGCCGCACCGCCGCCGACATTTCGATGGCCCGCGTGCTCGGACAATTATTCGCGATCACCGAT
This sequence comes from Devosia alba, assembly GCF_039938915.1. Taxonomy (NCBI): domain Bacteria; kingdom Pseudomonadati; phylum Pseudomonadota; class Alphaproteobacteria; order Hyphomicrobiales; family Devosiaceae; genus Devosia; species Devosia alba. The sequence goes on along the minus strand of NZ_JBDUUI010000002.1, from coordinate 366,747 downwards.
CTGTTTGACATGCAGACCCGGCCCGAACTGGTGTTGTTGCAGAAATCCATGGTGCTGGTGGAAGGCGTGGCGCGGGCGCTCGATCCCGATCTGGATATCTGGAGCGTCTCCGAGCCGGTGGTGGGTGAGTGGTTGCGCAAGCAGGCCGGGCCCATGGGCCAGATCGAAAGCCTGGGCGAACACCTCAAGACTGCGGCCGAGGCGGCCGGAAGGGTACCGGCAATACTGGCCCAGGCCGAATTGGCGCTGGCCGATTACCACGCCAGAAAGCAACAGCCCGCCGATCTGGTGCTGCGCCGGGCGCTGCTGGGGCTGATCGGCCTCGCCGCAGTGACGCTGCTGGCCGTGCTGTGGCGGGTGCTGACTCTGTAGCAGCATGCCGCTTGCCCGCGCTGCAGCGACGCCCTAGTCTTAGCGCAAATAAGCCAAGGATTCGAGCCAGTTATGCCCACCAGCCCGATCGCCATTCCATTGCGCTGGCTTGAGCATGGGCGCGGACTGAAGCTGCCGGCACAGCAGACAGCTGGTGCGGCCGGGCTCGATCTGGCAGCGGCACTGGCGCCCGATGCGACGATCGAGATTGCCCCGGGCGCCTATGCGATGATCCCGACCGGCTTGGCCATTGCCCTGCCGCAGGGCTATGAGGCGCAGATCCGGCCGCGCTCGGGACTGGCGGCAAAGCATGGCATTACGGTGCTCAATGCGCCCGGCACGGTGGACGCCGATTATCGCGGCGAGATCAAGGTCGTGCTGATCAATCACGGCACCACCCCGTTTGTGGTGCGGCGGGGCGAGCGTATTGCGCAGATGGTGGTGGCACCGGTGAGTGCCGTTACCCTGGTCGAAAGGGAGACACTGGATGAGACTGAACGCGGCGATGGCGGGCATGGTTCGACGGGCCGCTAGCCTTGTGGGCATGCTCGCCCTGCTGGCCGGGCCGGCCCTGGCGGGCGACCGGGCCCAGATCGACCTGATCGGCTATTCGGCCGATGGCAGCTATTTCGCGTTTGAGGAATTCGGCATTCAGGATGGCTCGGGCTTTGCCTATTCCAGCATCTATGTCGTGGATCTGGTCGAGGACAGCTGGGTGGTCGGCACGCCGTTCCGCCTGCAGGCCGACGAGGAGCGAACGACGCTGAGCGACATTCGCGCCGCCGCGCGGGCCAGGGCGGCCGATAACATTGCCACGCTGGGCATTGAGGTGCCGGGCGAATTGATCGCCATGATCGGGGACGGCGCGGCCGATGCCGACGGGAAAACCCTGCGCTTTGGCGCGCCCGGCTTCGAACCCGGCGCGATTATCGGCAGCTATACGCTGACGCTGACCCAGTTCGACACGGTTTCATCGACGCCCTGCGCGGAATGGTTCGACGCGGTGCCGCAGGGCTATTCATTGAGCATCAGCGATGAGAACGGCGAGCGCGTGGTGCATCAAGATACCAGCCTGCCCCGCTCGCGCGGTTGTCCGGTCGAGTATCGGCTGTTTGGCGTGGTGCAGCCGTTTGCGGACCAACCGCTCAGCCAGGCGCTTGGCATCATCTCGGTCTACAGCTTTGGCTTTGAAGGCCCGGACCGCCGCTTCATGGTGGTACCCCTTGGCCTCTGACCCCCTTTCCGCCGCCGAAACCCGGCGCTATGCGCGCCATCTGGTGCTCAAGGGCATGGGCGGGCGCGGTCAGCAGGCGCTCAAGGCGGCACGGGTGCTGGTGGTGGGTGCCGGCGGGCTGGGCAGTCCGGCCATCGCCTATCTGGCGGCAGCAGGCGTCGGCACGCTGGGCATCATCGACAACGACACCGTCTCGCTGTCCAATCTGCAGCGGCAGATGATCCACACCACCGCCGGGATCGGCATGGGCAAGGCGGCGAGCGCCGAACGATTCGTGCAGGCGCTGAACCCTGAAATCACTGTCCGACTGCATACCGAGCGGCTGACGCCCGCCACTGCCGCCGCCATCCTGGCCGATTATGATCTGGTGCTTGATGGCACCGACAATCTGGCTACCCGCCGCGCCGTAGCCGCAGCGGCCGAGGCGCTGCAGCGGCCACTGGTATCGGGCGCAGTGTCGATGTTTGATGGCCAGGTGACGGTGTTTGTGCCGGACGGGCCGCGCTTTGCCGATCTCTATCCCGAGGCCGCCAGTGACGATGATCTGCCCAGTTGCGAAGCCACCGGCATATTGGGCCCCCTTACCGGCGTCATCGGCACGCTGATGGCCATGGAAGCGATCAAGCTGCTCACCGGCATTGGCGAACCGCTGATCGGACGGGTGCTGACCTATGACAGCCAGGGGGCCCGGTTTTCGGAATTTTCGTTTTAGGCGCCGGCTTTTCCTCCCCCTCAGGAGGCGAAGGGGGCCCCCGCGGGTGGCTTAAGCATCGGGGTGCTTGAACACCAGGGCGGCGTTGGTGCCGCCAAAGCCGAACGAGTTGGACAGCACCACGCCCAGATCAACGTCATCGCGCCGCTGCTGGATGATGGGCATGTCTTCAAAGGCCGGGTCGAGCTGGTCGATATTGGCGCTGGCGGCGATGAAACGGTGCTTCATCATCAGGATCGAATAGATCGATTCATGCACGCCGGTGGCGCCCTGGCTGTGGCCGGTCAACGACTTGGTGGCCGAGATGGGCGGACACTTGCTCGCATCGCCGAACACGTCGCGAATGGCTTCGATTTCCTTGAGGTCGCCGACGGGCGTCGAGGTGGCATGGGGGTTGATGTAGTCGACCTTGGGACCGACATTTTTCAGCGCCATCTGCATGCAGCGCGCCGCGCCCTCGCCCGAGGGCGCAACCATGTCGAGGCCATCGGAGGTGGCGCCATAGCCGACCAGTTCGGCCCAGATTTTTGCGCCACGCGCCTTGGCGTGTTCGTATTCTTCGAGCACCAGCACACCGGCGCCGCCGGAAATCACGAAGCCATCGCGATTGACGTCGTAGCAGCGCGAGGCCTTGTCGGGAGTGGCGTTGAAGTTTGAACTCATGGCCCCCATGGCGTCGAACAGGTTCGACAGGGTCCAGTCGAGATCCTCATGGCCGCCGGCAAACACGATATCCTGCTTGCCCAGCATGATCTGCTCCATGCCATTGCCGATGCAATGCTTGGAGGTCGCGCAGGCGGCGGTGATGGTGTAGTTCACGCCCTTGATGCCAAAGGCGGTGGCCAGCGTCGCCGAGGCGGTGGATCCCATGGCCTTGGGCACAGCCAGGGGACCAATGCGCTTGGGGCTGGAATTCTTGCGGGTGATGTCGGCGGCCTCGACAATGGTGCGGGTGGAAGCGCCGCCCGAGCCCATGACAATGCCGGTCATAGGGTTGGAAATGTCGCTGTCTTCGAGACCCGCATCGGCGATGGCCTGCTGCATGGCCAGATAGTTCCAGGCCGCGCCCTTGCCCATGAAGCGGGTGACGCGGCGATCAAGCAGCTCAAACGGGTCCAGGCGCGGATCGCCCTTGACCTGGCTGCGGAAGCCCAAATCGGCATAATCCTGGGCAAACACAATGCCTGGCTTGGCCGCAAGCAGGCTTGCGGCCACCTCGTCGAGCGAATTGCCGATCGAGGAAATGATGCCCATGCCGGTGACGACAACTCGTCTCATCTTGGCCTCGCTTAGTCCTGGTGTGACGCGCTTGCTTGCAGCGTTCTTGTTAATGAATGCGTCAGTTTGTGGGCGGTTCAGGCGCCCTGCTGCGCCTGCATCTGGGCGTCGGTGAACAAGCCGACGCGCAGTTCCTTGGCCTCGTAGATCACCTTGCCGTCGGCCTTGACCCAGCCATCGGCGATACCGAGGGTCAGGCGACCCTTCATCACGCGCTTGAGGTCGATGCCATATTCAACCAGTTTTACGTCATTGGTCACCTGGCCGGTAAACTTTATTTCGCCGCCCAGCGCGCGCCCCCTGCCGGGCTGGCCGATCCAGCTGAGGAAAAAGCCGGTCATCTGCCAGATGGCGTCCAGACCCAGGCAGCCGGGCATCACCGGATCGCCGATGAAATGGCATTGGAAGAACCAGAGGTCGGGATTGACGTCCAGCTCGGCGCGCACCTGGCCCTTGCCATAGGCGCCACCATCCTCCGAAATCGAGGTGATGCGATCAAACATCAGCATGGGTGGTGCTGGCAGGCGGGCATCGCCCTGGCCTGGCAATTCGCCCCGGCCATGCGCCAACAGCTCTTGATACCCAAATGCGCTTTGCCGCTCGGCCATGCATCCAACCCCGGTTAACCTTGTGTTTGTCTCGTATAGGGGCACGCTGGGAGGGTCAAGCGGGCGCCAGGGCGGCTTTGGCCGCGCGGGGCCAGGCGAGGGCGCGCCGACTTGTGCCGGCGGGGCGTGGTCGCTATAAGAACCCCAGCATCTTCCGGCCCTTTCGAGCATTCAAGGACCCCATGACTGATCGTAGCCAGACCGTCCGGTCACATCCGTCGCGCAAACCGTGCCTCACGGCAGTGCTGCGCATGGCCGGCCTTCGCCCGACCCGGCAGCGCGTGGCGCTGGCCGAATTGCTGTTCGGTGGCCCCCACCGCCATGTCAGCGCCGAGCAATTGCACGGCGAAGCTGGCGAGGCGCGGGTCAATGTCTCCCTGGCCACCATCTACAATACACTGCACCAGTTCCACGAAGCGGGCCTGCTGCGCGAAGTGGCGGTGGATGCCGCCCGCTCCTATTTTGACACCGACACCTCCGATCACCACCATTTCTATGTGGAAGACGAGCAGCGGATGATCGATATCCCGGCCACCGCCGTTGAATTCGCCAAGCTCCCCACCGCCCCCACGGGCATGGAGGTCAGCCATGTCGATGTGGTGATCCGCGTGCGTCGGGCCGGTACCCGCGCCTGAGCGGCACAATGCCATCAATCGGCGCCGCCGCGCGCGGCCCCACGGTGCAAATGGCCCCTGTCTAGCCCCATGACGCACTGAAATGGTAAATCGGCCACGGTGACAGCGGGCGACCGATCACCCATATTGGCCCAGTCCGACAATAGCGATAAGGGTGGCTGATGCGCCAAAAGGTCAATCTGAAAGGCTATTTCGAGCGAATCGGCTTCGCCGGCTCCATCGCCCCGACCTTGGCGACCCTCGAATCGCTGCACGCGCTGCACCCGGCAGCCATTGCCTTTGAAAACCTCAATCCCCTATTGGGCCTGCCGGTCAATATCGACCTGGCGAGCCTGCAGACCAAGCTGCTGACCGAGCGGCGGGGCGGCTACTGCTATGAGCACAATCTGCTGCTCAAGGCGGTGCTCGAGGAGCTTGAATTTACCGTGCGCGGACTGGCGGCGCGCGTCTTGTGGAACAATCCGGACAATGTCGCGGGCCCGGCGCATCACATGCTGCTGGCCGTGGAGATTGGCGGCTCCAGCTATATTGCCGATGTGGGCTTTGGCGGGCTGACGCTGACCGCGCCGCTCAAGCTCAAGACTGATGCCGAGCAGGCCACGCCGCATGAGACATTCCGGCTCACCGGCGGCGATCCGGTGTGGCAGCTCGAAAGCAAAATTGCCGACAGCTGGCGACCGGTCTATGCGTTCGAGACCAGTGAAGCGACGCCGGGCGACTACGAGGCGTCCAACACCTTCCTGTCCACCGATCCGGCCTCGCAGTTCCGCGGCGAGCTGCGCGTGGCGCTGTCGCCCGCTGGCCAGCGGCTGGCGCTGCGCAACAACCGCTTCACCACCTACGCCGGAGGCAGCGAGCCGGCGGTGCGCCTGCTGACCAGCGTGGCGGAAATGCGTGAGGTGCTGAGCAGCAATTTTGGCATTCAGCTGCCGGCGTCCGAGCTGCTTGATCCCAAGCTGGCCGAAATCCTCGCCGCTGCGGGCATTGAGCCACCACCGCCCGAGCCGACGCCTGAGGCGGTGGAGGGCTGACCCATGGCACCGGTTCAGGTCGATCCGGACAAGGTCAGGCGCTTTGCCAATCAGGCCGCGTTCTACGACTGGCTGGGTGCCCATCACGACAGTGCTGACGAGGTCTGGATCCAGATTTTCAAGAAGGCCAGCGGCACGCCGACCATTTCCCCGACCGAAGCAGTCGAGGTGGTGCTGTGCTGGGGCTGGATCGACGCGATCCGCAAATCCTGGGACGATACCTCCTTTGTGCAGCGCTATTGCCCGCGCAAGGCTAAAAGTGCGTGGAGCCAGATCAATCGCGACCATGTCGCCCGGCTGATCGCTGATGGCCGGATGACGCCGCATGGCCTCAGACATGTCGAAGCTGCCAGGAAGGATGGCCGCTGGGACGCCGCCTATGCGACCACGATGGCGCCACCGGCCGACCTGCTCATGGCCATTGAGGCCAATCGGGCAGCCAGCGAGGTCTATCGCGGGCTGAGCGCACAGAACCGCTTTGCCCTGACCTTCCGGGTCATCAACCTCAAGACGCCGGCGGCCCGCGCCAGAAAGATCGCCGGTTTTGTCGACATGCTGGCCCGTGGCGAAACCATCCATCCGCAAAAGCGCCCGTCATGAGCCGCTATCTGGCGTTTCTGCGCGGCATCAATCTGGGCAAGCGACAGATCAGGATGGCCGATCTTGTGCCCTGTCTGGCCGCAATGGGTCTCAGCGAGATCAAGACCATATTGGCCAGCGGCAATGTGCGGTTTGCGGCCGTCGCGGACACTACGCTCAAACCGTGCATCGAGGCGGCCATCGCCAGGCAATTCGGCTTTGACGTTGGCGTGGTGCTGCGCAGCGAAGACGAGATCGCCGCCATGCTGGCCGCGGCGCCATTTGGCCAACTCGATCCCCAGGCCGATGTGGCACGCCATGTCATGCTGTTTGACGCGCCGCTGCCGGCCGATCTGGCGCTGCTCAACCGGCCCCTGCATACCGAGGTGCTGCGGATCGACGCCCGGGAAATCTATCTGGCCTGCTATCGCCAGCCCAATGGGCGTTATACCGAGGGCCTGATCGAGCTGGGCAAGCAGCTCGATCAGCAATTGGGCAAGGATTACCTCGTCACCACGCGCAACTGGAACACCATCGAAAAGGCCCTGGCATGATCACCGTTTTCGGCTCGACCAATCTGGACCAGATCGGCACCGTGCCGCGCCTGCCGCAACCCGGCGAAACCGTGGCGGGCGGGGTGTTTTCCATGGCCGCCGGCGGCAAGGGCGCCAATCAGGCACTGGCGGCGCGCCGCGCCGGGGCAGCGGTGCGCCATGTTTCGGCGGTCGGGCGCGACAGTTTTGCCGATGCGGCGCTGCAATTGCTCGCTGCCGCCGGCGTTGATCTGGGCGCGGTCCGGCGGACCGAAGGGGCCACCGGCATTGCCATGATCTTTGTCGACGCGGCCGGCGAAAACGTCATTGCCGTGCTGCCGGGCGCCAATGGCACCATCACCGCGGCGGATGCGGCGGTCGCGCTGAACGGGCTGGGCCAGGGCGACCTGCTGCTGGTGCAGCAGGAAATCCCCCAGGCGGCGACGCGGCGAGCGCTGGAGCTGGCGCGGGCGCAGGGCGTCACCAGCGTGCTCAATACCGCGCCCTTTCTGGCCGATACGGCAGACATCGCGCCACTGGCCGATATCGTTGTCGCCAATGAAACCGAATTCGCCCTGCTCAGCGGCCGCCCGGAAAGCGACCTTGACGCGGCTATGGCGGACTGGGCGGCGGCACACGACCAGATCCTCATCGTCACTCTGGGCGGCGACGGCGTGAAGGCGATGACGGACGGCAAGCTGCTGCACATTGCCGCCTTGCCGATCAAGCCGGTCGATACTGTTGGCGCCGGCGATACCTTCGTGGGTTATCTCGCCGCCGGCCTCGATGCCGGCCTCGACCTCGAAACCGCCCTGCGCCGCGCCGCCGCCGCGGGGAGCCTGGCCTGCCTCAAGCCCGGCGCGCAGCCGGCGATACCCATGGCGAGCGAGGTGGATAAGGCGCTGGGATAGCCGCTGCCTTGCGCCTCTCGCAACGCGGTCAACGTGGCTACAGCCGACGCAATCCGGACTGGGCGAGATGGGTCAACAGGTCATCCGCCTCCTCGGCAGTCAAGGCATGGCGCGGCAGCATCTGGAACAAAGCCGGCGACTGAAAGAATAGGATGATGGTCTCGTCGGCCGCCCAGCCGTAATAATCGTTCCAGGCGGTCGTGCCAGATACGGCCTTGGTCGAGGCCGAAAAGGTCGCGCTGTCCCATGAGGCGGTGACAGGATGCTGCATGGTCTTTTGCTGACCATATATCCGGCGTGCCTGCCGAGGGATCCGGACAAAATAGGTAAAAAGGGACAAGCAGACGAGCGCTATCAAGCCACCTGTCGCGCCAATGGTCAGTGATGGATTGATGCCGGACAGTGCCATAGCCAGCAGGATGGCGGCCACTGTCCCCACCCCAAAAAGCTTTGGAACAGGGTTTCTCGCCCAGTAGCGACGCGTATGCAGCTTCGAGGCGTTGGCATAGTCCTGGGCGGTGATCGTAAACGACACCGCGGGGTATGGGGATGTGCTGGTCATGAGCAACTTTGAGCGGTTGGACCCGACACTTGTCAATGCGCCTCGATCATCCATGACGCCGCAAAGGCCTCGGCCAGACCCGAACTGAGCGCCGGCCAATGCCGCGCAAGGCCCGGCAATGGGCAGGTTTGCCATGTTGGGGCTCATTGCTGCCCGATGCCAATTGCGGCGTGCAAAACCGGCAGCGTCGGCGTCTGTTCCCCAAACAAAAAGGCAGGCCCAGCGGACCTGCCTCTTCAATCTCTGTCGGTCGGCAACCCTATTTAGGCGCCAGGACCATCACCATCTGGCGACCCTCGGAGCGCGGCTGGCTTTCCACCTTGGCGACGTCCTCGGTCTGGGCGCGCACCTTGAGCAGAAGCTGCATGCCCAGGTCCTGATGCGCCATTTCGCGGCCACGGAAACGCATGGTCACCTTGACCCGGTCGCCGTCGTCGAGAAAGCGCTGTACCGCCTTCATCTTGGTCTCGTAGTCATGCGTGTCGATATTGGGCCGCATCTGGACTTCCTTGACCTCAATCACCTTCTGCTTCTTGCGCGCATCGGCAGCTTTTTTCTGCGCGGCGTATTTGAAGCGCCCCAGATCGAGCATCTTGGCGACCGGCGGGACGGCATTGGGAGAGATCAAGACGAGATCGAGGCCCTGGTCCTGGGCCTCTGCGAGCGCTTCGCGGGTATTGACGACCCCGCGATTCTCACCTTCAGCGTCGATCAGCTGAACATCAGCGCTGGTGATATCTTCATTGGCGGGCGGCCCATCTTTTTGGGGCGTGACTGGTCTCATTGGACGGCGAATGGCAAATGATCCTTGTGTTATTAAGCCAAGCGGGTGAATTCGGGCATAAAATCGTGTTACCGAGGCGATAAGTCAACTGGCAAAGCGTGCGATTTTCTTGCCTATTGCCGGTTCAAACCCCGGCAGCCGGCGCACTATAGCCTCAACGGCCGCGCCGCGCCATCTGTTCCCAAGAAAGCTCAGCCATGTCTGCCACACACAGCTCAAATCTCACCGTCGGATCGGGTCCGGCGGCCCGCACTATCGCCATCGAAACGCGCAGCGGTGGCGCGCCCGGGCTGTTCTGGCTGGGTGGCTTTCGCTCCGATATGCGGGGCAGCAAGGCGATGGCGCTGGATGGCCTGGGTGCCGAGCACGGACTGGCGGTCACCCGGTTTGACTATTCCGGGCACGGCATTTCGGGCGGTGACTTCAATGAGGGCACCATCAGCCGCTGGCTGGAAGAGGCCGAGGCGGTCTACGCCACCACGCAAGGCCCCCAGATCATCATCGGCTCATCAATGGGTGGCTGGATTGCGCTGCTGCTGGCGCGGGCGCTGCTGGAGCGCGACACCCCGGCCCATGGGCTGGTGCTGATCGCGCCGGCGCCCGACATGACCCATGAACTGATATCGCCCGGCTTCACGCTGGAAGAGCATCAGGCGTTGCAGGCCAATGGTTATGTCGATCAACCCAGCGTCTATTCCGATGAGCCCTATCGCATCAACCAGGCGCTGATCAATGATGGTGCCCAGCATCTGCTGTTTGGCAGCGTCATCGAGACCGGCTGTCCGGTGACGATCCTGCAGGGCGGGCAGGATGAGGATGTGCCGCCAGCGCACGCCATCAAGCTGGTCACCCATATCCTGCATGACCCGGTGACCCTGACCCTGATTCCGGATGGCGACCATCGCCTGAGCCGGGAGCAGGACCTGAAGCAGTTGAAGGACGCGGTGCTGCGGCTGGTGGAGGCAAAATAGCCTTCGCCGGTGCCGTGCTGACGCAGGCATTGCGCCAGCACGGTTGATTGTCAGGCCGAAATGCCCTAATCGCCCCCCTAGCGGCAGCGGGGGTAGCGCCATGAGCGAACTAGCGATTTTCAGCGGTAGTGCCCACCCCGAGCTGGCCCAGCAGATTTGCACCCACCTTGGTGTGCCGCTGCAGCCCACGCTGCTCAAGCGCTTCTCCAATGACTGTCTCGAAGTGCAATTGCAGGCCAATTGCCGCGAGCAGGATGTGTTCATCATCCAGCCGCTGAGCACGCCGGTGCAGGACAGTCTGATGGAGCTGTTGCTGATGCTGGACGCGGCACGAGGGGCGTCGGCGGCGCGCATCACCGCCGTCATCCCCTATTTTTCCTATGCACGCTCCGACAAGAAGGACGCGCCGCGCATCTCGCTGGGGGGCCGTCTGGTCGCCGATCTGCTGGTCACCGCTGGCGCCAATCGCGTGCTGACCATGGCGCTGCATTCGCCGCAGGTGCATGGCTTTTTCAGCGTGCCGGTTGATCAGCTGCATGCGTTCAATGAACTGGCTGCCCATTTCCAGGCCTGTGATCTGAGCAATGCGGTGGTGGTATCGCCCGATCTGGGCAATGCCAAAAATGCAGCCGCCTTTGCCAAGCGCCTCGGCCTGCCGGTTGCCGCTGCCGCCAAGGAGCGCATTGACGACACCACGGTGCGGATCACCACGCTGATTGGCGAGGTGCGCAATCGCGATGTGATCGTGCTGGACGACGAAATCGCCAGCGGCGGCTCGATCCTCGAACTGCTGCAGCACTTGCGGGCGCATGGCGCGCGCTCGGTGCGCGTGGCCACGACACATGGCATTTTTGCCGGCGCCAGCATCGAAACACTGGCGGGCGAGCCCGACATTCTGGAGATCGTCAGCACCAGTACCGTGCCCATCGCGCAGAGCAAGCGCCTGCCAAAGCTGACGGTGCTGTCGGTTGCCCCGACCTTTGCCGAGGCCATTCGCCGCATCAATAGCGGTGAGTCGATCAGCGCGCTGTTCTATAGCGAGGCCGACGCAGCCAGGGCCACCGGCACCGCAGGCTGAACGATCAGACTAGACCTGGGGGCGCGTCGCCAGCCTGCTCAACTGCTGGCCGTCCGTGTCGAAATTGTCCGGGCTGAGCCAGCGCTCATATTCGGCGCGCAGAGCCGGCCATTCGCCGTCAATAATGGAGAACCAGGCGGTGTCGCGGCTCTCGCCCTTGACGATGCGGTCCTGGCGAAAAATCCCTTCAAACTGAAAGCCGAAGCGCAGGGCCGCCGCCTTTGAGGGATCGTTGCGATTGTTGCACTTCCACTCGAAGCGCCGATAGCCGAGATCGTCAAAGGCATGGCGCGCGAACAGGAACAGCGCCTCGGTGGCCAGCGGCGTGCGAGCCATGGGCAGGCCCCAATAGACGCCGCCGATCTCGATCGAGGCATGATCGGGGAAGATGCGCATCCAGGCCTGCTGGCCGACAGCGCGGCCGCTGCGCTGGTCGATGATGGCGACATAGCGGTCAGACCCGGCATTGACCGTGTCGATCCAGCGTTCCAGCTCGACCACGCTGCCGGGGGCCTCGCTGAACAGCCAGCGAAAGCGCTCGGGCCCGCCGGGCAGGGTGGCCACCGCAAACAGGTCGGCGGCATGGCGCCGCTCGATCGGTTCGAGCCGGACATAACGGCCGGTCAGGTCACGGCGTTCGGGGGCGGATTTGGCGGCAGCAACGCTCATTGGCGGGTTTCCAGAATCTGGGCCAGGCCCTCGCGATAGGTCGGATAGAGCAGTTCGATGCCCAGCGCCTGCTTGATGGCGGCATTGGAGCAGCGCTTGTTGTCGGCATAAAAGCTCGCCTGTATCGGCGTCATGGCCGCTTCGACAAAAGCCTGTTCGGGGGGTGGTTCGATGCCGAGCAGGTCGGCAGCGTGCTTGATGACGTCCTGCGGCGGCGCCGGCTCGTCATCGCCCAGATTGAAGGTGCCATTGAGCCTGGCCGCGGCAGCCAGCGCCGTCACCCGGCCGATATCGTCGACATGGATGCGGTTGAACACCTGTCCGGGTTTAGCGATGCGGCGGGAGGTGCCCTGTTCGAGCTTGTCGAAGGTGGACCGGCCCGGGCCATAAATGCCGGCCAGGCGCAGAATGGTCAGCGGCACGCCGCGCGCTGCGGCATAGTCGCGCCAGGCCTGTTCGGCAGCCACGCGCCGATCCGAGCGCTCATTGCGCGGCACCAGCGGGGCCGACTCATCAATCCAGGCGCCACCGAAATCGCCATAGACCCCGACCGTGGAATAGTAGCACAGCCATTCAAGACCCGTCGCCGCGTCAAGATCGGCGCGGTGCTGCAGCAAGGCCGGATCGCCATCCGGTCCGGGCGCGATGGAAAAGATTACATGCGTGGCAGCCCGCAGGTCCGGGCCCAGGGTGTCGCCGGGCGCAGTGCCATCGAACAGGTGTGGGGTGACGCCAGCCGCTGACAGCCGTTCGGCCTTCTCAATGCTGCGAACGGTGCCGCAAATGTTAACACTGTGTGAATCGATACGCAGCGCCTTGGCCGCTGCTGCTGACGAAAAGCCAAAGCCGAAAAAGAAAGCGTTCATGCGAGATCCACGGTCCATTCGCTGGCTACGTCAGGGTTATCCTCACGCAGCAGATAGGTTTGGCTGAGCGCGGTGGCCCGCTCAGGCGCCAGCCGCCGCAGCGCCCAGATGGCGGCGCCGCGCACCAGGGCACTCTCGTCAGCAAGCCGGGCTTCGACCAGTGGCAACAAGCCTATATCGGCTGAATTGCCGATGCCGATCAAGACATTACGCAAAAATCGCGCCAGGCCGATGCGCTTGACCGGCGAGCCGGCAAACAGCGCGCGAAAGCCGGCATCATCGAGCTGGACCAGATCGGCCAGCGCCGGACGCTCCAGTTCGTCGCGGGCGCGCAGGCGGGCCTCGCGACTGACCGAGGCAAACTTGTTCCACGGGCAGACCGCCAGGCAGTCATCGCAGCCATAGATGCGATTGCCCATCGGCACGCGAAACTCCAGCGGAATCTGGCCCTTATGCTCGACCGAGAGATAGGCCAGACAGCGCCGCGCATCGAGCTGGAACGGCGCGGGGAAGGCATTGGTGGGGCAGACATCAAGGCATTTGGTGCACGAGCCGCAACTCTCGGCATGCGGCTTGTCCAAGGGCAGCTCGGCAGCAGTCAGGATGGCGCCGAGAAACAACCAGGAGCCGAACGCGCGACTGACCAGCACGGTATGCTTGCCCTGCCAGCCCAGCCCGGCGGCCTCGGCCATCGGCTTTTCCATCAGCGGCGCAGTGTCGACAAACACCTTCACCTCGGCGCCGGACCGGCGGGCCAACAGGCCTGCCAGTTCCTTGAGCTTGCCCTTGATGATCTCGTGATAATCGCGATTGCGGGCATAGACCGAGATGGCGCCCAGCGTGGGCTCGCCCAACAGGGCCAGCGGGTCCGATTCCGGGCCGTAATTGATGCCGAGCACAATGATCGATTTCGCCCCGGCCCAGAGCTGGGTCGGGCTGCCGCGGCGCTCGGCAGTGTCGGCCATCCAGGCCATGTCGCCATGCCAGCCGGCAGCCAGGGCAGCGTTCAGTTTTTCGGGCAGGTCCGGCCGCGCATCGGCCGGGGCAATGCCGAAGCTGTCAAAGCCCAGCGCCATGGCGCGGGCGCGCAGCTCGGCGACGAGGGCATCAGGAGCGATCAAAAATCAAGGTCCGCATAGCCCTTGTGCGGCGGCATGGCGAGGACGCGGTCATTGAGCAGGGTGCGGAAGGCGGGGCGGGACTTGATGCGCGAATACCAGTCGCGTGTCTCCCCCGCCTTGCCCCAGTCGATGTCACCGAGATAGTCGAGCGTGGACAGATGGGCCGCCAGGGCGAAATCGGCCAGGGTCAGGTCGTCGCCGGTCAGCCAGGAGCGATTGGCGAACAGCCAGTTGAAATACAGCATGTGCTCGTTGAGATTGGCCTTGGCGACGCGCAGCACGGCCGGATCGGGGGTCGCGCCCCTGTGGTCGCGCTTGACAATCTTTTCTTCCAGCACATAGCGGGTCACTTCGTCATTGAGCTTGAAGATCACCCATTCGATCAGCCGCCACATTTCGGCCCGCGCGAGGGGGTCGGGCGGGATCAGGCCGGCAACCGCGCTGGGCGTATAAAGATCCTCGATCAGGTGGATATTGGCCAGAAGGCCAACAATGGGCTGATCATTGTCATCGATCAGGATGGGCAGGGTCGCTGCGGGATTGATCTCGAGCAGTTCGGGCGTGCGCAGCCAGGGCTTGATCTCCTCGACATCGAGCGGCACGCCATATTCGGCGCACATCAGGCGGATAAGGCGCGAGGCGGGATCAAGGGGATGATGCAGCAAGCTGGGCATTGTACGCTCATCTCTTTTTGGGGGCACGACATCAGCCTGCTTGGCGCTCCTGACGAAGCAGTCTAGAGCTTGGCCCGCCGCGCCAGGCAGCTGAACAGAGTTAGGGGATCAGATGAACGCCGATCAAGGTCTTTTTGTGCCGCTGATTCTGGGAATACTCGAAGGGCTTACCGAATTCTTGCCGGTCAGCTCGACCGGACACCTGCTGCTGGCAGGACATTTCTTCGGCCTGACCCAGCCTGAGACCTTTATCGTGCTGATTCAGCTGGGCGCCATCCTGGCCATTGTTACCATCTATTTCGCCAGATTGGGCGTGTTGATCCGCGATGCGCTGACCGGCAAGGCCTATGCATGGCGGTTTACCCTGTCGGTAGCGCTGGCCTGCATTCCGGCGGTGATCGCCGGCGTGCTGCTGCGTGACTTCATTCAGGGCGCGCTGTGGCACTCGCCCATGCTCATCTGCGTCTCGCTGCTGCTGGGCGGCTTTGTCCTGTTGGCCGTCGACCGCATGCCCAAGCGGGAAATCTATGACGATGCCTACCAGTATCCCTGGCATCTGGCGCTGATCATCGGACTGTTTCAAATGCTCAGCCTGGTACCGGGTGTGTCGCGCTCGGGCGCGACGGTGGTGGGCGCCATGCTGTTCGGCGCCAGCAAGCGCAGTGCCGCCGAATTCACTTTCTTTGTCGCCCTGCCGATCATGACCGGGGCCTTTGGCTATGACCTCTACAAGAGCCGCGAGCTGATCGATGCCAGCATAGCGCTGAACGTGGCGATCGGCTTTGCCGCCGCCTTCGTGGTGGGGGCCATCGTGGTGCGCTTTCTGCTGGCCTTTGTGGCCAATTACGGTTTTGCGCCCTTCGCCTGGTGGCGCATCGTGGTGGGCGGTGGCGGCATCATAGCGCTGCTGATGCTGGGCCAGTAGCTCAGCCCTGCTTGAGCGGCTTGTAATTGGCCGGGATGGAGAAATAGCTGCGCGGGATTTCGCGATCCTTTTCCACATCATAGAGCGAAAAGGTCAGCTCGGCGCCGCTGGGCTCGACCAGGCTCCACTGCACCAGATCGAGCGTATCGGTGCCAAATACCAGCGATACCTGCACCGTGCCGGCAATGGTCTCATCGATCACCGTGACCGACATGTAGCCGTCCGAGGTGGTGACATCGATCACATTGGCGTCGAGCAGATTGATGGAATCCCCGAGGAACTGCCGGAGCGGAATGGAATCCTGAGGATAGGCATAGTAGGTCTCGTCGCGCCGGTTCAACACGTAAAAGCCATTGCCGATCGAGACAATTTCATCGCGGCTGGGCGGCGCATAGCGGAAGGCAATCTTGTTTGGACGCTCCAAAAAGAACGTGCCTTCCGAGCGGCCGCCATTGGTGTCGATCTGCAGGAAGCGGCCCACCATGGTGCGGATGGCCGAATTATGCGCGCCAATATTGGCGATCATCTGCTGCTCTTCAGGGGACAATGCGCGGTCGAGCGCCCAAGCGGAGGTGCTCAGGGCGAAAGCGGCGGAAAGGCCAAGCAGCAGGGCATCGCGGCGAATCATGGCATCTGGTCCCGGTCTAGGTGGTCGTTGCACGCTACCCTAGAAACCAATTGCGGCAACAGCTGGTTCCGTCGTCGCAGGCAATAGGGGCCAATCAATACTGATCGGCACCCACCAGGATTTCCCGCTTGCCGGCATGGTTGGCCTGGCTGATGACGCCTTCGCGTTCCATGCGCTCGATCAGCGTCGCGGCCTTGTTGTAGCCAATGGCCAGGCGCCGCTGCACATAGGATGTGGACGCCTTCTTGTCGGTCAAAACGATGTGGACGGCCTTGTCGTAGAGCTCATCGCCCGAACCGGCATAGTCATCGCCACTGCTGCCGCCACCGCTATCGCCCATCTCGCCATCGTCCTCGTCGGCAGTGACCGATTCAAGGTAGTCGGGCGCGCCCTGGCTCTTGAGATGGGCCACCACGGCCTCGACTTCGGCATCGGAGACAAAGGGGCCGTGCAGGCGCTTGGTGCGGCCGCCCGAGGCCATGTAGAGCATGTCGCCATTGCCCAGCAGCTGTTCGGCGCCCTGCTCACCCAGAATGGTGCGCGAATCGATCTTGGAGGTGACCATGAACGAGATGCGGGTGGGGAAGTTGGCCTTGATGGTGCCGGTGATGACGTCCACCGAAGGGCGCTGGGTGGCGGTGATGATGTGAATGCCGGCGGCACGCGCCATCTGCGCTAGGCGCTGGATGGCGCCTTCAATGTCCTTGCCGGCCACCATCATCAGATCGGCCATCTCGTCGACCACGACCACGATATAGGGCAGAACTTCGAGCTGGAATTCCTCAGTCTCAAAGATGGCTTCGCCGGTTTCGCGGTCAAACCCGGTCTGCACCGTGCGGCTGATGATCTTGCCTTCGGTGGCTGCCTCACTGACGCGCTGGTTGAAGCCGTCAATATTGCGCACGCCGATCTTGCTCATCTTGCGATAGCGGTCTTCCATCTCGCGCACGGCCCATTTGAGCGCCACCACGGCCTTTTGCGGGTCGGTGACGACGGGGGTCAGCAGATGGGGAATGCCGTCATAAATGCTCAGTTCGAGCATTTTGGGATCGATCATGATCATGCGGCACTGCTGGGGCGTCATCTGGTAGAGCAGGCTGAGGATGAAGGTGTTGATACCCACCGACTTGCCCGAACCGGTGGTGCCGGCGATCAGCAGATGCGGCATGCGCGCGAGATCGGCGATCACCGGCTCGCCGCCAATGGTCTTGCCGAGGCAGATGGGCAGCTTGCCCTTCATCTTCTCAAAGTCGGAGCTGGCCAGCATTTCGCGGAAATACACGGTTTCGCGGTTCTGGTTGGGCAGTTCGATGCCGATGGCATTGCGGCCGGGCACCACCGCCACGCGGGCGGAGATGGCGCTCATCGAGCGTGCAATATCGTCGGCCAGGGAGATGACCCGTGACGATTTGATCCCCGGGGCGGGCTCGAGTTCAAACAGGGTGACGACGGGGCCGGGGCGGACATTGATGATGTCGCCCTTGACGCCAAAATCTTCCAGCACACCCTCAAGCTGGCGCGCCATGGCTTCGAGCCGCTCGGGCGCATGTTCGGGCGAAGGGCCCTTGTGCTTGGGTTCGGCGAGCAGGTTGAGCGCGGGCAGCTCGAAGCCACCGGGCTCGTCCAGAAACGAGCTCTGGGCTTCGCGCAGCATGCGGCTGCCTGGCTGCGGCCGGGGGGCCGGGGCAGCAACCCGCGGCTTGGCCGGATCGACCGGATGGAAGCGTGAATCGCCGCGCTGATGGTGGCTGGCGGCAGGCGCTGACGGGGCATCGGCGATGAAGGGAATGTCGTCATCGACCTCGTCGGGATAGTCGAGTTCGGTATCGTCATAGCTCGGACGGGCATTGATGCGCGCCGAGGTGTCGGCTGCCATTTGCGGGGCGGCCTCGGCACTGAAAGGGGCGGCAAAAGCGGGTTCCACCGGGTGGATGCGGCGCTGGGCTGACGCCACCGTCGGCGCGTACTGATCGGGAGCGCGGCCATCCAGGCTGGGTTCGACCTCGTCCTCGCGCCAGCTGGCGGCGTCGGCCGCCTGGCGTTCGGCATGGCTCTGGCGGGCCCGGCGATAGGCGGTGCGCAGCGAATAGCCCACATGCACCACCGCACCTAGCGCGATATCGACAATCGGGTTGGTCTCTGGCTCGTCGGCCTGGGCGGCGGCGCCGCCCTTGCGGGTGGCACCGGCGGCCGCAGTTTTGCGCGGGCCGGTCGGCACGGAGGTCCCCAGACCCATGGCGATCCAGAACAGGGCCAGAGCCGGCACGGCAATGATGATGGCAAACAGAACGGTCGTTACCGCCTGCGGCTGCGCCCCGGTCACCAGCGCGGCGAGATTGGTAAAGCCGGTGCCGACCAGCCCGCCCAGGCCGGTTGGCAGCGGCCAGGTGGCCGGCATGACGACAAAGGCCAGCACGCCGGCGCCCAGCAGGGTGGCGCCGATCCAGCCCAGCAGGCGCAGACCCATATGGCTGGGCATGCGCCGCCGCGCGAAGTTCCAGCCCCACAGGGCCGGCGGCACCAGCATCAGCAAGGCGGCCAGACCAAACACCTGAAACAGCGTGTCGGCGATCACGGCGCCGGGAAAGCCCAGCCAATTGGCGGCCGGCTTGAGCGTGGCATAGGTGAAGCTGGGGTCATCGACCGACCAGGACGCCAGCGCAGCCAGACAGATCGCCACCACGGCCAGCAGCAGCAGACCGGCGAGGCGCACGGGAATGCGGATCGCCAGCGCCGGGGGTGGCGTGGGCAATGGCTTGGTCGAAGCACGGGTGCCGCGTTGCGGCACGGAGCGGATTTCGTCGAGTACGGGCGAAGGAGAGCTGGGCATGGGCGTGTCCGGAGCGGCCCGGAACGGTCCGGGCCCAATCAGTGCCATGCTAGTGGGGTCGGGTTAACCCAAGGCTAACCATCGCGGCAGGCACCCGCAAAAGTCATCGCCCGACAGCAAAAAAGCCCACGGAAGCCGCGGGCTTTTTGGTTTTGGGTGATTGAGCCAACGACCCCGGCGACGGTGTGCCGCCGGGATCGGCAAGGCTAGTTGTAGGCGCGCTCACCATGGCTGGACAGATCAAGCCCATCGCTTTCGGCCGATTCGGGAACCCGCAGGCCACCAAAGATCGCCTTGACGATAAGCATGGCCACCAACGCCACCACACCGGACCAGACAATGGCGACACCGACAGCCGTCAGCTGGATCACGAACTGGTTGACGATGGAGTAGTCTGCCGCTTCGCCAAGCGGGTAGCCGCCCATAGCGGGGGCCGCGACAATGGCGGTGCCCAGCGCGCCGACAATGCCGCCCACGCCATGGATGCCAAACACGTCAAGGCTATCGTCATATTTCAGCATGGGCTTGAGGTTGACCACGGCCCACAGGCAGACGATGCCGGCCACGCCACCGAGCGCAATGGCGCCACCGACCCCGGCAAAGCCTGCGGCGGGAGTGATTGCCACCAGACCAGCAACGGCGCCCGAGACGGCACCAAGGGCAGAGGCGTGACCGCGGGTGGTGCGTTCGGCCAGGGCCCAGGCCAGCGCGCCGGCGGCGGGGGCGAGCACGGTGTTGATCAGCGCCACGGCGGTCAGCGCATTGGCTTCCAGATTCGAGCCGGCATTGAAGCCAAACCAGCCGAACCAGAGCAGGCCGACACCGGCATAGGTCCAGACCAGATTGTGGGGCGCAATCGGCTCCTTCATGTAGCCCAGACGGGGGCCAAGCACGATGGCGGCGACGAGGGCGGCGACACCGGAATTGATGTGCACCACCGTGCCACCGGCAAAGTCATAGGCGCCCAGACCAAACAGCAGGCCGGGGCCCGACCAGACCATGTGGGCCATCGGGACATAGGAGAAGGTGAACCAGATCGCGAGGAACGCCATCAGGGCGCCAAACTTCATGCGCTCGGCGATGGCGCCGACAATCAGGGTGGAGGTGATGCAGGCAAAGGTCATTTGGAAGGCCACGAACACCAGTTCGGGCAGCTCAAAGCCGGCCGAGAAGGTTGCCGCCCGTGAGTCGAGAGTAACGCCCGACAGGAAGAACTTGGAAAAATCCCCGAAAAACGCCGACAGGCCGCCTTCGGTGGGGCCAGCAAAGGCCAGCGAGTAGCCATAGGCCACCCACAGGATGGAAATCATCGAAAAGCCGAGGAACACCTGGGTGAGAACCGACAGGATATTCTTGGCGCGCACCAGGCCGCCATAGAACAGGGCCAGACCCGGCACCGTCATGACGATCACGACCATGGTCGAGACCAGCATCCAGGCCACGTCGCCCTTGTCGACCACAGCGACCGCTTCAGTCGCCGGTGCGGCGGCGTCCTGGGCAAAGGCCGGCAGGGCCAGCAGAAGGGAGGCCAGTGCAGCGCCCCCGAAGAGTTTTGTCGTCTTCATCTTGGTATCTCCAATGAGGCTCAAAGGGCGGCCGCGCCGGTTTCACCGGTGCGAATGCGGGTGATAGCCAGCAGCTCGAGCACGAAAATCTTGCCATCGCCGATGCGGCCAGTCTGGGCACTGTCGCGGATGGCGTTGACAACTTCGTCGGCAATGGTGTCATCGACGGCGATCTCAAGCTTGAGCTTGGGCAGGAAGTGCACCGCATATTCGGTGCCGCGGTAAATTTCCGAGTGCCCCTTCTGGCGGCCGAAACCCTTCACTTCGGTCACGGTCATGCCGTGTACGTCGAGCGCGGTGAGTGCCTGACGAACCTCTTCGAGACGCGATGGCTTGATAATGGCGATAACCAGTTTCACGTTTGCCCCCTTTTGCAACTTAGTGCTTGGTCTGGAATAGCTTCATAGACTCAAGCGCCGTGCCAAGTGCGTGATCGCGGGCAAAACCCTGCATCTTCATGGTGTTAGAATATGTTGTCTGCGTTTTCCGGCGCAGGCTTTCGCATTCTGCCTAAAATTTGGGCAGAAAGGCACCGGATCTGCACATTTCTGCGGCGCATCGTCGCTGGCCCGCCGCCGTTGGCGCGGGGAACATCGGGTTCAGACGAGGCTGGCGCCGGACTTTGGACAAGCCCGTGCCAGGGCAGGTGGAAGGCCGGGCGGACCCGGCCTTCGCGTGAGGGGTTACCTGAACTCGGGATAGGCCTCGATGCCGATTTCGGCGACATCCAGGCCCGCATCCTCGTCCTCGGCCGTGGGGCGCAGGCCCATGGTTGCCTTGAGGATGAACCAGACCGCAAAGCTCACCACGAAGGTGAAGACACCGACGATGATGATGGAGATCAGCTGACCGCCCAGATTGGCGTCCGGATTGGTGAAGACCACGGCAATGGTGCCCCAGATGCCGGCGAGCAGGTGGACCGGGATGGCGCCAACCACGTCGTCGATCTTGAGCCGGTCGAGCATGGGCACACCCAGCACGACGATGATGCCGCCCACCGCGCCGATCAGCGACGCCGTGCCCAGGCCGGGCGTGAGGGGTTCAGCGGTGACCGCCACCAGGCCGGCAAGCGCCCCGTTGATGACAAAGGTCAGGTCGAACTTCTTGTAGAGCAGGCCTGAAAGCACCAGAGCAGCCAAGGCCCCGCCGACGGCGCCGGCATTGGTATTGGCCATGATGCGACCGACCGCGGCCATGTCGTTCACCGAACCCATGGCGAGCTGGGAGGCCCCGTTAAAGCCGAACCAGCCGAGCCAGAGGATGAACATGCCCAGCGTCGCCAGCGGCATGGACGAACCGGGCATGGCATTGACCGTGCCGTCGGCATTGAACTTGCCGCGACGCGCGCCGAGCAGAATGGCGCCGGCCAATGCAGCCCAGCCCCCGACCGAGTGCACTACCGTGGAACCGGCAAAGTCGAGGAAGCCGAACTGGCTGTCGAGGAAACCGCCGCCCCATTTCCAGGAGCCGGCAATGGGGTAGATCAGGCCGGTCAGCACGACGGTGAAGAGCAGGAAGGGTACCAGCTTGATACGCTCGGCCAAGGTGCCCGAGACGATCGAGGCGGCGGTGGCGCAGAACATGACCTGAAAGAAGAAGTCGGCGCTGGTGGCGGCATAGGAGAAGTCATCGGCCGTATCGGCGGTGACGCCAACCGCTTCGAGCACGGCAATGCCGAAGGCGCCCAGATAGCCGCCGGTCTCGTCAGCACCCATGATCCAATTGCCCAGCGGGTACATCAGGTTGTAGCCGATCAGGTAATACATCAGGCAGGCGACGCCAAACAGCGAGATGTTCTTGAGCAGCTGCATCGAGACATTCTTGGTGCGCACCATGCCCGCTTCGACCATGGCGAAACCTGCCGCCATGAAGAATACCAGGATGCCCCCGAGCACCATCAACAGCGAATTGAGGATGAAGACGACGTCGGCCGAGACGCCTTCGCTGACCGTCGCCGCGGCCTCGGCAGCTTCCGCAGGCGCGGCATCCTGACCCAGAGCGGGAAGGGTGAGCAGCAGGCCCGCCAGGGCTATGCCCCCCAGCAGGCGCCGCGATGTTTTCTGACCTGTCATTGTTCTTGTTCTCCGGAGATGTCGGTTAAAGCGCGGCCGGACCGGTTTCACCGGTGCGGATGCGCGTAATGGCCAAAAGGTCGAGCACGAAGATCTTGCCATCGCCTATGCGCCCGGTCTGGGCGCTGTCGCGGATGGCATTGGTCACCGGATCGGCGACCGCATCATCGACGGCGATTTCCACCTTGAGCTTGGGCAGGAAATGAACCGCGTATTCCGTGCCTCGGTAGATTTCGGAATGGCCCTTCTGGCGTCCGTAACCCTTGACCTCGGTGACAGTCATGCCGTGGACGTCCAGTGAATTGAGGGCCTGGCGGACCTCTTCGAGACGTGATGGCTTGATGATCGCAACAATCAGCTTCATGTAAACTCCCGCAGCGCTGCAATGTCTTTACGTCAGTCTAGACTCAAGAGCCGTGCCAGAATTGGGACGCAATCTCTAGACGACTGAAATACTTGCAGAAAATTGCCGGAAGACTGCCTTTCTGCCCCGGCTATTCACGCACCGGGGTTGATCGATGCACAATAGATTGGCATTTTGGATTTTTGTGCCCAACAGATAGGCAGCTTGGCAGCGTGGCGTGTTCGGCGTAGGGATCGGCATACGCAGATGGAGGCCGGCATGCAGGACCAGGAACGCTTTGATGTCATCATCGTGGGTGGTGGGCCCGTCGGGCTGACGCTGGCGCTGGCGCTGACCCAGGCGGCCCGCGGCATCCGCGTGGCGCTGGTGGATCGGCGGCCGCTGGCGGTGCCGCGCGACAACCGCGCCTCGGCCATCGCGGCGGGGGTGCGGCGGGTGTTTGAGGCGCTGGGGGTGTGGCCTGCCATGCTGGCGGAAGCGCAACCCATCAGCGCTATGCGCATCACCGATTCGGGCGAGGGTGATATTTCGCGGCCACTGTTCCTCAGCTTTGATGGCGATCTGGCGCCCGGCGAGGCCTTTGCCCATATGGTGCCGAACCGGGTCAGTACGTCGGCGCTGATGGAGGCGCTGGGCGATGCTGCCAGCATCATCGCGCCGGCCCAGGTCGCCGGTTACGTGGTAACGGGCGATCTGGCGGCATTGTCGCTGGCCGATGGCCGGGTATTGCGGGCGCCGCTGCTGGTGGCGGCCGATGGCAGCCAGTCGGCCTTGCGCGGCATGGCCGGGATTGGCGTGACCGGGCATGATTATGGCCAGACCGGGCTGGTGACCACCATTGCCCACGCCCTGCCCCATGACGGCGTCGCCTATGAGCATTTCCGGCCGGCCGGCCCCTTCGCCAGCCTGCCGCTGCCCGGCAACCGCTCCTCGCTGGTATGGACCGAACGCAGCGACGCCGCCGGGCATTATCTGGACCTTGATCCAGTGGCGCTGGCGGCCGAGATCGAGACGGTGATGGGCGCCACGCTGGGCGCGGTCACGGTGGAAGAAAAGCTGATGGGGTTTCCGCTGCGCCTGCAGATTGCGCGCAGTTTTATCGCGCCACGGCTGGCGCTGGTGGGTGATGCGGCCCATGTGGTGCACCCGATTGCCGGTCAGGGGCTCAATCTTGGGCTCAAGGATGTGGCGGCGCTGGCCGAAGTGGTCATTGAAGCGGTGCGGCTGGGGCTCGATCATGGCAGCGACGATGTGCTGGAGCACTATCAGAGCTGGCGCCGGCTCGACACTGCGGGCATGGCGGCAATGACCGACGGGCTCAACCGGCTGTTTTCCAATGATGTGGCGCCGGTCCGCGCCCTGCGCGACTTCGGGCTGGGGCTGGTGGATCGGGCCGGGCCGGTCAAATCGGCGCTGATCCGCACAGCTGCTGGGGTATCGTCAGGCGGGCCCAGACTCTTGAGCGGGCTGCCGCTCTAGCCGAGGGCACGCAAGACGGCGACCGCCTCGTCGCGGCGATCCCAGGGGACAAAGACATGATCGTGGTGGTAGGCGGCCACGACATTGGCGCTGATGCCGGCTTGGGTCAGCGCAGTGGCCATGGCTGCGGTCATGCCGACCGCCTCAAGCGCGGAATGCACCATCATGGTGATGCGCGCCCAGCGACCTTCTGCGGCGATGCCGGCAGCGGTCAGGTCATCAAGCATGGCGATGATGGTCAGCCCCTCGGCCTCGCGCAGTAACCCGAAGGGCTCCAGTCCGGCGGGCAGGGCCTGACCATGCGGCAGCAGGGCGAAGCCGTAGGGATGGATGTCGAGCACCGGGTTGAGCCCGGCCAGCAGACGGGCCAGATCGCTCTCAGCGGCCATAATTGCCGTCGTCGAGGTTGGGCAGGCGCCGCAGCGAATCGGGGTCGACCTGGCGCGCCTCGTCGAGGCTGAGCAGCGGCACGCCGCTGACGATGGGAAACGCCAGGCGCGCTGCCACCGAAACCAGTTCCTGACGATCCGCCGACAGGACCAAACGGGTCTTGGTCAGCGGACAGACCAGCATTTCGAGGGTCTTGATATCGAGCACGTAGCGCGGATCGACCGGGGGCGTGGCCATCAGTTGAGCGAGGGGGCGCTGCCGCCGCTGCCGCGCGCCATTTCATATTCGGTCATGGCGATCAGCGTTTCGGCGCGTTGTTCGAGCGTGGGGGCTTCGAGCAGGAGCTGCTTGTCGGCTGCATCATAGGGGCCGACCATGCAGCAGAAATTGACCAGATCGGCGGTGCCGGTGCGCTCGATCTCCTCCCAGTTCAGCTCGATATTGGCGAAGTCGGCATAGTCGCGCATCAGCCTGACGAAACGCTCCCGGTCCACCGCCTCCTCACCGAAATTGCGGGTGAAATCGCTGGCAAAATCGCTGGCATCAACAACGCACTGGCGATAGGGCGTCAGCACGGTCAGCTCATGGGCAAGGCGGAACCGCGTCACGCCTTCGAGAATGATGAAATAGCGGCCCTCCCCGCTCTCCTCGAAATGGGTGATGCGGCCCAGGCAGCCAATGGCCTGCAGCGGATCGCGACCGCGCGGGCTTTCCTCGGTCGTGTCTTCGGGCTGGATCAGGCCAATCAGGCGATCGCCGCGCAGCGCCGCGTCCACCATCTCGATATAGCGCGGCTCAAAGACATTGAGCGGCCGGTGCGAGAACGGCAGCAGCAGCGCTCCCGAAAGCGGGAACAGCGGCACTGATTTGGGCAGATCGGCGGGCTGGGCGGGGCGCTTGAGCATCGATGCGGTTGCTCCTAGGAGAACAGCGCCGCCGACAACAGGCGGCGACCCTTGGCCGTTGCTGGGTCCTTGGGGCCCCAGGCATCAAAAAATTCCAGCAGCTTGGCGCGGGCGCCATCCTCGTTCCAGCTGCGATCGCGCTTGACGATGGCGACCAGCGCTTCGGCCGCCTCAAGGCGCTTGTCATGGCCATTGAGCGCCAGCGCCAGATCAAAGCGCGCCTGATGGTCATCGGGATTGCTGGCGAGCGCCGCTTCGAGCGCGCTGATGTCACCGAGATTGGCTGCTTCGGCCTTGAGGCGGATGGAATTGATGGCGCTGACATAGGCCTCACCCTTGCGCTCGGCTTCGGGCACCAGATCCAGCGTCGCCTGCGCCTGCTCGGTTTCGTCAGTGGCCAGATAAACCTGGGCGAGGCCGACCAGAGCGGCGGCGTTTTCAGGCTGATGTTGCACGACCGTGCCAAACAATTGCGCGGCGGTGCCGAGGTCGCCCGCCAGCAAAGCCGCCTCGGCCGCCTCGATGGCGTCAGCGATCTGGGCTTCAATTGTTCCCGCGCCCGGCTGGGGGGCTGGCGCGGCGGCAATCACCTTGTCGGCAAAGCGACGGATTTCGGCTTCCGGCATGGCGCCCATGAAACCGTCGACCGGACGCCCGCCGGCAAAGGCAAACACGGCGGGAATCGACTGCACGCCCAGCTGCCCGGCAATCTGGGGATGCTCATCGATATTGATCTTGATCAGCTTTATCGCGCCGGCCTTCTCATTGACCACTTTTTCCAGCGCTGGCGTGAGCTGGCGGCAGGGGCCGCACCAGGGGGCCCAGAAATCGACCAGCACGGGCTGGTCAGCCGAGGCGTCAATCACGTCAACCTTGAATGCGGCGTCGCTGGATTCCTTGATCAGGGCGCCGGCGGGCGGAACATTGGCGGGAGCGGCAGTGAGGTCGAGGATCGGGGTGGACATGATAAAAGGCCCTTGCAGCTAGGCGAAATCTGAAAGTTCTGGGCCCTTCTTGCGCCCGCGAACCGTGATGTGACAAGCCCCCCAACCCACAAGGCGACGCGAAGATCACGCGACGGTCAAAATGTGGGTTGCAATCGGGCTGGTGTTTAGGCATATAGGCCCGCGTCGGCGGCGAACAAGACCAGTCGCAGACAATGGAGTGCGGGTGTAGCTCAGGGGTAGAGCATAACCTTGCCAAGGTTAGGGTCGTGGGTTCGAATCCCATCGCCCGCTCCAAAAACCTCCTTGTTAAATCAAGGGGTTAACGTCAAAAGGCCGAGCCATGTGCTCGGCCTTTCGTTTTTCCGGGCAGCACCTGGGCAGCACACTGCAAAAGCCGAAATGCGGCGAAAATCCGTCATTGTCGAATAGCCTCGGAATGAGCATTCGCTCCAACAGCCCACCATTTCCGAGTTGCTGTCAGCACGCGATAGCGCTCATTACCCTTTGCCCACCGACCACCGACAGCATCGACTTTTCGCCAATTTCTGAGTTAAGTGCGTGTCACGATTTCAGATAAAGCCGAGAAATGAAGTACAACCCTTTCAAGCCCAACGATATCGTTCACCAGGGAATGTTTGTCGGCCGCCTCGATGAGATCAACAATATCGAGCGAAGCCTCTTTCAGGCAAAGCACGGCAACCCCCAACATTTCTTGGTGATCGGCGAACGCGGAATTGGAAAGTCTTCCCTGCTCTTCTACGTGAAGGTGCTGGCGGACGGCCTACCCATCGCGCCTGACGAGCGCATGAATTTTATGACGGTCCCGGTGGACCTCGGCGGCTGTACCACTCAGCTTGATGTAATTCGTAAGATTGGAAGAGGATTTCGCACTGCTCTTTCCCGGAAGCAGCAGGTACGGGAAAAAATCGGCAAAATATGGGACTGGGTGACCAATTGGGAGGTTCTGGGGGTTCAGTACCATAAAGAAGATCGCGCGATCGACTTTGAAGAAATTTGCGAAGAGTTTGTGACTCATTTGGCAGAGTTCTGCGATCTCACCTCCAACGACATGGACGGCGTCGTGTTTCTAATAGACGAAGCCGATAGGCCTCCTGTGGAAGCGAATCTGGGTTTGCAGCTAAAGATGATCACAGAGAGGTTGACCTGGGCATCATGTGATCGGGTGCTTTTTGGTCTAGCCGGGCTGCCGCCATTGCTGAGCAAGCTAAGAGATAGCCATGAATCGTCACCGAGGCTCTTTCAAATAATGCACCTGGAACCGCTCGAGTTGGACGAGCGAATCCGGGTCGTTAACTTAGGGCTCGAAGAGGCAAATTCGCGAAATGCCGTGAAGACCACAATCACCGAAGAGGGTATTGAGTTTTTGGCCGACCTATCAGAAGGCTACCCGCATTTCGTTCAGCAGTTCTCTTACTCGGCTTTTGAGCACGACAAGGATAACATAATCGATGTTGAGGACGTGGGTGATGCCGCCTTTAAGGACGGTGGCGCCCTATCCCAATTGGGCGACAAGTTCTTTAGCGAAATGTATCACGCGCGAATTTCCTCTGAGGAGTATCGACGTGTACTAGATGCTATGGCGGACCATGGGGATCAGTGGGTGACTAGAAAAACGATTATTGCGGAGTCTGGCGTTAGCGAAACCAATGTGACCAATGCGCTACAGGCCTTGAAGGCCAAGAGTGTAATTCTGCAAGATGATACGCGGAGAGGGGTTTATCGGCTTCCGACGAATTCCTTCGCGGCGTGGATCAACGCGATCCGAGCGGCGCGCGCGAAAAGCGATGCTGGCATCGCTACGCTGTTCTAAATGATCGTTTCCAGCGCCTTCCATTGGCGTCCATTACGCTCCATTAAATTCTGATACAGGAGTTGTAGGCTGATGGTCCTACTGCTTCGTCTCGTTGCCTAGGGTGAGAATGTTCCATTAGGCTCCAGTGCCTTCCATTAGCATCCATTAGGATCCATTAGCTCCCAAACCTGCGCCGAGATGGAGCGCATGCCGTCGCTACCATTCTACCAGTGGACCGTCGATGATGAAGAGATCGCCGAGGACGCGATCATGGTGGGCATTGGCGGCATCGATATCCACATGCTGGCCGTCGGGCTGGCCTATGTGGAGCCGACGGCCAGCATCTACTGGTGCGCCAGGTTGACAGGCAGGGGCGTGTTCGAGGCAGGCGGGGAGATGGGGCCTTGGTCCGTGCCAGACGCCTTGGATAGCGCCCATGCGCTGCGCATCCTGATGGGCTATGACCGCGTTGTGGTGACAATGGCAGAGGTGGGCATCTGGCGCGATGCTTGGGGCCGTCTGGCCGACCAGGAGGGCTATTGATGTGCGGACGCTTCACCAATGAAATGACGTGGTCGCAGATCCATGCCCTCTACAAGCTGAGCGACAAACTGCACCCGGTGGCACCTTCTAATCTGCAGCCACGGCATAACATTGCACCCACCCAAGACGTCGATATCGTCCATCTGGACAAGGCCGGTGAATTAGAGCTCGACCGCGGCCGATGGTGGTTGGTGCCGTTTTTCGCGAAGGAACTGCCCAAGGCGGCGATGTTCAACGCGAGGATAGAAACCGTCGATATCTCGGGTGCTTTTCGCGAAGGGTTCAAGTCGCGCCGCTGCCTGATTCCAGCTGATGGCTATTTTGAATGGACAAAGGCGGAGGACGGCGGCAAGGATCCCTGGCTACTGCAAATGCCCAATGGGCAGCCATTCAGCTTCGCCGGGATTTGGGCGCGCAACGACAATTTGGGCGTGACCAGCTGCACGATCATCACCGCGCCTGCCGTTCCAGAGATTGCCCACCTTCACGATCGAATGCCCGTAATTTTGGCGCCAGAAGCCTACGGCACCTGGCTCGACACCAGGGTGCAAGGCAAAGACGCCAAGGCCTTACTGCTCGACGCCCAGATCGACCATATGCTTGAGTTCCATCGGGTCGACCGTGCCGTGAACTCCAGCCGATATGACGGGACCGACACCAAAAAGCCCCTGATCAATTCGCTGTAGCCCCGGGCGCTTTACTCGATTTTCGGTGACGTCGCCGTGCTGAAACAGCACAGCTGGTTCGCCAAATCCCCATTCACCAGGTCCGCAGACCGCGACGAGGGGGTGCGATTGAAAGCGCCTTGTAAGTAAGCGACACTGCGCTCAACTAACTATGGGATTCGGTGATGGCAAATAAGTTCAATGTCGGCGATATCGTCCAGCTCAAGTCAGGCGGACCAGCCATGACTGTCGAGAAGGCTACCGGGGGCGATTCCGGCGGCTATTGGTGTGAATGGTTCCGAGGCGCATCGAAAGAGCGAGCTCATTTCACCGAGGACACGCTAAAGAATTACGTGGCGCCCAACAACAATGACTGAGGAAGAAGCCGCGCGGTGGATGCTTCGGGAATATGATGAGTTTGGCTTCATCTATCAGGAGGCAGCCGCCGGCCACCTATTTCAACTCAATGACGAGAAGCTCGCCTACTTTGATAGGAGCTCTAATCTGTGCGTCGGCAAGGGCGTGTTGGCAATTTTCAATCGTCTGACACCCACCGCTGTTTATGAACGGAGCGGAAAGTTCTGGAGGCGCCGGCTGGAAACAGACCAACCGGGGAGGCAGCAATGAGTGAGCTCGCCGATATTGAGGATGGCAGCGGGAAGGTTATTGGAAAGATCGACCTTTCATCCATGCGGGTGGTAGCGCCAAATCGAGAGGTAGATCGGGCTATTTCCGATGGTGAGCTGCTCTATATGAACAAGAATGGCATCAGGTCTATCCTATCGGCGCCGGCTGCAACGAAACGGCGTTAGGATCTATATATGAACGAGGCGGTGACGTTTGATGAGGCCGACTGGCGCCAACTGACCGGGCACGACAAAAAGGCGCTGCGAACCCTCGCCCGTGTGTCGATCGACTTTGAGCCCCTGGCGAAAGCATCCGGCGTTGGTCAGAAGAGCATGGACGCTTTAATCGCAAAGGACCTTACCGTGGAAGGCGCGCCATCGCTGCATGGCCGGACCTTCAAGATCACCAAGAAGGGATGGCTGGCTGTCGAATGGCTACAGGGTCGGCGAACTCGAGTATATCCTGAGAGCTAGCCGCAATTCTCCCCATAATACTTCTTTGCCCAGCGCGGGGTGAAAGGTGACGCCTCTATACCCTCACACACTCGCGAGAATACTCCGTCTGACAGGCGGTCTTTCGGCGTATAAACCCAGCCAGCGACACATTTTATTAGCAGGTCCGAACGGACTTGCGCCGCTTTCGCGTAAAAGATGAAGCTAGGCTTTGTGATAAAGCCGTGGCAGCCGACTTCCAACTCGCAGGTTGGATCGTGCTTTACACCATCCTTGATTGAGCTAACAGACAAGAACAAGTGCTGACCATTGGAGCATACCTTGGTCATAATAATGAAAAGGTGTTTTTGGTCCGGCGACTCGAAGGTGCCAGATGGCAGAAGCAGCGTATTCTGCGGCTCCGGCGAGTAAGTCACTGTGCGTAGCTGAGGGCCTGATCTAAACTGCGAACCGTTTCGATCTCGTTGGCTATTTCGGCAGTGTGTCCTTTACCGAGAAACTTCAAAACCCGTTCATAGGGAATGGCCGCAGAAGAGCCCTTCGGATCTTCCCACTCGCCGCAGTGCGTGTGGGTCCAGTCACGAACAGCATAGCGATCCATCCCACCGAAATCACTCCAGACGGCCTCCAAAGTGTCGAGCTCAGCGTCGCTCAGTTCGTCTAGGTCGTCGGTCGTCAAGCTGCTTTTCGCAACGCCAACATTGTAGCCCGCGCGATCGGATACGAAGACATCCCAATTGGCCCGGTCTTCCTGATAGCCATTCACATAATCGAGCGTGGTCGACGTCACCGGGCCGTGGTCCATAGACACAAAATTATCGAACAGAATAGGTAGGTCGTGCCGGGAGAGATGCTCACGGTCCCCAATATACAAAAGCTTCGCTAGCTTGAGCACATTGATCGAGCCTCCTTGCTTCAAAGCAAAGAATGCTGCGACCTGCGCGGCTTTGCGTGTTTTATATCCGAAGTTGGGCATGATCTCTCCGAAAGGCGTTCAGTAGCGTTGCCGCTATGCGCCAATCCTATGGCCTGCAATGTATCGCATTTCGATTCGTTCCGCCAGTCTACCGTGTCGGCACCTGCATCGTCGAACCGCGTTCTCCGAACGGCCGACTGCTATAATGGGAAAACCTAAAGAGCAAAGTCACCGCCAGCTGTTGCTGTCCGGGTCGTATGACCGCTTGCCGCTGCTGGAACTGGTGCTCGAGCCTGGCGTGGTCCGGCCCGACGATAGGCTGGTGAAGCTGCCATCCGAATTGGCCACTTTGACCTCGCCGGTGCCCGTCACATAGTTCTGACCGATATTGTAGCTTCGGCCCGTGGCAGTGCCGCGGAACGACCCGCCTGAACTGCTGCCGCCACTCGACTGCCCACTCCCGCCGCCACCGAAGGCCGATGCGATGGCAGCAATGCCAGGCGATGCGACGCGGGGGACGGGTGCGCGGGCATAGCCCAACGCCGCCGCAGGCGACGCAGCCAAGCGCGACTGAGCAATGACGCCGCCGGGGCGACGCGCCGGCACCTGGGGCGATGTGATGGCCACCCGCGTCTGCGGTGTCTGCGGCGTGGCGGGTCGACGCGGCGGAACCTGGGGCACCGCGATTTTGGGCGCCTGATCGGGAAAGAGACCGTGCGCCATCAGGACGTCGGGGCCGGCATTGCCGATTACCGAAGTGTTGGTCAGACGGGACTGGTCCTTGCGGTCGTTGATCGTCGAGGCCACGCGGGGCGTGAAGTCAAACACCGTAGCGAGGTCAGCGAAATCGAAGGGCTGGCCGGTGTCGGTGATGCGCGACGGGGCCGCCCGCTCCATCCCAGCGTAAGACGGCGGGGCGCCGATGGTCATTGGCGTCGGCTTGGCCTGCTGTGGCGCCGTGCGCTGCGCGGGCATTGGAACGCTCTGGACCGTTCGCGTGGTGGGCGGGCCGCCGACGGCTGACGGCTGAATATCGGGCAGGCGAGCCTTGGCGGTGCGGGCAGCCGGTGGGCCCTGTCCGTTGTCGGCGCGCTGTTGGGCGGCGGTCATCACCGGCTTGGGCTTCACCCATGCCTCGACGGCGGCCTGCGTGCTGGGACTGACGCTGCTTCGGGCGGCGGTCATGCTGCGCGAGATCAGATCGGCCGGAGCCCCGCCGCGCTGGCCTGCCTCCTGGCCGGCAAAGGACTGGCGGGTGCCCAGGGGCATAGGCGGAGCGGCCGGACGCAAGGAGCGCTGCAGCGCAGCGGCCAGCGCCGGGTCCTGCATGGCCTGGGTGTTGCGCGCCGTGTCGGCGATGCCGCTCGACGAGAACAGATCGTTGGTGGTGATCGGAGCCCGAGCCGGCGCGCGTCGGGCGGTGTTCGGGAAAATGTCGCTGGCCCAACCCGCTGCACCGGCCATCGGCGACACTACGGCGCCGTCCTGCAGCCGCGGGGTGTTGGCATTCGCAGCAGGACCAAACATATCGGCCAGCGAGCGCCGGCCCTGCGCGGCGGCGATGCCGCTCATGCTGTTGGAGATCAGATCAGACGGCACGTTGCCGCGGGCGGGCGGCATCTGTGGGACGGGTGCCGATGGCGTCAGCAGGGCACTTAGCGCTTCGACCGGCACAGGCCGTGAGCGATAGAATGTGTGCTGCTTGTAGCTTCCCGTGCTGGGCATTGAGTCTGCCCAATATGGATCGACGGAATCGGCATGATAGTGGTCGGCGCCCTGCGTCGGATCGCCCGGCTGCTTGGCAAGCTGCCAGGCCGCTTCCGCAGCGGTCATGACGGCGGGGTCGCGTTGGGCAGCGACGGCGGCCGGGCCCGGAGCGAAGAAGCCGGTGTATTGGTGCGGCTGGCGCACGACCTCGGCCGGATCGATGCCGCGAATAGCGGCCCGGTTCAAGATCGTCTCGCCGACCCGGCGCATGCCCTCATCGCCCTCACCGAAAGCTTCGGCGATCATGGTCAGCAGGATGTCGTTCTCGTCCATTGCCTACCTCGTAACCGCGTCCATGAGTTCATCGGGCTGCGTCCGGTCCTCTATGTTTGGGGCCGCTTCTTCTGGGTCGTCTTCGGCGTCCATCAAATTGATGAATGTGGAGGCCTCGTTGCCCAGCCATGCGCGCACCTTGCGTGCCATTGCTGTGCGGTTGGCCGGGTTGTTCTCTTTGAGCAATTCTGCAGCAAACTCTGGGTTGAGCAGCGCCTTGTCTGTCATTCGTTCGATGGCATCTGTTTGGGCGCCCCGAACCGCGCGCCGCGCAACGACAGCGGCGATTGACGTCACCAGGTACGTCCCGCTGACCTGACCCCGCATGTAGGCATAGAACCGGCTCTGCAGCGTTTCTGGCGTCAGAACCTGGTTGACGCTTTGGGCAGTGCCAGAAGATGCGGGTGCGCGAGCGCGGACACGCAGATCAGTGTTGTCGAGAACATCGGCAATGGCACGGATGTCGGCAAGATGCTCGGGATTGTCGCGGTAGAGGCGTTCGGCCACCGCGGCGGTCGCCGGCTTGTCGAGGAATGACTTGAGCCAATCGCCGCGCCACATCCGAGGGCCATTCATCGACCGCTCGGCGCTTTGGCTTTCCGTTCGAAGCTTCTGCCAGAAGGCAGATCGAGCTCCTTCGACTGCACTTGGGTTGTCGCCAATAAAGGTCAGAAGCTCGTCGGCAGCAGCAGCGGGATCCTTGGCACTGAGGACTTCGGAGACGGCCCGTTCCGCGTTCGCGTCGGAATATTGCAGGTAGCGTCCAACCGGGCCTTTGCCTGAAACCGTGCCATCAGAATTCCCGAGATCACGGGTCAGGGCGGTCTGAGCTTCGGTCCGATCTGTCAGGCGCCCACCGGCTACCGCTGCCGCTTCGACATCTGCTCGCAGATCGGGAAAGCGATCAAACGCTCGGGTGAACTGGTCAAGATACTGCTGCAGGCGGACCGGCGTCGTGCCTTGTCGCTGGATACCGCCCAGAATTTCGTCCTTCACGGCTTCGCGCACCGAGCCGCCATGCGAGGTCATGTCGGTAGCGGCCAACAGCCGGTCGATATTGGACGCCTGCTTGGTGTCTGGCTGTACGAAGCGTGGGCCAACTGCGCTGTCTGGCAGATCAGGGCGGCCTTCGCTGCGAGCCAGTGTCTGGGCGATTGGGTCGTTCGGGCGGTTGAATTGCTCGTTGACGCCGCGCGACACCGACTTGGCGTCGTCGATCTGCGCGCGCAGGGCCGGATCGACCGCGTCGCTGTCGAGATAGGCGTTGACGTCGTCGAGCAGGGTACCGATGGCGTTGGCCCGGTTGCGGTCTGGGCGCTCGCCTGACGTGGCAGCGCGCTGCTCGTCGAGCAGCTTGGATCGCATGTCGAGGACTTCGCGCAGCTGGGTCTCTGTGACCGGCTCGTCTGCCGTGCCCGACAACTGGCGTGGAATGTCCACCGTTGGGTCGAGATCGGCTGTGGCCTGCCGCCGTGCTGTGGTGAGGCCGCCGCGTGTCTCGTCGAGCATATCGGCCAGCGGGTTCGGATCGACCTGACCGTCCAGCCCCTGCCAAGCGTTGCTCTCGACTTCGCGGGCAGAACGGTTGGCGTTGGTGAGACCTTCGCGGATCGTGGCGCCGCGCTCTTCTGCGGCCATGCGGGGCGACAGGTTCGCGATGTACTGGTCGAACTCGCTCTGGGCGTTCTGAGTGCCCTCGGCAGCCGCCGACAGCCGCAGATCGCGCTGCGTCTCAAGCTCGCTTCGGAATGCGCCGGGGGTCTGCTGGGGCGCGATGGCCTCCATGACCTGATCGACCGCTTCGTTGTTGGTGCTGCGACGGGTCGTGAACATGCCGGAATTGGGACCAGACTGGCGGCTGTATTCCAGCGACGCGAGGCCGGGGTTCTGTGTGGTGTCTGCCAGGCTCTCTTCGAAGCCGGGGATGATGTCGGAGGGCCGCGTCGTGTCGCTGCGAGTAATCGCATCGAGGAGAGCGTCGGTGTCCATCGGGCCGTCTGTGCCGTCGAGACCGCCGGCCTTGCCTATACGATCGACGACGGCGTCTTTAACGACCTGATCGACATAATTGGGGTTCTGGCGGATGGCGTTGAATGCATGACCGAGACCCTTGGCCAACGTGCTGCCAATGCCGTAGACACCCGCGCCGCCCAGCGCTCCGACCATATCGGCCACTTGGCCTTGTTGAGTGTCTCGATCGACAAACATGTTGGCAAAACTGGCGCCCAAACCTGCAGCTGTTGCGCCGGCTGTTTCGGCGGCAACGAACTTGCTGGGCGCTGCAGCTGCCGGTGCCACGAAAGTCCTCACCAGCGGATTTG
Source organism: Devosia alba (assembly GCF_039938915.1). NCBI lineage: Bacteria > Pseudomonadati > Pseudomonadota > Alphaproteobacteria > Hyphomicrobiales > Devosiaceae > Devosia > Devosia alba. The sequence goes on along the minus strand of NZ_JBDUUI010000002.1, from coordinate 330,647 downwards.
CGGCCTCTCTTGCCACCTTCGCCCCCATCTGGCTGCCTTTGGCAGCAAGTCCGACCACTGGCAGTGACGACGCACCTACTTCCTCAGCAACGCGGCCCACAACTTTCTGAAAAGGGTCCTGCGGCTGGGGGGCTTCGTAGTCCGTCGTACCGAATAGCGTCCGCGCGTCGTTCAGGTTTTCGCTACCCCCGATTGGGTTCGGGCTCGTCTTGAGCCAGGACTGGTCACCAGGCAGAATGGTGTCGGCCCCACGCATGCCCATTTCGATGGTGAAGTTGGCCGCGTCGATCGGCAGGCCAGCAACATTCGCCATACCCTCGCCGAAGCGGTCACCCGCGATTGCGGCGGTGCTGCCAGCATAACCGAGCGCACCCATCACGTTGTCCATAAAACCGGGTTCTGCGCTGGCTTCTGGCGTGTTGAATTTCTGGCTTGCTGCGCTGCCGGCGGCGAGTGCGTCAGTGTAGGCAGCCGATGACGCTGTGGCAGAAGTTGTCGCCTCTTCTCGTCGACGCCGAGCGCGGCCCAGCGCCAACGCACGTTCTTGTTCTGGGGTTTGCGGCTGAGCCTGCAAAATCTGGCGCACCTGCTCGTCGCTGGCGCCGTCTGGAACTTGGATTGTCCGGCCTTGGAACTGGATGATGCGCGCCATCATGCCTCTCCCAGCTGATCAATGTCGACACCTGAAGTGTCGAGAAGGGAGCGGAACAGGGTGGTCCTGGCCGCCGTAAGGTCTGAATTGATCCGCTGTTCCGCGATGGTGAGGCAGAGGAAGGTCAGGGCTGTTTCAATGGTCTGGCAGAGGATGGCACCCTGCAGGACCGACCCCTGAATTGCAAAAGGCTTCTCTTCGCTGCGCGGCTGCCCCCAGCATTGGATCAGGTACCTGACCCCTCCAAAAATCCGGCCGAAATCCTTCAGGGCTTCGCGGTATTCGCTGGCACTCAAGAACTGGTACATTTGAGCGAAAAGCTGAAGTAGCAGCTGCTTCTCGGCCTTCGAGATAGGCGTGCTCTTTGTGGCTACGGCACTCACCCGCAACAACTTGAGCGAGTGGATAAAGCAGTCGGTCGCCTGCGGGAAACCCTCCGCAATACCCTGAGCGATGAAGCGCTCGATATCGGAGACAATCAGTGAACTGCTGGTGGTCGGAACATCGCTATGCGGAGCCACTTGAACACCCTCCCACGGCCACGAAAGGCCCAATGGTTGAAAGAGCCAGCAATGGTTGCCGGCGATGGGTGCGGTGGCACGAGTCCGCGGTCGATCGTGCCATGCCAGAATACCGCGCTTTGACGTAGTTGGCGAGCATCAAAGCCTCCTACGATCCCGAGAAGGATTCAACAAAACCGAGCAGCGCATCCGAGGGGAAATCCAAATTCTCGGGGTGCGCTGGCATGTCGGCAATTGCGCTCGGCACGGGGAGCAACGAGCGCGCTGCAACCTCTTCTGTAACATCGACCAGCAGGCAGCTGTTGTGGAGCACGTTGCGGAAAATGCGGAGCGCATTCCGTAGCGCATATCGCCGGCGGGGCTTCGCGTTCCGCTCGACCTCGGGCAGATGCCAAAATGCAATGGCGTGCCCAAGCATCAAAAGACCGTGCATGGTCTGGTCCGGTGTAAGCCCAACCGGCGGCGCCGAATAACCGGCCTCGGCAGCATCACCAAGCGCACCGCTAATCCTAAGAAACTGCTCCTGGCTGAGTGACTGTGTGGCTTTGCCGAGCGCCAGCTTCTCAACCTGCAAAAGCACCATGTCGACGTTGAAAGCGAAGTTGTGCTCTCGGCCAGCGTGCTGGAGCCGAAAGATTATCAGGCCGACCTCGTCGTTCGGATCGTCGAGGACCTCTTCGGGACAGTCAAAGATCCCATCGTCGCTGTTGTAATGCGCGTGCATTGGCGCGCCCTGTGCTTGTTCCACTTCCAGAAAATTATGACCATTGCGCGCGTCATGAAACGGGCGATTTAGCCATGTCTTTTGACGCGGAGCCTGCACGCTGGACTATGGTGTGTTGACGCGAGTCTTGGAATCTATGTCCCAGATTTTGGAGAGAATGCGGAGGGTTTGGTCCGAATGTTCCCGCTGGGCTTCATGCATCAATGCGTTCAAATTGGCCTCTTGTGAGGATCCAAAATACGGGCGTCCAGTCAGGCAAAGGCTGTCTGTTTCGCCTACTACCCGCCCCTGCCAGTTATCTAACAGCCCATGGTCTCCGGATTTTCGCCCCATGTGGACGATCAGCCCGTCAAAAAAGAAACGAAAGATTGGTATTGAAGGCAAATCGAACCCTAGGGACTGCATGTCGATTTCCTGGGCCATAGGACCAAGCACTTGGGGCTCCCCGGCGTCAGTGAGAAGCAGCAGGGTTGCAGGCCAGTCTTCAATCTTGGGCTCAACCTCCCCAACAATGACCCGCCGCAGATAGTCTAGGTCTTCAGATGGAAGGTGAATTTCTGCGAAGCGAAACTGCGTACTAGCAGCGCAGCGCCAAAGGACACTCAGAAAGAACAGACGCAGCTTTTCAGTGTCGACGTCGGAGATGGTGATTATCTCAACGCCGTCGTCGCCCAAGGCAGTCCGCGACGAGTTTTCTGCCAACGGAAAATGTCGCCAGGACAGCCCGTGGCTCCGGAATATCTTCGCTGCCTCTGTGTCGATGTCTCGAAGGCGCTCTTCTCCCTTTCGACTACATAGCTCTCCGTCTGTCCAGCTGTTGAACACCAGTCTCGGCCGCGCACCTAGTTCGCCCAACTCAATTCGATGTGCTTGGCCCAAGGCCTTATCCCCCAAGAACCTAGGGATGATGTGCGACTGAGCAAAAAGCCCTTCGGTGCCCAACAACTGGCATGTACCCTGCCGCTTCTCGCGCTTCGTCATGTCACGCCTTCTTCGGTCGAACCTTAGACATAGTGTCTGAAAGTTTGGGAGAATTGCAAGTTTCTCTGGCCGTGGCCCGCGTACCCGTTTGGCACGTTTCGAGTATCCGGCAGGGGGCGGGGTCGGCCTTGCTACCTGCGGCCGATGCATGTGCTACGCTCGCGCCCCAGCTAGGGAGGAAACGTCATGCGTGCGATAGGAATCGCGTGGGTAGCGCTGGTAGTTGCTGGGTGTTCGCCGAGCAAGCCGGCGCACTACTACGTGTGGTGCGACGACAAAGACGCAATGGGCTGGACCCTCATCGACTTCGAGGAAAACGCGCAAGGCTACATCCTGGCTTGCACCTATCAATCGCCCGGCAAACAGCAATCCTATACGGCCAAGTGCACTGATAGCGGGTGCGATTGACCCTCTGAAAACAGGGTATACTAGATTAGCAATACAGTGGTCTTGCCTTTAATTCCAAAGGCTTGCGCCTGTCAGTTGGGCACGCATTGGGCGCAAACAGCAAAAAAGCGTCCATTCGAACGGTTCTTGCAATGGAAAAGGGGCGCCAAGGCGCCCCGCATATCATGCTGCTTCGATGATCAAACCGCGGGCCTGGCAGAGATCGCGTAGCGCCAGCGCGCTGGCATACGTGACATAGCCTTCGGCCCAGGCTTTGCCGTCATCCTCGATATCCAGCTCGGCCGGCAGGGCCTGAACTTCTGCAGTCGAGGCGCTGCGCGCCTCAACAATGTTGCGGAACATTTCAACGGCGATATCAAAGTCGCCTGCCACGACCACGCTCACGACGTCGGTGGGCGAGGGTCTTCTGAAGTCACCAAAGATCCTGAAGGTGCAGGCAGAAGCTTTGCGAGCCGCGCGCACGGCGGCCAGATCGATAACGTTCATTTTCTGTGGCTCCAATACCGCTTTGCAGGCGGTTTTTTGCATCCGGGGTTGCAAAGTCGGCCACAGAGTCGACCCCACATGCCTTTAGCCTTGCGGCTTGGACATTCGCATGTGGACCCCGGACATCTGAAAAGGAATGAAGCATTATCACTCTGTGGCGTTCGCTGGCTTTGCAGGCCTGCAATAGATAGAGCACAGAAAAAACGGCTAAGCAACAATAAAAGCGAAGTATGTTTTGTATTCTATTTCATTATACAAACCATACTACTGTCCTGATCTAGGATGTTTACCGTTTATTTTATTTACACTTCTATTGCATCGATTAGTGGGGGATTTTAGGAGGACTATTTTGGACGAACATTCTGCACGGGCAGCGATTGGCTATCTCACCCAACTATTAAGCGAATTAGGCGCCCAAAGCGCTCGACAGCCGGTCGCCGCCGTGTGGGATATCTACCGCTGGCAGCACGTAGAGCCCAACCTGGCGGGCAAGCAGCAAGCCGATTGGTGCTGGCAAAACCTCCGACTACACTTCGGAGATGCGGACGTGGCTGATATCGATCAGCGCATGGTCAACCGGTATGTGGCGGCAAGGGTCACTGGCCAGATCGGCCGCGTGGCAAAGCCGGTCAGCGCCCGGCGAGAATTGGCGTATCTGCGGGCAGCACTTCGATATGCTGCTGGTCCGCACGCTCGCCTATTCCCCGCTTCGATGCTGCCAGACTTCAAATTGCCGAAAGGCAGCCCACCGCGGGAGCGCTGGGTCACGATTGCTGAGTTTCAGCGGCTCTTAGACGCCGCGCGGACCATGAGGCGAGGCGCACGGTTATCGAAGCTTGAGCTGTTCCTGTGGCTAAGCATCGAAACCGGCGGCCGCAGGCAGGCGCTTCTCGAACTGACCTGGGGGCAGGTGGATTTCGAGATAGGTGTGGTTCACCTGGACACGCCTGGGAAGGTCAGGACGAACAAGAGACGGGCATCGGTGCCATTGTCGCGCAACCTGCGCCTGGTGCTCGAGCGCGCGCACGGCGAACGGCAGAACCACCTGGTGTTGGGCAATGCCAATGCGGGGCTATGGAGAAGCCTGCAGGTTGCTGCGATCAAGGCGGGGTTCTCTGACCAGCAGATAGTCCGTGGGCAGAAGCCGAAGGCCACAGGGATCTCGCCACATGCCTTTCGGAGATCGGCCGCGACCCTCATGGCGCGAAATGGGGTGTCGTTCTATACGATTGGCCAGGTGCTGGGCATCAGCGCCGCAACGGCGGAGAAGCACTACGCGAAACACGCCCCCGTGCCAGCCTCACAGTCGACCGATTTCATCACCGGACCGACGATGTCATTGGTGGCGCCGGAAGATTAGCGTGTGGGGGTCATCATCGGGGCGACCAGGCGGCTTACCACCCAGCCCAGCGCTGCCGGCCCCGCCGCAAACGCCATGCAGGCCACCGCCACAGCGACCAGGGTGGCTTGCACCATCACCGCTACGGTCACCGCAGCAACAATCATCGAAAAAACGTCCATACTACCCTCGCCGAGGTGATCAGTTGGCCGTGGCGCTCTTGCAGGGGCGATCTTACTCCATTCCCTGCAGGATGGAAGCTAGTCAAAAACGCTGCTGCCAGCGGCCTGCACTGACGGCCTGGCCGGCGACCGACTGACTGCGGCCCCCTCGATAAGAGGGCGCGCCCGCTCCTGCTGCTCTCGCCGAAGGGAAGCAATGCGCGCGTTCAACTGATCGGAGCTCATTTCATGGGGCTCCATCAACTTGCTGGGGTCGTCGCTCTTGGCATCGAGCAGACCGTTCGCTCGAAACACCTGGCCGATAATGGCCGCCGCTGCCGATGGCGGCGTTCGGGGATCCTCGAGCTTCTTGATCGCCACCTCTGTCGCCAGTTCGGCCGCATAGAGAAGACGCTCGTCCAATGCCAGCAGGCGCTTCACTCTGTCTTCGCTGTTCACCCAAACACTCCTTGGTGCCCGTTCTGGGCGCAATAGGCCTTCCAGGCCCGCTTCTCTGCCTTGAGCTCAACGAGCCGGGCTTGCATCTGTGCAATGGTCATGTCGTTTGGTGAAGGGGCGGGCCCCAAGCCAAGGGCTGCCAGCATCTTGGCGCCAACTCGACCATCCTGCGGCCCTGGTGCATGGGCGCGAAGCCACGCATCGTACCGGGCGCGCTCGTCGGGTGGCATGGCCGCCAACCGCTGCTCCCGCTCGGCCACCGCCCGCTCCACCTTTTTGGCCTTGTCCATCTGGCGACGTGCAACGACTGGAGAGGTACTGTCGGACCACTGACGCAAACCCCACGTCTCGCCGGCCGTCGATTTCCCGCCGTGATAGACGCAACGCCCACCGCGCCCGGAACCGGGCTGGCGGCACGGCAACCCGGTGGACTTCGCCTTGGCACCACACCGCGGCATGGATTGAATCAGCTGGAGATTTGCGAGTGCCCGCTGGTGCAGGACAAGTTGTCCTTCATCGGAGAGCGCCCACCTGGTCAAAGGATTGTCGTGGCTGCCGCTCATGCCGCCCGCTCCCCAAGCCGCATAATTTGGATGGGCCTGTGAGGTCTCGCTCCGTCAAGGCAGCTAGGACGTCTGTTCCTTTGTGGCGTTTCTCCACTCCTGGGCAATCCAAGGCCGACTGCTCCAATGCGACGCTCCAGGTGCACCAGCCCCCTAAAGGGGAGGCTGTCGCACTGTCGCATGGAGCCTGCGACGGGTATTTTGCGACAGGTATTTTTTAGCTGTCGCATCGTCGCAAAAACCACGTTTTGCTGGGGTTTCGCCTGCGCCGACCGACCTGCAAAAGGTGACATACAAACAGCACCTGTCGCATGCCCGGAAGTGCGACAGGTGAAATAACCTGTCGCAAACCGCCTAAATCTTTGAAATCGTTCATGTTTAAACATTCGACCGGGCCTCAGTCGCTGGGGTCACCTGAATGTACTGTCGCGGCTTCCGAGTGGTCGGATCGGTGCGGTGGACCGCCTTAATAAGCCCCGACCCTTTCATGCTCTTGAGCACGGCAAGCACTTCTTGCCTGTCTTCGGGGTCGGAAATCTCCAGGCCCAGCACTCCAGCGACCACCGAGCCCGCCCAACGATCCCGCGAATTGGCGCTGTCGAGGTATTCGCCGCTCGACAAGATGTCCAAGATGGCCCGCGTTTGATCACCCTCGACGATCTTGGAGACAGCGGTCGGCGTGTATTCGGCGACAACGCCAACGCTGTCCCCCTCGGTATATTCCGGCGTGGCGTTGCCCAGGTGCTGGCTGCGTAGGGCCATCCACTTCGTGTTCTTGCTGGCCGGCGCGGTAAGATTGTCCTTCCCTTGCCCGAAGCGGAAATAGGTGCGCGGGTCCCCCTCGAGCCCCAGGGACCGCATTTCTTCTTTGCTGGGCCGCGTCAAAGTCCGCACAGCGCGAGCAGCGTCGACCAGCGCCCCGCCGCCGCGAGCGTCTTCCGCGGTGACCTCCTTGCCTCCCAGCTTTCTGGCGTGATGGACCAGTTCGATGCTGATGTTGAGCTCGTCAGCGATCTGGGCCCAGGTGCGGGCAACCAACGACATGGCGTCATTGTCGTTCTCGGTGACGCGGTGCGAACTGATGAACGGGTCGATCGTTAGGACATCGACGCCGCGGGCCCTCACGCCCTGCTTTATCGCTTTGACGTCCGGCGCGTGGATCGTGGCGCCGTCCTTGGTCTGGGTCGCCACAGTGATCGGCGTGCTTCGCCCGCTGTCGAAATAAAACCGGCCTTCCAGCTCGGCCGGGGCGATGCCGTAATAGAGCATGGCGCCATGAACGCGCCGCTCCACTTCTTCATAGGGGTCTTCACCGTTCCAGATCCATGTCTTGAAACGGCCATGGGGCATCACGCCCAGCAGCGGGCGTTTCGTCGCCATGGCCAAATTCTCGACCATGCTCAGGCTGGACTTGCCCAGGCTGCCGGGCGCGACGGTGGCGCTGATGAATTTGCGCAGATAGTGACCGCCATATAGCCACTCGCGGGGCTGGATGGTGGAGGGGTCCCGCCAGACAAAGGGCGACGGCATGATGACGCGATCGCCCTCTTTTTCTTTCACGGGGTCCTCAACCGACTCCCAGACATCGCTGACCTTCATCCTGATGGAATACGTCATCCCGCCGTGGGCCTGGCTCTCGATGCGGGTATCGCCCCCGCCGTTGAGGATGATCGCCAGGTTGCGCCCGGCCCCGTATTCCGGCTCGAGCGGGTCGGGGCATGTCAGGCCGTCATACCGTCCCGGCGCTTGGCTGATCTCACGGGCAGTGACAACGCGACCATCGTCAAGAACAATGGGATAATCGCCTTGGAGCACCAGCTTTTCGACCGCACAATCGTGGTCTTCGGAGAAGGCCGTGAATTTGGAGGGTGTGAGGGCCGGAACTTTACCGCGCAGCAGCTGCATATGCTCAAGGCGCGTCCGCTCGGCCTCGTCGGCCTTCCCAGCACGGAGATCGTCTTCAATACGCTTGAGCTCGTCTCGCTCTGCGGAAGTAAGGTCCGGCAGCAGGCTTGTGTCGAGGAAGCCGCCATCCCGCACGATCGGCGCGCGGGCACCTGGAATGAACTCCAGGTCGCTCGATTCCAGGATCGCTTGGCCTTCATACCAAACCCGCGACTGATCGATCGATGCCATCACGTCGATCAGCGTCTTGATCAGGATGCGCCCCGACGCGGTGACATGGGCCCAACCCCACCCATTCAGGACCAGCCGGTCCTTGAGGACCTGGGAGAACCGGGGCACGTCCTGGCCGTCGCGAACAAAGCAATAGCGGTGCAATCCAGCCGTGCTCGATGTTGCCTGGCCGGTGCCCTTATGGCGAATGCCCGTCGACATCGATGGGCGGGACACATCCGCTGCTCTTGCAAACTCAGGAAAAACGGCCTCGAGCGGCGCCCGAAGCGTTTGCCCATCGAGCTTGGCGGTGATGTGGCTCGGATACTCTTTGACATCAAAATCAAGAGGCAGGATGCCGGGGCCGTCCGGGGTCTTGAAGTATTTTTTCGTGCGGGAGATTGCCCCGGCGGTCCCTTCGACCTTGTCGTCCACCACCAACGGCCACGTATTCTTCTCACGCGGTGGCGGCACGCAGATCAGGACCTGGCTCACGTCGAGCCCCTCGAGATCGGCAGCCAAACCAGCAGCCATTTCGGAAGCGCTGCCCGCCAGCTTGAAGGTTTCCGCAGTGCCGGAAACAAGTGGAGCGTCGCCGCTGCGCTTGCTCGGCTTGCCGCCGACGGCAGTGAACCGCTTTGCTATTGGCCGGTCGCTGGTGACGATGGCGTAACGCACCGCCAACAGCTCCCCCTGGTCTGGAGTCTTGGTTTCTGGGAAGATTTCTGATATGGACATGACTGTTGATTGACCTCTTGACCGAGTGGCCCTGGCCGGGGCGCTCGGTCGTTTCGTTTGTGGTTGCGACCCGCGGCTAACGCGTCATTTCTTATGAGCGGTGTTGTCGATCACCAGGCGCAAGTGACCGCCGGAGGAAGAACTGGCAGAGCGCGTCGGTCGAACGCGCTGCATCAGGCGTGCCATGCTTTTTCCCGGCACCAGGTACCGGCCCTCGACCAGCGCGGCCCGCAGCGCCCCTGATTGGATTTGATCCCTGACCCAGGACTGGGACCTCCCGGCCAATGCGGCGCATTCGCGCACTGTGAGGGCGGGGGCGACTGTGGGAGTGCTGACCAGGGCGACAGATGGCATGAGGACCTCCTTGAGTGGGGGCGAGAATGATGAACCTGCGCGCGTCATTCAAACGCCCGATCCGATCGACTTCTGACGCGTGGTGAAAACCGCCTCCCGCAGATCCTGGATTTCGTGCATGGCCTCGGCCAACCTTCGGCCCCGAAGACCCCGCAGGTGCGGGTAGCTTTTGGAGGTCATGGCCTGCAGACGCAGGCTGTCAAAGGCATTCAACAGCGCGACGTCGTCGGACAGCTGTTGAATGCGAGCGTGACCAAAGGACTTCAGCTCCCTTCGAAATGACCGGTCGACAGATCGCAGCGCGTGCCTGTCAATGTGCGCAACCGATGACCGGACATCACCATCCTCGTCTCTCGGAAGCCCCTGGTTCAAGAAGGCGCAAATGTCAGTGGTGCTGTGGGGTCCAATGGTGAACCGCGCCGCGGTGACGACGCGCACGGCCAGGGTTCGCCGGTAGCGGGGGTTATCGAGGTATTGTTCCCCGTACTCTCGAAGAAGCAGGTCAATGGCCTGAACGGGCCCACCATACTTCTCAAATACCCGGCAGCGCTCTCCTTGAACCAGCCGATCGACAAGCTCCATCACCTTGGGGTCTGCACCAGACTCCAGCCGCTCCGGCGGGACGCCGGCCTCCCGCAGGGACTGCACAGCACGGCGCCGTGCATCCCAGTCGTTTTCGATCAGGCGCCGGTTGACCCTGCTCATCATGCCCCGCATTTCGGGGTCGACTAATGCAGAGATCGTCTCCTGATCGAGAGGCGCCCAGGCGCCCGGCAACACGAAGTCGAGGTCGTTAAAACCGAAAGCCGTCCAGAAAAACTCGTAGTTGCTGTCCGGCGGCGGGTTCTTTAACGGCGCGTCATTATGGGCTTCGGTTTGACGCGTGACCATCACTTCGTCCCCCGGCCGGCGAGCCAAGCGCGTACATCGGCGACGCGATATCGAGGACATTTTTCGATGATGGTGATTTGCGGCCCGCGGCCGGCGGCTGCCCAGTTCTTGAAGGTCTGGGTGCGAAAGCCGGTGATCTGCTCAAGCTGGCGCCGAGTTAACAGGGCGTCGCCGGGCAAGGATGCAATATCGACGGGCTGGGCGGGATCGATCTGATGAATGGCGTTCATTGCACCACCCGCAATTTGGCCTGGCGTGCCGCAGTGGCGCGGGTGGACGGCGTCCAGTCCTGCGCCGAGGCCAGATACTCGATTATGCTTGCGGTGGTCACCATGGTGCGATTGCCCAGGCGCTTAAATGCCAAGCGACCATCGCGACCCATTTTGTAGGCTGTAGGCGGGGATACCTTGAGGATGCCGCAGGTCGCGGCAACGGTGTGTAAGGGGACCTCACGCCACTGCGGGCTGCCACCCGCGCGGATATCGTGCTGCATGGTTGTGTCTCTGTTGAAAAACCAAAGGCGCGCCGCCAAATCAGGGCAGAGGTTTCACAGCGGGTAAGACAGAGACGACAGGAAAGCAGGAAAGAGATCGCGGCACGTCAGCTTTATGTCATTTAATAGGGCGACATGCAAGTCATTGTTTTTGCTAGTCTTTTGTATGTCACTTTGACATACACAGGTACTCAGTAGAAATCCTCTTCATATTCCACTGGCGGCGCGGGAGGCCGTTCATCGGGATCAATGCCCGCCTTCCTGAGCTCTTCGTAATAGTCCTCGCGAGCCTCAGCATCCTGCTGCTGGAACCGAATTTCTGCTTCCATTTCTTCCTGGGTTTGCGGTTTACGTGGCCCGATGAAAACTGGGCCAGTGAAGCGCTTGCCGAACGGGTGCTTGCGCCGCTCAAGTTGGGAGATGTGATCGGCCCACTTAGTGAAGGCGTCGCGCATTTCGGATGGAGCCGAGTTTTTGTTGTAGATGGCCTCTAGACCTTTTCGGGAATGGTTGATGCAGATGGCGCCGATGTCGACGTCAACGCGGAGCTTGTCCAACCCGGTGCGGAAGGTCTTGCGCAGGTCATGAAACTTGAAGTGGACGCCCGACGCGATGCGCAAGCGGCCGAGCATCGCTGAGAACCCCTGCATCTCTTTGCCGGTCTTCCAGCTCGGAAAGTACAGGTCGCTGCGCGCGTCCTTCTCGCACTTCTCGAACAAGGCCTTCATCTTCGGCGTGACCGGCAAGTTATGATCCCGGCCAGATTTGGTAATCCTCTTCGGCAACACCACCAGGTCGCCCTTCCGCATCGCCCTTGAAACTTTCGACGCCTCCGTCCGTCGGCAGCCGCTCAGGATCAAGAACTGGATATAGCGGCCGAATGCCGAGCCCTCATTGCCGGCGGCAATCCAGATTTCAATCAGTTGCTCATCAGCAATGACGTCGCCTTCATCGTCTTCTTTGTCGAGCCGGTCGGAGCGTGTCGACTTTTCGGACTTGTGCGAGATGATCGGATTGATCTCGAGAACCTTCTGCCGCACGCACCACGAAAGAAACGCGCGACACCGAGACCAAAAATTGTCGGCCGCACCTTGCTGGTCTTTGGCGATACGGTCGCGAATGGTGACGTATTCGGAGGCAGCGACATGCGCGACGTCACGATTAAGCAGATGCTGGAGGTTGCGCCGAAGCGTGCTGATCGTGCCGGGTCGGTCGACGTATTTTCGCCTTTGCAAATCCAGATCGTAGGAGTCGATCAATTGGCTGATTTTAGCCCGCTCGCGGCGTTTAAGCTCGGCGCGCTCAGCCGCCGGATCCTTACCAGAGGCAACGTGGCCCAGGATCACCCGCGCAAGCTTACGTGCGTCTGCCGCGGTTTCGATGTTGCCCGGCGTGCCGATCTTGAAGCGCCTCGCCGGCACCGACCTGCCCGCTCCGACTGGCCGGTACATCACGATGTATGTCTTGGCGCTTTCTCGAACGCGGAGCCCAAAGCCCACCACTTCAGAATCCCAGACGACGAACTCTTTCTTCCCGGCCGGCAGAGCGGCGGCCTTCACGACGGCATCGGTGAGCTTGACCTTTACAGTGGCCATTATCGTATTCTCCTGGGCAGCACGGGGGCAGCACCACTATTGAGTACCAAGGAGTACCTTGATAATCCATGAAGTACCTAGTTTTCCCAGGATATACAGGGGTTTGAGGCTTCTCAAGTACCGTCAAGTACCTCCGAGTACCTCATATAACAGTCTTGCCAAGGTTAGGGTCGTGGGTTCGAATCCCATCGCCCGCTCCAATCTTCTCTCTCGCAGGAGAAGACACAATGAAAAGGCCGGACAGCAATGTCCGGCCTTTCGTTTTTCAGGTCCGGGCCTTTGGGCGCTAGGCCGAGCGGCGCAGCGGCTCGGACAGGGCGCTGGATGGCCTTGGCAGGCGCAGGGCGGCGACCAGGCTGCGATATTCCTGACGCGCATTGACATGCGACATCGATGGAGCGCCGCCGAGTAGATCGGCGTCGAGCGGATCGAACACCGTCATACCCACGGGAAACAGCGAGCGGAAGATCACCCGCTCGGCAATGCCATCCGCGACGCGACAGCCCAGCCGGGCCGCCACGCGCTCGATGGCGCTCTGCACCTGGCTGGCATTGCGCGACCCCAGATTGGCAATACGGTTGCGCACCAGCACCCAGTCGGTGCCGTTGCCGGTGCTGGCCAGGCGCTCGGCCCGGGCGCGCTGCACATTGCGCGAATAGGGGCTGGTTTCGATCGGCTCGCCGGTGCTGACATCGATGCGGGCGAGCACGTCGAGATCGATCATGCTGTCATTGATCGGGGTGATCAGCGTGTCGGCGACGCCATGGGCGAGGCGCGCCAGATTGCCATCAAAGCCGGGGGTGTCGATGACGATATAGTCGGCCTCATCGCGCAATTCCGCCATCGCCTTGGTGAAGATATCGAGTTCGGTGCGCTGGTTTTCGCGGATCGAATCGCCCCAGGCAGTGGGCAGGTGCACGTGCCGGGGCATCGGCACCGTGCGGCCAGTGGTCTCGAGCGTCGCGCGACGGTTGCGGACATAGCGCGTCAGGGTCTGCTGCCGGCTGTCGACGTCGACGGTGGCGACACGATGGCCCTGATGCAGCAGATAGACGGCGAGGTGCAAGGCGGTGGTTGACTTGCCCGAGCCACCCTTTTCATTGCCCACGGCAATAATATGCGCGCCGGTGTGCCCCATTGTGGTCTCTCCAAATCAGGGACGATCCCTGTGGTCCATCAACTGCCACCGTGGTTAACAAAGCCCTAATGGGGCGGTGGGGAAGGGCTGACAGCATGGGTTTTCGACCGTTTTGCGGTGCGCGCCATTGGCCAGCGCCCGATGGCGACCCGCCTCAGCGCAAATGCTCGAGCAGTTCTGTCGCTGCTGCCGCGCCGGCACGGTTGGCGCCGATGGTGGAGGCGGAGGGGCCGTAGCCGACCAGATGAATGCGGGGGTCGCGCGCCACCTGCGTGGCCAGGCGGCCGGTCATGGTGATGCCGCCCGAAGGCTCACGCAATTGCAGCGGTGCCAGGTGGTCGAGCGCGCTGCGAAAGCCGGTGCACCACAGGATGACATCGACCGCAAGTTCACGGCCATCCTCCCAGCGCACGCCGGTCGGTGTGATCGCGGTGAACATCGGCTGGTGATCGAGCACGCCGCGCTGCTGCATGGCGATGATGGCCGGGCTGCGCGGCAGGCCGGTGACCGAAACCACCGAGCCCGGCGGCAGGCCCTGGCGGACGCGATCTTCCACCAGTTTGACGGCGGCGCGGCCGTCTTCGGGGGTGAAACTGCCATCGCGAAAGCGCGGCGGCGTGCGGCTGACCCAGCTGGTTCTGGTCACACGGGAAATCTCGTCGAGCAGCTGGATCGCCGAAATGCCGGCGCCAACCACCAGCACATGCTGGCCGGCAAATTCTTCGGCGGTCCTGTAGTCACGGGTATGCAACTGGCGACCGGCAAAGCTCTCGGCGCCGGGATAGTGGGGGATGAAGGGCTTTTCCCAGGTGCCGGTGGCGTTGATCAGGCCGCGGGCGGAAAACACGCCGCGATCGCTCTCGATGCGCAGGCGCTCACCGCGATTGCAGACCACGCTGACTGTGGCCGGTCGCAGCACCTGCAAATCGAACCGCTCCTCATAGGCGGCGAAATACTGCGGCACGGCGACCGCCGCTTGCACGCTGTCGTCGCCGCCGGCGCTGGCGGCAAAGCTCATGCCGGGCAGGTCGTGTACCCGGTTGACGGTAGACAGGGTCAGCGAGGGCCAGCGATATTGCCAGGCACCACCCGGCTGGGGGGCCGCATCGAGCACGAGGAAGTCGCGGCGCGGCAGCAGACCCCGTTGCTTGAGGTGATAGGCGGCACTCAGCCCCGCCTGCCCGGCCCCGACAAGGACGATATCGAGCTTGAGCGCGACGCGGGCAGACTGACTTTGTGATGGCACGCACGGCTCCTATTGGCTGGCTGGCCATGTAAGGTGCGCTGGCCAGACTACAAGCCAGGCAACCTCGGCACGGCGTCTGGCGTTGCCTCCCGCACAAGGAGAATCAGCATGGCACATTTGACCTATGAGGTCGTCGAACATGATGGCGGGTATGCCTACAAGGTCGGCGACGTATTTTCGGAGAGCTTCCCAACCCATCAGCAGGCCCATGACGCCGCCGCAGCGGCAGCAGAGCGGCAGCGCGCCAGTGGCGCCAGCGAGGCGATCGAATACCAGGACAGCACCGGAACCTGGCATGAAGAGCAGACCAAGGGCGGCGATCGGCCGATGACCGAAGTCGAGGACAATCTTAAGGACTAGCTGGGGAAACTGCGACCGGCAGCTTCCCCTGGTGCCGGCCAGCAGGGGGCCGCTGGATTAGATCGCGTCGCCGTCCGCATTGAACAGATGCAGGCGGGCCGGGTCGATATGGGCGGCGACGTTTTCGCCCAGGGTCACCGGGCTTTGGCCCTCCAGCACGATATTGATGGGCTGGTTGTCAGTGGTGGTCGCATAGACCACGGTCTGGCCGCCGAGATTTTCCACCAGATCGACGCGCACATCGGCCAGCTTGGCGCCGCTGCCCGGGGTCAGGGTAATATGCTCGGGACGCACACCCAGCGTCGTGGCGCCGGTAACCGGGCGGTCAAGCGCCAGGCTGCCGCCGGCCACGTTGAGCGTGGTGTCGGTCGCGCTGGCCGTCAGGAAGTTCATCTTGGGCGAGCCGATAAAGCCGGCCACGAAGAGGTTCTTGGGGTTGTTGTAGAGATCGAGCGGGGCGCCGACCTGCTCGATGACGCCGGCGCGCAGCACCACGATCTTGTCGGCCATGGTCATGGCTTCCACCTGATCATGGGTCACATAGATCATGGTATTGCCCAGATCATTGTGCAGCTTGGCGATCTCGACGCGCATCTGCACGCGCAGTTCGGCATCCAGATTGCTTAGCGGTTCATCGAACAGGAAGATGCGCGGCTCGCGCACAATGGCGCGGCCAATGGCAACGCGCTGGCGCTGGCCGCCCGAAAGCTGCTTGGGCTTGCGGGTGAGCAGTGGTTCGATCTTGAGAATCTCGGCCGCCTTGGCGACACGCTCGGCAATCTCGGCCTTGGGCATTTTGGCAGTTTCCAGCCCGAAGGCCAGGTTCTGATAGACGCTCATATGCGGATAGAGCGCATAGCTCTGAAACACCATGGCGATGCCACGCCGGGCTGCGGGCACATCGTTCATGCGTTCGCCATCGATCAGCAGATCACCACCGGTGATCGGCTCCAGCCCGGCAATCATGCGCAGCAGGGTGGACTTGCCGCAGCCCGAAGGACCGACGAACACCGTGAATTCACCGGGGTTGATGGTCAGATCAATGCCGTGAATGACGCTCACGTCGCCATAGGCTTTGACGATACGGCTCAACTCGATGTTGGTCGACATGGCGAACTCCTAAGCGGTCCGGAACGAGGCTGGGACCCAGCTCTGATAGAGCGGATGGCCGGGGCCGAGCGGCAGGGCAACGTCCTCGCCGGTCGACGACGAATGATAGAAGGCGGTGACCAGTTCAAGCGAGCGGCGCGAATCGGCGCTGGTCACCGGCAGTGGTGCGGCGCCGATCAGCGCAGCGTGGAACCGCTCCATCTGGGTCTGGAAACGCGATGGCACATGCTGCCAATTGGCCAGCAGGGCATCGATCTTGGCCTTGGTCTGGTCGTTGCGCGGCTGGATGTTCCACAGCTTTTCGCCGGGATTATAGGCGGCGTGGTCGCTCTCGAAGGTGACGTTTTCAAAGGCCAGCCGGATGCGGGTGGTATCATCGGCGGCGCCAAGCGTGGCGGTCAGGCTGGCCAGGGCACCGCTCTGCATCAGCAGCGAGGCCGAGATGGTGTCTTCGACCTCGATCGGATTGACCCGAGTGGCGACGCGACCGAAGACCCTGGCGATATCGCCCATAAGATAGGTGAACAGATCGTGCGGGTGGATGGCGTGGCCCATCAGCACGCCGCCGAGTTCGCTGGCCCATTTGCCGCGCCACGGCACGGCGTAATAATCGGCATCGCGGCGCCAGAAGGTTTCCACCGTACCGCTAAAGGCCTTGCCGGCCAGGCCGGCATCAATGATGGCCTTGGCCTGCTCGATGCCATCGCCGAAGCGATACTGGAACACCGGCATCAGCTTGCCCTTGGAGAGCTTCTCCTGGGCCATGACTTCATCAACCTGGGCGAGCGAGCCGACCAGCGGCTTTTCGCAGATGACGTGCTTGCCGGCCTTGAGCGCCGCCAGCACCATGGGATGGTGCAGCATGGGTGGGGTGCAGATGTCGATAATGTCGATATCGTCCATCGCCAGAACGGCGTCAAAATCGGCGACGCGGCGCTCGATGCCGAACTCATCGGCGACACTGGTCATGCGATCTTCGTTCAGATCGCACAGGACCATTACCTTGAACTTGCCGGCATTGGGCAGATAGCCCTCCACGATATGGCTGCGGCCGATACCGGCGCCGATTACGGCGACATTGAAGGTCGGGCTCATTGTGCCCACTCCGTGCCGCGCTCGGCCATTTGCTGGGCGGTCAGCGCCAGCTTCATGGCATTGAAGCACCGCTCCTGCGGCATGGCCGTTTCGGTGCGATTGCGAACGTCATCGAGGAACTGGCGCCCAAAGGGCAACTCGACACTGGAGCAGTCGATATGGCGCGGCCCTTCAGCATTGACGATAAACAGGTGATTGTCGCCGGCGCGGCCGGCGATGTCGATATATTTGCGCAGTTCGATATAGCCTTCAGTGCCCAGAATGGTCAGACGGCCATCGCCCCAGGTCGGCAGACCCTTGGGGGTGAACCAGTCGACCCGGATATAGCCGGTGGTGTCGGGCGTCCTGACGCTGACATCGCCAACATCCTGCAGGCCTGGACGGTGCGGATTGGCGCGGTTGGCCACATTGGCCGAAACGATTTCGGCATCCATGGCGCCCGAAAAGAACAGGAACTGTTCAAACTGATGGGCGCCGATATCGCACAGAATGCCGCCATAGCGGGCGCGTTCGAAGAACCAGTCGGGACGCGGATTGTTGTTGAGGGCGTGCGGACCCAGGCCGACCGTGTTGATCACCTTGCCGATGGCACCCTGAGCGATCAGATTGCCCGCCTCGACGGTGGCCTTGACCTCAAAGTGCTCGGAATACAGCACGGCATAGATGCGGCCGGTCTCGGCCTGCACCCGCTTGATCTCTTCGAGCTGGGCGAAAGTGGTCATGCCCGGCTTGTCCGAGAGCACATCCTTGCCGTGCTGCATGGCCGCAATCGAAATGGCCGCCCGGTCAGCCGGAATGGCGGCCGTGGTAATGACCGCAATGGAGGGGTCTTCGAGAATTTCCCGGGCCTCGGCCACGCGCCGGGCTTCGGGGAATTTTTCAGCGAAGGCGGCGGCCAGATCGTCTTCCACGGCGTGGAAAGCAACAAACTGGGCACCGGCGCGCTTGAGGCACTCTACCTGGCCATAGATGTGGCTGTGGTTGATGCCGATGGCGGCGAATTTGATATCGGTCATAGGGCTAACGTTTCATACCGGTGGTGGCGATGCCCTCGATGAGCAACCGCTGGAAAAAGAGGAAGAACAGGAAGATTGGCACCAGGCTGAGCACACTCATGGCGAACAGGCCGCCATAGTCGCTTTCCCCGGTACTGTCGGTGAAGGTGCGCAGACCCAGCATGACGGTGTAAGACTTCATTTCGCTGAGATAGATCAGCGGGCCGAAGAAGTCGTCCCAGGTCCAGATGAAGGTGAAGATGGCAGCGGTGGCCAGCACCGGCATGGAAAGCGGAATGATGATCTTCCAGTAGATGCGCCAGGGCGAGCAGCCGTCCATCTGGGCGGCCTCGTCGAGCTCCTTGGGCAGGCCGCGGAAGAACTGCACCATCAGGAAGATGAAGAAGCCATCGGCGGCGAGGAACTTCGGCACCACCAGCGGCAGGAAGGTGTTGACCCAGCCGAGCTGGCGGAACAGCACATATTGCGGGATCAGCGTCACCTGATAGGGCAGCATGAGCGTCAGCAGCATCATGGCGAACCAGAAGTTCTTGAACCTGAAGTCCAGCCGGGCAAAGGCGTAGGCCGCCATCGAGCAGGCCATGACGTTGCCGATGACCGACAGGCCCGAGATGATGAAGCTGTTGGTGAAGAAGACGCCAAAGCTGGTGCGCAAGCCGTTCCAGCCGCGAATGTAGGAATCGATGCTCCAGACACTGGGAAGAATGCTGGCCGAGGTGAAGATCTCGTTTTCCGGGCGGAACGATGCCGCCAGCAGCCACAGCAGCGGGTAGAGCATCACCACCGAGGCGGCCAGCAGTCCCAGGTGGATGAGCAACGAGGTCAGCCGGGAGCGGCCGGGCGAACCCTTGCCGGTGACCACGGTAAGCTTGGCGGGGACATCACTCATCGTAGTGCACCCAGTATTTGGAGGTGAAGAAGGAGAAGGCGGTGAACACACCCACTACCGCGAGCAGGACCCAGGCCAGTGCCGAAGCATAGCCCATGCGGAAGAAGGCAAATGCCTCCTGATAGAGATAGAGGGTGTAGAACAGCGTTGAATTGATCGGATTGCCGGTGCCGCCCGAGATGATGAAGGCGGGCGTGAAGCTCTTGAACGCCTCGATGGTCTGGATGATGGCGTTGAAGAACACCACCGGGGTCAGCAGCGGCAGGGTGATCTTGACGAATTGCCGCCATTTGCTGGCGCCGTCGAGGCTGGCCGCTTCATACATGTCGGTGGGGATCTGGCGCAGACCGGCGAGGAAAATGATCATGGGCGAGCCGAACTGCCAGATCGACAGCACGATCAGCGTCCACAGCGAATATTGCGGATTGGAAATCCAGCTGGGGCCTTCAATACCCACCAGAAGCAGCAGCTTGTTGACCAGGCCGTCACCGGCGAAGATCTGCCGCCACAGGATGGCGATGGCGACCGATGCACCGAGCAGGCTCGGCAGATAAAACAGCGCACGATACAGCGGCAGGCCCCTGATGCCGCGATTGAGCAGCATGGCCACGGCCAAAGCGAAGGCCAGCTTCAGCGGCACCGAGAAAATCACGAAGAACATGGTCACCCGCATCGACGTCCAGAACTTGGCGTCATTGGTGAACATGCGGATGTAATTGTCCGCACCGACCCAGTCGGGCGAGGTGAGCAGATCGAAATCGGTGAAGCTGAGATAGAGCGAGGTCACCATCGGGCCGACGGTCAAGCCGATGAAGCCGATCAGCCAGGGCAACAGAAACAGGTAGCCCGGGGCATCGTTTTGCCAGATCCGGGACCAGATGGAGGGGGTGGCCGCGCGCTCCCTTGCGGGAGCGCCCGATTGTGGAGAGCGCGCGGTCATGGGTTAGGCCCGATTCAGGATGGCAGTGGCTTCCTTGACGAAATACGGGCCCGCATCTTCTGGCGAACGGGCGCCGAAGCCGACTTCCTGGCTGAGCGTGCGCAGCAGGGAGATGTCGATTTCGCCGGCGGCAGCCGGTGGCGATGGTGGCAGTGGCCCAAGCAGGTCGCCGAGATTGGCGACGAAGTTGAGCGCGATCTGGTCCTGCTCGGACAGCGTTGGGGCGATTGCGTCACGCACGGCGGCCGAGCACGGAATGCCGCGTTCGACGCCCAGCACGGCTGCCGCCTCGGGATCGTTGACGAAGAAGCTGAGGAATTCGGCTGCTGCTTCCTTGTTGGCGGACGAGCCGGCCACCGAGAAGAACATCGAGGGCTTGCGATAGTGGCCGCCACCGACGCCTGCCGCCAGACGCGGATAGGACGAGATGGTGATATCGTCCTGCATCACGGCCTGGAAGCCGACGAGCTGGTTGGAGTTCGACGGCATCATGGCCGCCTTGCCCAGAACCAGCATGGTGGTTTCATGCGGGCCGGTATCCAGGGCCTGGTCTTCTGCCGAAACGCAAACGCCGGCTTCGCGCATCTGGCTCCACAGCTGGAACCACTCGGTCATGGCGTCGGCGTCGAAGCCGAGCTTGCCATCGGCAGTATAGAGGGCCAGGCCCTTCTGGCGCAGCCAGTTGTCGAGCATGGGCTCACTGCCCGAGCCGTCCATGATCACCTTCATGCCACCGCGCACATTGGCACTGTTGAACGCCTCGCCCATGGCCATGATTTCATCATAGGTGAGGTCGCGGTTCGGGGCGGCAACGCCGGCTTCTTCAAAGGCTGTGGTGTTGACCATCAGGGCCACTGAATTGGCGCCCAGGCTGATGCCATAGAGGCTGCCATCGACCTTGCCGCCTTCGAGCTGGTCAGCATCGAAATCGTCGAGCTTGAGGGCGCCGCCGACAAATTCGTCAAGCGGGGCAATGGCGTTGCGCTGCGCGTATTCGACGATGTAGCGATAATCCATCTGGATGATGTCGGGGGCATTGCCGCCGGCAGTCTGGGTGGCCAGCTTGGGCCAGTAGTCGTTCCAGGCGAGGAACTCGCCCTCGACGTCGGTGCCTTTGGCCGCCTGGTACAGGTCGGTCACGGCATAGGTACGGTCGGCGCGGGCCTGGCCGCCCCAGAACAGCAGGCGCAGCCGCTCGGCCTGGGCAAAGGCGGGCGAAATGCCGGCCGCGCCGGCAGCAATCAACGCCGAGCTCCCCATCAGGAAATGGCGGCGATCGATACGAATAGTCATCAGGTTTCCTCCCATGAACTGTGGTCGTTCCAATAGCTGGAACATTTGTAACTCAGCAGCCTCCTGCTGCTAATTCACTAACCGGTTACGCATCTCCGCCACCGAGCATTGCTGTCTTCAGCGGATCCTTGTGGGTTGTGCGTTTCATCACTTTGCGCGTTGCACAAATAACCGACTGGTTACGACATAGCACACTGGTTTGGCGGGGCGCAATCTTCTTGTATGGAAGATTTGCGTGGTTGTGAACACCACTCGACCAGATTGAGTCTGATTTGCTACCCCATTGAAATATTTATGCTTATTGGCACCGAGTCACGCAATGACCCGGAGTCGCGGAGCGCCTCCTTGCAGCACTAATCCGGCTGCTTGAGGAAAAGTCTGGCCCAGACTGGATCAAAAGAAAAATACGAAATATCCTGCCTAATATAGATTCTATCTATGGAGCAGAACGCATGGACAAATTGTTGAGTCAGTTTCTGGCGGTGGCGGAGGCGGGCTCCATTACCGGGGCGGCGGCGGCGCTGTTCATCACCCAGCCAACGCTGACCTTCAACATGCGCAAGCTCGAGGAAAACATGGGCGTGGCGCTGCTGACGCGATCCTCGCGCGGGGTGGAGCTGACCGAATATGGCGAGATCCTGTATCAGAACGCCCGGCTGATGCGGCGGCTCTATGACAATACCCTCAAGGCCATCGAGCAGCAGCGCGGTCGGGTCGAGCAGGGCCTTAATCTGGGCACCGGCTATTCGTGGTGGACCCTGTTCATCCGCGACATGGTGGTGGACTATTCGCGCGACTTCCCCAGTGCGCGGGTGCATGTGAGCCTGGGCAACCAGCTG
Organism: Devosia alba; assembly: GCF_039938915.1. NCBI lineage: Bacteria > Pseudomonadati > Pseudomonadota > Alphaproteobacteria > Hyphomicrobiales > Devosiaceae > Devosia > Devosia alba. The sequence continues at coordinate 308,241 of NZ_JBDUUI010000002.1, read as the reverse complement.
CGGCTGATGGACCAGTTGCTCAGTGGCGACATCTCGCTGTTTGTCGGGCACGAGATCGAGGGGCTCAATCGCAGCGCCGGGGCGCGCTTTTGTCCGCTGACCCGGGTGGGTCAGGGCTATTTCGTGCGCGCCGGCCATCCGCTGCTGCTGGCGCCGCGCAGCCTGAATGAGCTGGAGGCCTATCCGGCGGTGACCAGCGCCCTGCCCGAGACGCGGCACCAGCGGTTTTTTGAAACCTGGAGCCGCAGTACGGCGGGCAGCACCAGCTTCGAGCAGGGCAAATATGCCTTCGCCTCGAACTCGCTGGCGGCGTGTTTGGACTATGTGGCGCGCACCGATGCGGTGATCAGTCATACTGCGGTGATGGAGTCCGAATTCGCCCGGCGCGGACTGGCCCGCATCACCGTCAATGAGCCGACCCCGCAATACACGATCGGCGTCTACGCGCTCAACGAGCGTGTTGACGAACCGCGCGTTGCCGAGCTGATTGGCTGGCTGCAGAGCGCGGCCAGCAAAGCCCTGCCGCCGCTGGTCTAGGCCGGCTTGGTGCGCAGATAGTCGAGCACCATCTGCACCGCCTGGGCTTCGCGCTCCTGCACCATGTCGATGCCGCTCAGATCGCGGGCAAAGATCACCGAGAGCGTGGCCATATTGGAGACATAGAAGAACCCCAGCGCGGCAATGGAAATATAGAGCTGGACCGGATCGACATCGCGGCGAAATACCCCCGCATCGGCGCCACGCTCGACAATGGTGGTGATCTGGCCGACCAGCGGCGAGTGCAGCGCCGGGATATCGGTCATGGTCTTGAGAAAGCGCGCATTCTCGATGTTTTCGGTATTGAGCAGGCGCGGAAACCAGGGATTGGCCAGAAAGTGCCGGAAGGTGAAGCGCACCAGCCGGTCCATGGCTTCGACCGGGCCGAACTGGTCGAGACTGAGGGCCCGCTCGCCCCGCCGGATCTCCTGATAGGCGTCGAGCAGCACGGCACGGTACAGCTCTTCCTTGTTGCCATAGTAATGGTAGAGCAGGCGCTTGTTGGCGCCGGCCAGCGCCGCAATGGCGTCGACCCGCGCGCCCTCGAAACCGCGCGCGGCAAATTCGGCGCGCCCCGCCACCAGAATGCCGGCCTTGGTCTTGACGCTGTCGCGCGCCCGCTTGACCGAAGGCGTTTTAGCCTTGGTCGGGGCTTTGGGCGCGGGCGCTGGGGAGGAGGGCTCTGACACGCTTGGATACCGCCGGAATTGACATCAGGATGGTGACAATGATGACCCCGCAGATAACAGCACTGATCGGACGGGTAAAGAACGGGCTGGGGTCGCCATTGGTCAGCAACAGGCCTCGCCGCAAATTGAGGTCGAGCAGATCACCCAGGATGATCCCCAGCACCAGCGGCGCCATGGGGAATTTCATCTCGCGCAGGATGAAGCCGGCAATGCCGAAGCCGACCATGACATAGACGTCGAACAGCCGCTGGGTGATGGCGAACGAGCCCACCACGCACAGCACATAGACCACCGCCATCAGCCGCTCGCGCGGTACCGACAGCACGGTCAGCAGGGGCTTGGTCAGCGTCAGGCCGAGCACCAGGATGGCCAGGGTGGAAAACAGCAGCACGGCCACGATCTGGTAGAGCGTTTCGGGGCTTTCGGTCATCAGCAGCGGACCGGGCCGAATACCGTGAATGAACATGGCGGCAATCAGCACGGCGGCGGCGGCCGAGCCGGGCAGTGCCAGGGTCAATGTGGGGATCATGGCGCCCGGCACCACGGAGGAATTGCCGGTTTCGGCGGCAATCAGCCCCTCCTGGCTGCCGCGCCCGAACATGTGCGGTTCCTTGCTGGCCCGTTTGGCGGCGGCATAGCTGGCCCAGGCGCCGACATCTTCGCCCACCCCCGGGACGATGCCGACAAAGGTGCCGATCAGGCCCGAACGGATGATGGTTTTCCAGTATTTGAACACTTCGCCCAGCTTGGGCACGACGCGGTCGCTGGACGAGACGATACGGGCCTGGGCGGTGCGCTTCATGACGCCAAGGATTTCGGCAAAACCAAAGGCGCCGACCATGGCCGGGATCAGATCAACCCCGCCACCGAGCGAGGCTATGCCGAAGGTGAAGCGCTGATGGGCATGCAGGGTTTCCATGCCGACCATGGCCACCAGCAGCCCGAGAATGCCGGCCATATAGCCCTTGAGCGGATCGTCCATGGCGGTCAGCTGCCCGGAAATGATCACGCCGAACAGCGCCAGCCAGAAGAATTCATAGGTGCCAAATTTCAGCGCCGCCTCAGCCAGCAGCGGCGCGATCAGGGCCAGCGCGACAATGCCGATGATCGTGCCCAGGGCCGAGGAGGTGGTGGCCAGTCCCATGGCCAGGCCGGCCTTGCCCTGCAGCGCCAGCGGGTGGCCGTCCAGCGTGGTGGCGGCGCTGGCGGGGGTGCCCGGAATGGCCAGCAGGATGGCCGTGCGGCTGCCACCATAGATGGCGCCTGAATAGATGCACATCAGCACCAGGATCGCCTGGTCGGGGGCCATCTTGTAGGTGAGGGTCACCAGCAGGGCGACGCCCATCGTGGCCGTCAGCCCCGGCAGGGCGCCGATCACGATGCCCAGCAGCGTGGCCCAGACGATATTGAACAGGGAGATGGGGTTGAGGAAATGGCTGATGCCATTGGCCAGCAGGCCGAGACCGTCGAACATGCTTCAATAAACTCCGGTCACGGTAGACGCACGAGAAACAGGCGCTCGAACACCAGGGTGACCACGGCAGCGGTCACCACGGCGAGCCCGAATGCCCAGGGCAGGGTACGCAGCAGGGGTTGCCGCGGCGCGGCCAGCCAGGCTTCAAACACCAGGACAAAGGCGAACACAAAGACCCCGGTGGCCAGCCAGAACGGCAGCAGGCCGACCAGCACCAGCGAATAGATCAGGGTCAGCACCAGCACGGCGCCGGCACGCTGCGCCCCGGACGAGACAATGGCGCGGCCAAGGTCGCGCCAGCCCTCGGGCGCCGGGGTGCGGAGCGAGCGCAGCGTCAGAATCACGCCGCAGACCAGCAGCGCCGCGCTGAGCAGCCCGGGCACCAGGCCTGGCGCGGTCAGTGGATTAATGCGGCGTGCCTCAAGGCGATCCATGGTCCAGGAGCCAAACAGGGTCGCCGCCGCCAGCACGACAAAGAACAGGCCGGCGGCCAGATCGGCTTTGATCATGGCGGGAGGCACGGCCTCATCGGCAGGCGGTAGTGGCGCGGCGTCGGGGGATTGTTCGACCATGGGCAATTCATCTCATTGCAGAAATCAGGCCCGGCGGGTGGTCCCGCCGGGCCGCAGACAGGGGTGTGTCAGCGTCGGCTACATGCCCACTTCGGTGCGGGTCTCGCAGTCAATGCCGATGGTGGACGGATCATTGGCGGCTTCGCCACGTTCCATGGCCGAACAGGCTTCCAGAATCACCACCGGCATGGCCAGCGCGCGGGCTTCGGCACCATAGGATGGCGCGAACACCGCACCGAAATTCTCGGCATAGGCCTTGAGTTCGGGGGCGTTCATCACCTTTTCGGCCCAGATCTTGTCGACCGTAGCCAGCACTTCGGCGGGCGCATCGGCGGGGATGAAAATGCCGAAATAATCGGGGGCGAGCCCCATCTCGGGCAGCCAGTCAGTGATCGGCGGAATCGGATCGACGCCATCGAGCAGCAGCGGCTTGTCCGACAGCACGGCGAGTGCCCGCAGACGACCGCCCCGGATCAGTTCGGTCTGTTCCACGGCGAGCTGGGTGGTGACCATGGCTTCGCCGGAGGCGACCGCGATGGCAGCCGGCCCGCCGCCGTCATAGGTGACCATATTGTATTCGAAGCCGCCTGCGGCATCGGAGAGCGCGGCGATGGCCGTGCCGCCCGAGGAGGTGATACCGGCGGTGGCAACGGTGACACCACGCCCGCCATCGGACTGGAACGCCGCCAGCAATTCGCCGAAATCGGTGAACTGGCTGTCGGCAGGCACACTGACCACCGGCACATTGGCGACGGAAAGATAGATATGCCAGTCGTCGATATTGGTATCTTCGAGCAGGCCCGACACCGAATAGGTGGCGTTGTTGGCGATGGCATTGGCGGTCCAGGTGTAACCGTCATGCGGGGCGTTGAGCACTTCCTGGGTACCGATGGCGCCCGAGGCGCCCGGCTGGTTGACGACGACAATGTCGACGCCCAGTGCTTCGGCCAGGATTGGCGCGGTGACGCGGGTCACCTGATCGGTGGAGCCACCGGCACCCCACGGCACGATCAGATTGATCGGGCGATCAGGCTTCCATTCCTGCGCAAATGTCATAGTCGTACCAAGCAGCACCGTCGCGGCACTGCAGGTCAGCAGAAGTCGCATTGTGCGCTTCATGATGAGCCTCCTTAAAAGTGGTCGGGCTGATTATTATCGGTTGGCCCGGCACCTAGACTGGTACCAACATATCTGCGATGTCAATCCACAAGTAACCAGATGGTGACTTTTCGCCGGCACCCGCCGGAAACCGGGCCGCGGCGGCAGGCCGAGCCGTGACGACGCAATAATGGGGGGCCGGTTCACCGAAACGGCTGCGCCACAAGGAAGTTGGAAGGTTGACTGGGATTATGGATTTAACGTCGGTATTGATCATCGTCCTGGCATTGGGTGGCGGGGGTTTTGTCAAGGGTGCCACCGGCATGGGGCTGCCGCTGGTCGCGCTGCCCGTGCTGACCACGGCGTTCGGGTTGCAGCATGCCGTCGGCCTGATGGTTGTGCCGCTGATTGCCACCAATTCCTGACAAGTCTGGCGCTTTCGCACTGAAGTCAAATCACCGCAGCTCGCCTTCATGCCGCTGTTTCTGGCGGGCGGGGTCCTCGGCATCGGCGTGGGCACCTGGGCCCTGACCAGCTTGCCCGAACGACTGCTGGTACTGGTGCTCGGCGTCATCCTTCTGGCCTATGTCGCCATGCGACTGGCCACGCCGCACTGGATACTCAGCCCCGCCATGGCCAGGCGTTTCGGGCCGCTGGCCGGGGTGGGCGGCGGCGCCTTGCAGGGGGCCACCGGGATCTCCTCCCCGATCACGGTGACTTTCATCCATGCCATGGGGCTCGAGCGCTCTGCCCATGTGTTTGCCGTCTCTGCCATGTTCTTGCTGTATGCGGTGGTGCAATTGCCGGCACTGTGGGTGGCTGGGGTCATGCAGCCGCTCTGGTTGCTGCAGGGCGTGCTGGCGCTGATCCCGATCCTGGCCATCATGCCGCTCGGCCACTGGGCCAGCAGCAAGCTCAGCCGGCGGGCCTTTGACCGCCTGATCCTGGTTTTTCTGGGCGTGATCGGCCTGAAAATGGCCTTGGGCGTGTGAGCCGCTCCAGGCAGTTTTCAACAATAGCGGCTTGACGTAGGCTTGCCGGCACGTATATCTAAGTAACTAATCAGTTACACACCGACGGTGTCTTGGAGAAATTGAAATGGCGGATAAGCGGCTTGGCCTGATCATGCACGGAGTGACCGGGCGCATGGGCTATAATCAGCACCTGGTGCGCTCCATTCTGGCAATTCGGGACCAGGGTGGCGTCATGCTGTCCAACGGCGACCGGCTGGTAGTGGACCCGATCATTGTCGGCCGCGACGCCGACAAGATCGAGCGCCTGGCCAAAAAGCACGACATCAAGCGCTGGAGCAGCGATCTTGATGCGGCGCTGGCCAATCCCGAAGACACGGTGTTTTTTGACGCCGGCACCACGCTGATGCGCGCCAGCCTGATCGAAAAGGCGCTGGCCGCCGGCAAGCATGTCTATTGCGAGAAGCCGACCTCGGACAGCCTGGATATCGCCGTCAACCTGGCCAAGACGGCCCGCGCCTCGGGTCTCAAGCATGGCGTGGTGCAGGACAAGCTGTTCCTGCCCGGCCTGATGAAGCTGAAAATGCTGCGCGACAGCGGCTTTTTCGGCGATATCCTGTCGGTACGCGGCGAGTTCGGCTATTGGGTGTTCGAGGGTGACTGGCAGCCATCGCAGCGCCCCAGCTGGAACTACCGCAAGAAGGATGGCGGCGGCATCATTCTCGATATGCTGTGCCACTGGCGCTATGTGCTCGATAATCTCTTCGGGGAAGTCAAAGCCGTCTCCTGCCTCGGCGCGACGCACATTCCCGAGCGCGTTGACGAGAACGGCAAGCGCTTCAAGGCCGATACCGATGACGCGGCCTATGCCACGTTCGAACTCGAGGGCGGGGTGATCGCCCAGATCAATTCGAGCTGGACCACCCGCGTCCGGCGCGACGATCTGGTGACCTTCCATGTCGATGGTACGCATGGCTCGGCGGTGGCGGGCCTGCACAAATGCTGGAGCCAGCATCGCGTCAACACGCCAAAGCCGGTGTGGAACCCCGATCAGCCCCAGACCATGAACTTCTTTGACGACTGGGAAGAAGTGCCGGACAACTGGCCGGCCCAGAACGGCTTCAAGGCACAGTGGGAAATGTTCCTGCGCCACGTCGCCGAGGATGCGCCATGGGAATATGGCCTCGAAGCCGGCGCCAAGGGCGTGCAGCTGGCCGAACTCGGCCTCAAGAGCTGGGCCGAACGCCGCTGGCTCGATGTGCCGAAGCTCGAATTCTGACACACGTCATGTGAGGCACACCCTCACCCCACCCACGGTGTCACCCCGGCCTTGAGCCGGGGCCCGTCCTTCGCGGGGATGACACCGAGTTTGTTGAGACTTCGGAGCTCTTCGATGCCCACAATCAATCTGCCCAATCCCGACCGGTCCATCACGCCCTACACGCTGACCGGCACCCCAATTCCCTTCGTCAAGCACAAGGCCAGCGACTTCAATCGCATCGCCTATTCTGCCGCCCACGTCGTGGCCGATCCACTGGCCAACAACGATCCCTGGCTGACGCCGGCGATTGACTGGGACACCACGCTCAAATTCCGCCACCGCATGTGGGATCTCGGCCTTGGCGTTGCCGAAGCCATGGACACCGCCCAGCGCGGCATGGGTCTGGGCTGGGCCGAGGCGCAGGAGCTGATCCGTCGCGCCCAGGCCGAAGCGCGCACACGCGACGATGCGCTGATCGCCTATGGCGCCGGCACCGATCACCTGCTGCCCGGCCCCGATGTCACCATCGACCAGATCATCGCCGCCTATGAGGAGCAGGTCGGGTTCGTCGAAGCCGAAGGCGGGCGCGTCATCCTGATGGCGAGCCGCGCGCTGGCCGCTGTCGCCAAGTCGCCGGACGACTATGTCAGGGTCTATGGCCGCATTCTCTCCCAGGTCAAACAGCCCGTCATCCTGCACTGGCTCGGCGAAATGTTCGATCCGGCCCTTGAGGGCTATTGGGGCAGGGCCGACCACCTCGCCGCCATGGATGTGTGCCTCGACGTCATCGCCGCCCATGCCGACAAGGTCGATGGCATCAAGGTTTCGCTGCTCTCGGCAGAAAAGGAAATCGCCATGCGCCGGCGGCTCCCCGCTAGCGTCAAGATGTATACCGGCGACGATTTCAACTATGCTGAGCTCATCGCCGGGGACAGCGAAGGCTATTCCCACGCGCTGCTGGGCATTTTCGACGCCATCGCGCCGGCCGCCTCGGCGGCTCTGGCCGCGCTGGGCAAGGGCAATAATAACGAGTTCTTTGACCTGCTCGAACCCACCGTACCGCTGAGCCGGCATATCTTTGCCGCCCCGACCCGCTTCTACAAGACGGGCGTGGTGTTCCTCGCCTACCTCAACGGGCTGCAGGACCACTTCCAGATGGTGGGCGGCCAGCAATCGACGCGCTCGGTGCAGCATCTGAGCGAGCTGTTCCGGCTGGCTGACAAGGCGCGGGTGCTCAGCGATCCCGATCTTGCCGTCAAACGCATGAAAGCAGTGCTTGATGTTAACATTGTGCTAACGCCATGACCCAACGTTCTATCTCGCTGAACCTTGCCACCACCCGCCAGGTCTGGGGCTTCGCCGAAGCCGTGGATGGCTGCATGCGGGCCGGCATAACCGCCATATCACCCTGGCGCGACCAGATCGCCGCCATTGGCCTTGATGAAGCCGCGCGCATTGTGCGCGACAACAAGATCCAGGTTACCGGGGTCTGCCGGGGCGGCATGTTCCCGGCCGAAACCGCCGAGGGTCGCAAAGCCCAGATCGACGACAATTTGCGCGCCATCGATGAAGCGGCGGCGCTGAATGCCGATTGCCTCGTGCTGGTCGTGGGCGGATTACCGGGCAGTTCCAAGGACTTGCCGGGCGCCCGGCAGATGGTCAGCGACGGCATTGCCGCCATGCTGCCGCATGCGAAAGCCTCGGGCGTCAAGATCGCCATCGAGCCGCTGCACCCCATGTATGCCGCCGACCGGGCCTGCGTGAACACCATCGACCAGGCGCTCGACATCTGCGAGACGCTGGGCGAAACCGTCGGGGTGGCCATAGACGTCTACCATGTCTGGTGGGACCCGCGGCTGGCACAGGCCATTGCCCGCGCCGGCCGTATGAAGCGCATCTTCGCCCATCACATCTGCGACTGGCTGGTGCCGACCAAGGACATGCTGCTTGATCGCGGCATGATGGGCGATGGCGTCATCGATCTCCCCGCCATCCGCAAGATGATTGAAGACGCTGGCTTTTTCGGACCGCAGGAAGTGGAAATCTTCAGCCAGGACAATTGGTGGAAGCGCCCCGGCGATGAAGTGCTCGCGGTCATCAAGGAGCGCGTGGCAACGATCTGCTGACCAAAACCCCCGGGATCGGCCCGGGGGTTTCGCGTCAGGCCGTGTCAGGATGCTTTGTTGTAGGCCAGGGTCTGACACAGAATGGCCGCGCGGCAACCCTGGATCTCGACGGTCTGGTCGCTGACCAGGGTAATGGTCGCTGCGGCGCTCATGTCGCCAGCAACCAGCTCGCCCTTCCACTCATTGGGAGCGATCTGCTCGGCTTGCATGACCTGCTGACCAACAAAGGCCAGGTTTTGTTCAGTCGCCGACCTGCCTTCAAGATTGGTCAGCGTGGCACACAAGGTGGTGCCGGTTTCGCCACAGGGCTGAAACTCAAAGGAGGTCCCGTATTCGTCAACGTATGTCCCGCTCGGGACAACTTCCTGGGCAGACACGGCCGGAATGGCAAAGCCGGCACACAGGGCAGTAACGACAAGGCTGGTTTTCAAGATATGCATGGTGTTCTCCATCACGACGGCTCCCGCCCAAGGCAGTCGCTCATGATTGCTGAATGCTTACCCAACGCCGTCAAATGCGCATTGGTTGCCAGCTCAAAGATGACCATTTAGCGGCGAAATGTGGCCGCCATTTCAATATGGGTGGACTGGGTAAACTGGTCCACCGCCACCAGATCGCTCATCGTATAGCCGCCGGCGATGAGAATGGCGGCGTCGCGGGCGAAGGTGCGCGGGTCGCAGGCCGCCATGACAATGGTCTTGACCTTGGACAGGGCCAGCTCCCTGACCTGCGCCTCGGCGCCGGAGCGGGGTGGATCGAGCACCACGAAATCATAATTGAGCTCGTACTGGGTCAGGGGGTCGCGGAACAGATCCTGGGCCTTGGCGGTGATCTCGCGCAGCCCCTTGGTAAAGCGGCGGGCGTGATCGAGCGCGGCAATGGATGGCCTGTCATTGTCAAACGCCATTACCGGCCGCTGTTCGGCCAGCCGCAGCGCAAAGGGCCCCAGGCCGCAGAACAGGTCGGCGACCGTCTTGGCCTTGCGGTCGAGCGCGCCGAGCACATAATCCGCCAGCAGGTTTTCGGCAGCGGCAGTGGCCTGCAAAAAGGCCCCGATCGGCAATTCCACCCGGGCCCGGCCCATTTCGATGATGGGAGGCTGGGCCTGCAGCACCATGTCACCATTGAGCGCCAGCCGCGCCAGCTTGAAGCGTGCCACCAGCGGCGCCAAGCGATCGTGTCGGGCCTGCTTTTTTTCGGTGCGGATGGCGACGTCGAGACCCGACAGGCTGGCGACGATGCTGACATCGGCCTCGCCCACGGCCTGAAACACCGCCCGCGCGATATCAGGCGCCTTGGCCAGAGCCGGCACCAGAATGGGGCAGACGTCCAGATCGTGCACCTCATGGCTGCGGGCGCGCATATAGCCGACGCCTTCGCGGCGGGCATGCAGGGTGGCGCGGCGCCGGCCGTCGCCGGCTGCATCGATAAAGCGGGCGACCGGCACTTCAATGCCGGCAAAGCGCAATGGCGTCTCGATCAGGCCGATCTTGAAGGCCTCATAGCTGGTCCGGTCCATGTGCTGGAGCTGGCAGCCGCCGCAGGCGCCGAAATGCGGGCAGAAGGGTTCGATGCGGTTTTCTGCCGGCGCCACCACGCCGAGCAATGTGCCCCGATCACCGTCAAGGGCGATCTCGACGCGCTCGCCAGGCAGGGCGAGCGGCACGAAGACCTTGCGGCCGTCGATTTCGGCGACGCCCTCGCCCTTATGGCCAAGGCTGGTGATGGTGGCGGTGATGGTCATGGTTATCCGGGGCTTGCTGAACCCGTTCAGTAGCGGCAAGCCCCGGTCAGGTCTAGTGCAGCGGCCGGCTGGCCCATTCGAGCAGGCTGGCCAGACCGACAAAGGGCACATCGGTATGCTCGCTCAGGCCCGAGGCGCAGGTGCTTACCGTCGAGACCCCCAAAGTACAGCCCGCCGGCATATCCTGCTTGGCAAAGCGGGTGGCGTGGGCGTTGAGTTCGGGCACGAACAGGCCCTTGTCACCGGCATAGCCACAGCAGTTGAGCGCGCTGAGCACGGCGACGGTATCGGCACAGGCGCCGGCAATGGCTTCGGTCATCGGCTGTTCGGCCAGCCGCTGGGCCGAGCAATTGTGGTGCACGGCGACGGTCGGTAGCTTTTGCGTGATGGTCAGCTTGGGCAGTACCTGGCTCAGGAGAAATTGCGCGGAATCCAGCACCGGTGCGTCGCCGGGAAACTCACGCAGATGTTTGGCGCAGGTCGAGGCGTCAGTGACCACACTCAACCGACCGGCGTCGGACAGAGAAGACAGTTCGCGCTTGAGGTCGCCGCCAACACTGGCGGCCTGTTCGGGGAAACCCTTGGACTGGAAGGGCTGGCCGCAACACTGGCCATTGAGATGGTCGGGCATGACGACGTCGAAGCCCGCGCGTTCGAGCAGCGCCAGCATGGCAGCGGGCACCGGTAGCAGATCGTAGCGGGTTGCGGGCGCGCCGAACATGCGCGTGGCGCAACTGGGAAAGTAGACGATGGATGGACGGCCGCTCTGGGCGATGGGCACGGGGAAGCCGGTCTGGCGCGGATCCTGCCGGTTCGGAACCGGCTTGGGCGCGCCGGGGCCCCGATGCAGGGCACGCGACACGCGGGGCAGGCGCTTGCCGGTCAGTCGTCTGGCAGCGTCGGTCAGCGCTTCGATGGCGGGCGCCGGGATAACGGTGCGGGCGGCGTCGGCCAGCCCCACGCCGGCGCGCATCAAGGTCTCCACACTGCCACGATGATCGGCCACAAGGCCGGCCACGGCGTGGCCGGTAGCGCCGCGCCGCTGCGCACGTTGGCCGATGATCATGGTGCCGGTTTCAATGCCCACCGGGCAGCGCAGCGAACACAAATTGCAGGCAGCGCAGGTGTCGAGCCCGGCATACTGGAAATCATCGTCGAGCCGCTTGAGCCGGGCAGGGTCTTCTCCACTGCGCCGCAGCCGCTCCCGCTCCCGCGTCACTGCAATCCGCTGGCGCGGCGACAGGGTCATCTGCTGGCTGGGACAAGCCGGCTCGCAGAAGCCGCATTCGATACACATATCGACCAGTTCATCGGCTGGCGGCATGACCTTGAGATGCTTGATATGGATCTTGTCGTCGGGGTTGAGCAGCACGCCGGGGTTGAGCAGGCCCTCGGGATCAAACAGATGCTTGATGGCATGCATCAGGCCATAGGCCTTGGCCCCCCATTCGGCCTCGACGAACGGCGCAATGGCGCGGCCGGTGCCATGTTCAGCCTTGAGCGAGCCGCCATATTTCAGCGACACCAGATCGCTGAGGGCGCCGGAAAAGGCATCGAACTTTTCCGCTGAACCGGGCAGCGAAAAATCGTCGCCCATCTGGAAATGCAGATTGCCGGCCAGGGCATGGCCAAAAATCACGGCGTCCTCATAGCCATGATCGTCCAGCATGGCGCGCAGATCGACCACGAAATCGGCCAGCCGCTCGATCGGGGCGGCCACGTCTTCGGTCAACATGATGCTGCCCTTGGGACGCGCCGCTCCGGCGGAGGCGAAAAAGCCCTTGCGAATGTCCCAGAGGGCGTGGCTGCGGATCGCGTCAGTAGAAAAATCGACATGGGTGGCGCCGTGCCGCGACAGCAGCTCGACCGCCTTGGCGACTTCGCGATCCAGCGTCGCCGCATCAGGGGCGGTGACGTCGATCAGCACGGCGGGGGAATTGTCGGTCAGCCAGGGCAGCAGGGGCGCCATGGGGGGCAGATGGGCCACCGTTTCCAGGGCGCGGCGCTCGATATATTCGGCGGCCGTGACGCCTGTGGTCAGCTGGATGCCGCCATTGGCCATTTCAATGATGGCCCTGCCCGCAGATTGCGGGTCGGGAAATGACACCAGGGCGGTGGATTTGAACGGGTGCTCGGGAACGGTATTGTAGGTGACCTCGGAAACGAAGCCGAGCGTGCCTTCGGACCCCACCATCAGATGGATCAGGATGTCGAGCGGATCGGAATAGTCGACCAGCGCATTGAGCGAATAGCCGACAGTGTTCTTGATGGCGTATTTCCGGGTGATCAGCGCCACCAGGTCGGGGTCGCTGATCACCTGATGATGCAGCTGATGCAGGCCATCAAGCATGGCAGCGTGGCTGGTGCGGAAGGCGGCGCAACTGGCCGGATCGCCCGAATCCAGCATGGTGCCATCGGTCAGCACCAGGCGCAGGCGCGCCATGGTGTGATAGGTGTTCTGGGTGACGCCGCAGCACATGCCGGACGAATTATTGTTGACCACGCCACCGATCTTGCAGGTCGCCTGGCTGGCGGGATCAGGGCCGATCTTCTTGTTGAAGGGCTTCAGTGCCGTATTGGCATTGGCCACAATAATGGCCGGGCCCAGGGTAATCTGTTCAGCACCGGGATGGATATTGAGCCGGCGCCAGCCATCGCCGAGGACAGCCAGCACGCCATCGGTGACGGCCTGCCCCGATAACGAGGTGCCGGCGGCGCGAAAGGTGATGGGCAGTCCTTCGGCCCGGGCGGCGGCCATGACCGCTCGGACCTCATCTTCGGAATTGATGAGGACCACCGCTGCCGGAATCAACCGGTAGGAGCTGGCGTCGCCGCTCCAGGCATAGGTCATCAGCGGGTCAGTAAACATGAACCCTTCGATCGCGCCCTTGAGGCGCGCCACCAGGCGCTCACCGGCGGCTTGCCGCTCGGGAGTAACCTGATGAAGGGGGGTAACGACGGGGGCGATGTGGGGCGCGAGGGCGGGGGCGATTTGCTGCATGGCAGCAGACTAACATGTTAGTTTGTGACTGCGAAGCGCGTTCTGAGGGACGCGGTGTCCACCGCGCCCCTCAGATCCATCAGATGTCCACGTCGTCTTCGGTAAGCGCGTGAATGTCAGCGGCCGCACGGCGCAGGATAATGGCAGCACGCAATTGCTGGTCCTCGGAGCCACGGCGGGCTGCCTTGATCGCTGCCTTGAGGGCGCGCCGGGCAGTGTTGAGCTCGGGCACCACATCCTTGAGGTCACGATCGGTGTCCGACGCAGTTGCCTGCCGGGTGCCCGAATCGGTGGGGCCGTCCTGTTGGGCAGACCAGTCGGCCTTGGCGAATTCGCGGAAGCGCTGCATCTGCTCGCCGGCCTTGGCAAGGAAAGCCAGGGTCGATTCGATCGATTCGCGATTGTCGCTGAGATGGGCCCGCCCGGCATCGGTGATGGTGTAGAGCTTCTTGTTGCCATCGGCATGGGAGGTCGCATACCCGGCTTCCTCGAGATAGGTCAGCGCGGGATAGACCACGCCCGGGCTGGGCGAATAGAAGCCGGCCGACTTTTCCTCGATCGCCTTGATCAGGTCATAGCCGTGGCGCGGCTGCTCATCGATCAGATAGAGCGCTACCAGGCGGAGGTCACCCGATGCCAGCATGCGGCCAATACGAAACTTGCCCCCCATATTGCCCCAGTTTTCGGCGCTGTCGACGCCAGCAGCCAGACGAGCCCAGCCGCTTCGCGCCATGGCTTCCATGCGCCGCCAATTGGGTTCTCCATTATTCCAGTAGGTGCTCATTTGCTGTGCTCCGATATATCTTTGATGCCGTTAATCGCCGATATCATGGCCGAAAGACCGGGTTTCAAGATATATCGCTGAGTTGTGAAGCACGCCGACGCCCAGCAAAACGCCCGCTGCAAGGCAACGGGCGCCGGGTATTGATCATCTGGTGATCATCGATTGGCGCCGATCAGGCGCTGCTGGCGTCGCTGGCCGGGCTCGGCAGGGTCTTGTCGAACTGGCCGTGCTTGCGGAAGCGCCAGAGATAGGTGGGCAGGATGGTGTCCATCGCGGTGGGGACAATGCCCATGCCGGCAAAGGTTCGCTTCTCCTTGATGGCGGCTGCAGACACCACATTGTCCACGCTGAGCAGCGCGACCTGGTCGACCGTGAGCAGTGGCGGAAAGGGGAGAATGGCCATGACACTGGCCAGCATCTTGGCAACCCCGAAGGACAGCGGCAGCAGCGGTCGGTTGCGCAGGGCCTCGCGCTGGATCCGCTCCAGCAGCGCGCGATGGGTTTCGACCTGCGGGCCACCGAGTTCGTAGACCTTGCCTGTCTTGAGCTGGCCCTCGGCGGCCAGCACGAATGCCTCAGCGACATCGGCCACATAGGCGGGCTGGAATTTGGTGTCGCCACCGATCAGCGGCATTACCGGGAACATCCGGGCGAGACCGGCCATCAGGTTGAAGAAACCGTCGCCCTGACCAAACAGGATGGAGGGGCGCATTACCACCGCCTTGGGGAAAGCCTCGAATACGGCGGCTTCACCAGCCAGCTTGGACGCGGCGTAGGCGCTGATCTCGGCGGCCTTGTCGACGCCGAGCGCCGACATGTGGACCAGCGCGCTGGCGCCCGCTGCCCTGGCGGCCTCGGCAATTGTCCTGGCGCCATCAACATGGACCGCTTCAAAAGTCTGGGCGCCGCGATTGGCGCCAATGCCCACCAGATTGATCACTATATCGGCGCCGGCGACAGCGCGCTCGACCGAGGCCCGGTTGCGGATATTGGCCTGGAGAGGCACCACCTGCCCCACCGTGCCGAGCGGCCGGACATGGCCGGCCAGATTGGGCTGGCGCACGGCAACCCGAATGCGATGTCCCTTGGCGGCCAGCAATTGGACGATCTGGGTTCCCACAAAGCCCGAGCCGCCAAACACGGTAACGAGTTTTGGATCAAGGCTTTCCATGCTGGGCTCCGGCAAATGGGGCAAAACTTTCCCCGCTTCTAGCGCAAGCCCGGCGCTGCTGTCGAGGGCCGCGGGGCGAATAGAGCTTGACTCCAGGTCAGTTTTGTTCTTGCTTTGTTCCGTTCAAAAGAGGTCTCGGCCATGACTGCCCTTCAAACAACCTATCACGGCCAGTGCCATTGCGGTGCCGTCAGCTTCACGGCCAGCACCGATCTGTCGGCCATGGGCGACTGCAATTGCTCACGCTGCCGGCGTCTGGGCTGGGTAATGCAGTCCGTGCCAGCTGCCGATTTCGTGCTGGAAAGCGGCGCCGACAATCTCACCGAGTTCCGGTTCAACACCCAGACCATCTCCCATCTGTTCTGCAGGACCTGCGGCATTGAAGCATTTGCCCGCGGTTCGGACGGCAAGGGCCAGGAGCTGGTGATGATCAATGTTCATTGCCTGGACGGCGCGCCGCCGGTGGATCGCACTGCCATTACCCATTGGGACGGGGCGAATTGGTGAGCGGGGCGATTAAGGTGATTGACATCGGTCACCGCGCCCCCTAGTTACCGCCCTGCTTGCCCAGATGGCGGAATTGGTAGACGCGCACGGTTCAGGTCCGTGTACCGCAAGGTGTGGAAGTTCGAGTCTTCTTCTGGGCACCAAGTTTAGACCCCGGTCCGACGAAAGTCGTGGCCGGGGTTTTTGGTTCTGGCGGCGGCCGCCGCAACGGGCTCCAGCGGGGCGTCCGGCGCAAGCCCGCATCAGATCATATCAAGCTTTCTTTATATCCAGCTTGACCAGTTGAGGCTTGGATGTCACAAACCGGGTCGAATGGCTCGTTTTGAGCCGCTTTCAGCCAATTCAGGGGATGTTGCGTGGTCCGATCATCTTTTCTTTTCACCTCGGAATCAGTTTCCGAAGGTCATCCGGACAAGGTTTGCGACCGGATCAGCGATGAAATCGTCGATCTGGTGTTCCGCGAGGCAAAAAAGGCCGGCATGGATCTGGCGCAGGTGCGCATTGCCTGCGAGACCCTGGCAACCACCAATCGCGTGGTCATTGCCGGCGAGGTCCGCGTCCCCGAAACGCTGCTGAAAAAGGACAAGGCGGGCAAGATCGTCGTCGATGCCGTCGGCAACCCGCTGGTCAACCCGGCCAAATTCAAGTCGGCCGCGCGCAAGGCCATCCGGGCCATTGGCTATGAGCAGGCCGGCTTCCACTGGAAGACGGCACGCATCGACGTGCTGCTGCATGGCCAGTCGGCCGACATTGCCCAGGGCGTTGATGAGGCCGGCAACAAGGATGTTGGTGCCGGCGATCAGGGCATCATGTTTGGCTATGCCTCGCGCGAAACACCCGAGCTGATGCCGGCGCCGATCTATTATGCGCACAAGATCCTCGAAGTGCTGACCCAGGCGCGCAAGGAGGGCACCGGCCCGGCCAAGGTGCTCGGCCCCGATGCCAAGAGCCAGGTCACGGTGCGCTATCAGGACGGCAAGCCGGTCGCGGTAACGCAGATCGTGCTGTCGACCCAGCATATGGACGATACGCTGACCTCCGCCGATGTGCGCAGGATTGTTGAGCCCTATATCCGCGAGGCCCTGCCCGAGGGCTGGATTTCGGCCGAGACGGTCTGGCACGTCAATCCAACCGGCAAGTTTGTCATTGGCGGCCCGGACGGCGATGCCGGCCTGACCGGGCGCAAGATCATTGTCGATACCTATGGTGGCGCGGCGCCGCATGGCGGCGGCGCCTTCTCGGGCAAGGATCCGACCAAGGTTGACCGCTCCGCGGCCTATGCAGCGCGCTATCTGGCCAAGAATGTGGTCGCTGCAGGCATGGCCGAGCGTGCCACCATCCAGCTCAGCTATGCCATTGGTGTGGCGCAGCCGCTGTCGATCAATGTGAACCTGCACGACACCGGTTCGGTCGATGAGGAAGTGGTTGAGGCCGCTCTGGCCAAGGTGATGGACCTGACGCCGCGCGGCATCCGCACCCACCTTGATCTGAACAAGCCGATTTATGCCAAGACCTCGGCCTATGGCCATTTTGGTCGCAAGGCGGGCCGCGATGGCAGCTTCTCCTGGGAAAAGACCGATCTGGTCAGCGCCTTGAAGGCTGCCGTAAAGTAGCCCTGATCGATCAATGAGTGCTACCATGAACCTCGCCGCCGATCCGTCGGCGGCGAGGTTCTTTTTGATGTTGTGAGACTGATGAGCAAGCCTGACCACCAGCTGCCCAAAACGCGCGACGGCGCCCCGCGCGCGTTTTTTGGCCGCCGTTCTGGCAAGAAGCTGCATGGCGGCCAGCAGGCAGTGTTTGACGCCACCCTGCCCGATCTTGACATCACGCTGAACGGCACCCTGGATCCGGCGAGCCTTTTCCCGGACGCCAAAAAGATCATCGTCGAGATTGGCTATGGCGGGGGTGAGCATCTGGCGCTGGAGGCGGCGCGGCATCCCGATACGGGCTATATCGGTTGCGAGGTGTTTACCGGCGGCATCGGCAAAATGGTGCAAACCATTGCCTCGGAGGGCCTAGGCAATATCCGGCTCTATACCGATGACGCGCTCAAGCTGCTGACCGCCCTGCCCGATGCCAGCCTTGACGAAGTCTTCCTGCTCTATCCCGATCCCTGGCCAAAAACGCGCCATCACAAGCGGCGGTTTGTCTCGCCGACAACGCTGGCCGAGCTGGCGCGGGTGATCCGACCGGGCGGCCTGTTTCACTTTGCCAGCGATATCGAGGACTACGCCAATTGGACGTTGGCCCATATCGTGCGCACGCCCGCCTTTGTCTTCGCCCCCGAAAAACCGGGCGGCTGGCACGAGCCCTATCCGGGCTGGCAGGCGACGCGTTACGAGCAGAAGGCCCGCCGCGAAGGCCGCATGACCAGCTTTTACCTGACTTTTCCGCGCCTGTCGTAACAAAGCGCATGGCTGACCTGTCAGTATTTTAATCTGACGGACCCTAGACTGAGCCCATTCGGGTCCCATATGCGGAGTTCGATCACTGGTTCTTGAGGCGCGTCATGTCCCTATCGCAAAGCATTCAGCCCGATGATGATGTGCTGGTCGTGCGACCGGGGAAATGGACCCTGATCATTGTAACTTTGCTGCGCGCCGAAACGTTGCGCTTTTCTGAAATCAAGCGCCATGCCGGCGGCATATCGCAAAAGATGCTGACCACCACATTGCGGGATCTGGAGCGCGACGGCTTCGTCACGCGCAAGATTTTTGCGACCATTCCACCCCGGGTGGATTATGAATTGACCCAGTTGGGGCAGGAACTGCTTGAACTGGCCGATAGCTGGCGGGTCTTCGCGGCGCGCAATCGCGTGCAGGTGGAAGCGGCCCGTCGGCAGTTCGATGCCGCGGGTGGCGAACCGGTCATCCGGTTCATCCGTCCCGCCTAGCATACGGGCGCCGTCGGACACTGTCCGGCGGCGCCGTGGTCGGCCAGCCTAAAGGGCGACTGGCTGCAGATGGTCCGGCGTGAACAACTGCATGGTCTCGGTGCCATCGGCCTGGATCACATAGGCGCGAACCAGATCGCCCCATTCTTCGACCGACGTGGCATTGATGCCCTGGTCATGCAGGCCGGCCAGGATGATTTCCGAGACGAACTGGCGGGAATCGCTGTCGCCGTCGCCAAAGGCACCAGCCATTGCGGGAGCAGCAGCGCCCAGAAGGGCAGTAGCAGTAGCCAGAGCGATAAGAGTGTTCTTGATCATTTCGAGTGTTCCTTTCGTGTTGAACACTCTGGAAATGAGCACGAGCCGAATGATCCTCAAGTGACAATTTCGTCTGCCATGGGGCTTGAACTCTGGCGTCGCGACCCGAGGGTTTTACAAAGGAAATCAAGGCATTAACATGTGCCTCGGTATCCTTTTCGTGACTGTGTTTCGGCAATGTGACGATCTTGTCGCACGGGCCTGAGCGGCTGCCACAGCGCGCTCGCGCCACCCGCCGAGACGGTCAAACGGCGCCGGATCGACACCCCTCAGCTGTCCATTTCCACCCGGATGCGATCGCGCCTCTCCGGACAAAAAAATCGTCAAAAATCAGAAAACAGTCTCTTCCGGCTACCAGCGAAGTGGAGCTGAGCATTGAGCCGGCGGGTTGGCAAGGCCAATAGCAGCGCCTTGTCATCACATCTGGCGCCGACCGCCGAGACAGGGCAAGAGCGTATCCACGGCTGTCACCAAGCAGCCCCAACAGCCTGCCCTTGCGGCGCATGCGGTTCGGCGCTATACAGGGGTCAACATCTCAGCAGGTTTGCAGAGTGGGCGCCTCCCGGCCCCGCTCTTTTTTATTACCCGAAGGGACCGATGAGCTTCGATCTTACTGCCAAGCGCTATATCAAGGAAACGGGCCTGGAAGCCCGCGTTTCCGCTATTGTCGAGCCTGTGGCCAATGGCCTGGGCTTTGCACTGGTGCGGGTGCGCATCACCCAGGAAAACGGCATGACCTTGCAGATCATGGCCGAGGACCAGAACGGGCGTTTCACCATTATGGACTGCGAGGCTCTGAGCAAGGATCTCTCGCCGGTGCTGGATGTGGAAGACCCGATCGAGCGCGAATATCATCTCGAAGTCAGCTCCCCGGGCATTGATCGCCCGCTGGTGCGCCAGCGCGATTTTGCCGCCCATATCGGCCATGAAGCCAAGATCGAATTGAGTGACATGCTCAATGGCCGCAAGCGTTTCCGGGGCTTCATCAAGGCCGTGGATGACGAAACAGTGACCATTACCCTGCCTGACGCGCCGACCGGCACGGACCCCGATTACCGCTTGCCGCTCGCCTCGCTGGGTGAAGCCAAGCTGGTGATGACGGACGCCCTGATGGAAAAGGCGCGGCTGGATCAGGAACTGCATCCCCTTGACGATGACGAGACCGAGACGGTCGAAATCGCCGCTACTGAAGACGACAATATCTCCGAGGAGACACCCTAAATGGCTGTGAGTGCGAACCGTCTTGAACTCCTGCAAATCGCAGACGCTGTTGCCCGCGAAAAGTCGATCGACCGCATGGTCGTGATCGAAGCGATGCAGGACGCCATGGAAAAGGCCGCCAAGGGCCGCTACGGCGCCGAGACCGAGATCAAGGTTGAGATCAACCCGCGTTCGGGCGAGACCCGCATGTGGCGCCTGCTGGAAATCGTCGAGACGGTGGAAGAGACCAGCCGCCAGGTCGATCTCAAGCACGCCCAGATCAAATCCCCCGAGGCCAAGGTTGGCGATTTCCTGACCGAGCCGCTGCCGCCGATGGAATTCGGCCGCATCGCCGCCCAGTCGGCCAAGCAGGTCATCGTGCAGAAGGTGCGCGATGCCGAACGCGAGCGCATGTATGACGAGTACATCAATCGCATTGGCGAGATCGTCAACGGTTCGGTCAAGCGTGTCGAATATGGCAATGTGATTGTCGATCTGGGTCGTGGCGAAGCCATTATCCGGCGCGACGAGCTGATCCCGCGCGAAATGTTCCGCTATGGCGATCGCGTCCGCGCCTATGTCTATGACGTGCGCCGCGAGCAGCGCGGCCCGCAGATTTTCCTCTCCCGCACCCATCCCCAGTTCATGGCCAAGCTGTTCATGCAGGAAGTGCCCGAGATCTATGATGGCGTGATCACCATCCGCTCGATCGCCCGTGACCCGGGCTCCAGGGCCAAGATCGCCGTGACCTCCTCTGATTCCTCGATCGATCCTGTGGGCGCCTGCGTTGGTATGCGCGGCAGCCGTGTGCAGGCCGTGGTGGGCGAATTGCAGGGCGAAAAGATCGACATCATCCCCTGGACCGATTCCATTGCCGACCTCGTGGTTTCGGCGTTGCAGCCGGCCGATGTGGCCAAGGTGGTGCTCGACGAGCAGGCCGAACGCATCGAAGTTGTGGTGCCCGACGAACAGCTGAGCCTGGCCATTGGCCGTCGTGGCCAGAATGTGCGTCTGGCCAGCCAGCTGATTGGCTGGGATATCGACATCCTGACCGAGCAGGAAGAAAGCGAACGCCGGCAGAAGGAATTCACCGAGCGCTCGGCCCTGTTCATGCAGGCGCTGGACGTCGACGAGATGGTGGCCCAGTTGCTGGCGTCGGAAGGCTTCTCCTCGGTTGAGGAGCTGGCCTATATCGACACCAATGAAATCGCCACCATCGAGGGTTTCGATGACGAAACCGCTGGCGAAATCCAGAACCGCGCTGCCGAATATCTGGCGGCCATTGATGGCGCGTTCGATGAAGAGCGCAAGGCGCTGGGCGTTGAGGACGAGCTGTATGAAATTTCCGGCCTGAATGCTGCCATGCTGGCGGCACTGGGCAAGGAAGAGATCAGGACCGTGGAAGACTTCGCCGGTTGCGCGGCGGACGATCTGGTCGGCTGGAGTGAGCGCAAGGACGGCGAAACCAAGCGGTTTGAAGGGACGTTCAAGGACTTCCCGGTGAGCCGCGAAGAGGCCGAAGACATGATCATGCAGGCCCGCGTCAAGGCTGGCTGGATTGCTGCCGAAGATTTGCCGTCAACTGACGAAGCCGAAGCCGAAATCGCTGACGGTGCTACTGACGAGGTTTCGGCCTAGCGGCCGAAACCTTAGCGAGGGCACCAGAAATGGCCCGGCGCGCAGAAACGACCAGGATGTGCGCTCTGACACGGGTAGAAAAACCCGTGGCGGAGCTCATCCGTTTTGTACTTGGGCCCGATGGTGTGCTAGTACCCGATACGGAAGCCAAGGCCGAGGGTCGGGGCGTCTGGATCAGCCTCAACCGCACTCTGGTAGAACAGGCGGTCAAGAAGAAGATCTTTGCGCGCAGCCTCAAGACCGAGGTTGCCCTGCCCGAAGATCTGCCGGGCCTGACCGAATTGCGGCTGCAGCAGCGCTATCTCAATGCGCTGGGCATGGCCCGCAAGGCCGGCCAGTTGACCTTCGGGGCAACCAAGGTACGCAGCCTGATTGCCACCGGCGGTCTGATCGCGCTGATTACGGCGACCGATGCGGCTGACGATGGGCGCAGCAAGATGGTGGGGCCGCTCAAGGCGCTGCATTACGCTGCGGCCGAAGAAGAAATTACCGGCTTCGATGTGCCCCATTTCGAATTGCTTGACTCAGAGCAAATGGGTTTGGCACTCGGGATGGAAAATGTGATACATGCTGCCCTCACAAGAGGGGCGGCAGCCCAAGCGGCAGTAGAAAAGGCCAGAAGACTGGCACTTTATACTGCCAAACCGACGGAAACGGACATCGGCCGCGCTGCGGTTGACGGTGACCTTTTGCCCGAGGAACAGGACGAAAGACGCGAGATACATGGCTGATAACGACGACAAGCGCACCGACGACACTGGCGCGAAGAAGACGCTGACACTCAAGGGCGGCCCAGGCCTGGGCAATCGTCCGGGCGTGTCGCGCGGTCCTTCCCGCTCGACGGTGGTCGTCGAGAAGCGCACCCGACTGGTTCCCAAACCGAATGTACCGAGCGGCGCCCCACAGCGCCCACAGTCCAGCGCCTCCAATCAAGGTCGCCCTGCTGCCGGTCGCCCGGGTCAGCAGACCCGTGCCCCGCTAGGACTGTCGGCCGCTGAAGCCGAGGCCCGCCGTCAGGCGCTGGCTTTGGCCGGTGCCCGCCAGGCTGAAGACAAGGAACGGTTTGTGGCCGAAGAAGCCCGCCGCATGGAAGATGACGCCCGCCGGCGTCAAATCCGTGAGGACGCGGCCCGCGTCGAAGAAGAACGTCAGGCCGCTGAGAGCGTGGTTGAACAGCCCGTCGCTGAAACCCCGGCTGCTGCGCCCGATGCTGTCGCTCCCGAGGCGGCTGCGCCAGGTGCCGATGCCGACGCCGAACCGATCACGCCGGCATCGCAGCGCAATGCTGGCCCGTCCAGCGTCCGCGTGGTTGCCGGTCGTCCCGGCCAGCCGCCGCGGCCGCCGCGGACCGAGCGTCCGAGCAATGCCCGTCCGGAAAGCGAGCGGGGTGCCAACGCCTATATCAAGACCGGCGCAGCTGCCGCGCGTCCTTCAGGCACCGCAACGCGGCCGCCCGGCGAGCGTCGTCCGGCGGGTGCCGGCATGGCGCCCATCGGCAATGTGCCGCCCGCAGGCCCCAACGAGGCCGATGGCCGCAAGATCCGGTCCGGCTCGCCGCAGGTACGGCCCACCACTGAGGCCGAACTCGAAAATGCCCGGCGCGCCTCGCGTGCCGCACCGGAACGGCCAACGCGCCGCACCGGCCAGGAAAATGCCCGTGGCCGCCTGACGGTGACCAATGCCGGCTCCGAGAGCGATCGCGATAAGGGGCCATCCCTGGCCGCCATGCGTCGCCGTCGCGACAAGAAGATGGGCCGCAACCAGCAGGAAGCGCCCAAGCTGCTGCGTGAAGTGATCATTCCCGAAGCCATTACCGTTGCCGAACTGGCCAACCGCATGGCCGAACGCTCGGTTACCGTGATCAAGATGCTGATGGCCCAGGGCCAGATGGCAACGATCAATGATGTGCTGGACGCCGATACCGCCGAGCTGATCGCCACCGAACTGGGCCATACGGTCAAGCGCGTGTCGGAAGCTGACGTGGAAGAAGGCCTGTACGATCTGCCTGCCGACGACAAGGCCGAGGATCTGACCACCCGCGCACCGGTGGTGACCATTATGGGTCACGTTGACCACGGCAAGACGAGCCTGCTCGATGCGCTGCGCAATGCCAATGTGGTTGCCGGTGAAGCCGGTGGCATCACCCAGCATATCGGCGCCTATCAGGTGGAGCGCAACGGCGCCAAGATCACCTTCCTCGATACCCCGGGCCATGAGGCGTTCACCGCCATGCGCGCCCGCGGTGCCCAGGCCACCGATATCGCCATTCTGGTGGTGGCGGCCGATGACAGCGTGATGCCGCAGACCATCGAATCGATCAAGCATGCCAAGGCGGCCGGGGTGCCGATCATCGTGGCCATCACCAAGATGGACAAGCCCGCCGCCGATGCGCAGAAGGTGCGCGCCGAGCTGCTGCAGCACGAAGTGTTCGTGGAAACCATGGGCGGCGACGTGCTCGACGTGGAAGTCTCCGCCAAGACCGGCGACGGCCTCGACAAGCTGCTCGAAACCATCCTGCTGCAGGCCGAAGTGCTCGAGCTCAAGGTGGCCCGTGACGGTCGCGCCGAGGGTCTGGTGATTGAAGCCAAGCTCGATCGTGGCCGCGGTGCGGTGGCGACGGTGCTGGTGCAGCGCGGGACGCTGGCGATCGGCGACATTCTGGTTGCCGGCACCGAGTTCGCCCGCGTGCGCGCCCTGATCAATGACAAGGGCGAGCAGGTCAAGGAAGCCGGCCCCTCCATTCCGGTGGAAGTGCTGGGCTTTACCGGCGTGCCAAGTGCAGGCGACAGGTTCTCTGTGGTTGAAACAGAGGCCCGGGCCCGTGAAGTGACCGAATATCGTCAGCGCGCCATTCGTGAAAAGACGGCGGGCGGCGGTGCCACCAGCCTCGAGCAGATGATGAATCAGCTCAAGGTGGCTGGCATTGCCAAGTTCCCGCTGATCATCAAGGGCGACGTGCAGGGTTCGGTGGAAGCCATCGTGGCCTCGCTCAACAAGCTGTCGACCGACGAAGTGTCGGCGCAGATCCTGATGAGTGCGGTGGGCGGCATCACCGAGTCGGACGTCACGCTGGCGGCCGCTTCGAGCGCCATCGTCATCGGCTTCAATGTGCGTGCCAACAAGCAGGCCACCGAGCTGGCGACCCGCGACGGCATCGAAATCCGCTATTACAACATCATCTACGATCTGGTGGATGACGTGAAGAATGCGATGAGCGGTCTGCTCAAGCCGGAACGCCGCGAAACCTTCATCGGCAATGCCGAGATCCTGGAAGTGTTCACCATTACCAAGGTCGGCAAGGTTGCCGGTTGCCGGGTTACCGAGGGCATGGTGGAACGTGGTGCCGGCGTGCGCCTGATCCGCGACAACGTCGTG
Organism: Devosia alba; assembly: GCF_039938915.1. NCBI lineage: Bacteria > Pseudomonadati > Pseudomonadota > Alphaproteobacteria > Hyphomicrobiales > Devosiaceae > Devosia > Devosia alba. Next base: position 282,879 of record NZ_JBDUUI010000002.1, on the reverse strand, counting down.
ATCCACGAAGGCAAGCTGAAGACGCTCAAGCGCTTCAAGGATGAGGTCAAGGAAGTTCAGACCGGCCAGGAATGCGGCATGGCCTTCGAGAATTACGAAGATATGCGCGCCGGCGACGTCATCGAATGCTTCCGCGTCGAGACCGTGCAGCGCACGCTCTAGTCACGGGCAAATCCCCTATAGAAAAAGGGCGCGGTTCACACCGCGCCCTTTTTGTATGTCCAGGCCTTCTCCCGAGGGCAGCACCGCCGCTATTCGGCGGCGGCGATCTGACCGTCGTCGCGCTGATCGGTGATGGCGAGTTGCGCACCGCCCTCGCGCTGGCGCACAATGCGCACCCGCTTGATGCGGCGACTGTCGGCGGCCAGCACCTCGAACTCAAAGCCTTCAAGCTTGCTGACGCGTTCACCCCGCGTGGGCACATGGCCGGCCAGGTCAAAGATCAGGCCACCAATGGTGTCGACTTCATCGGCATATTCGCCGGGATCAAAATCAGGACCGATCATGGCCTGCACATCGCTGAGTTCGGCCCGGGCATCGGCAATATAGGTATCGACGCCGACCTTGCGGATCAGCGAGGCAACCAGCTCGTCGTGCTCGTCCTCAATCTCGCCGACCACCGCCTCAAGCAGGTCCTCAATGGTCACCAGACCATCGGTGCCGCCATATTCATCGACCACAATGGCCATGTGAACGCGGCTGGCGCGCATGGATTGCAGCAGATCACCCACCGGCATGAAGGTGGGCACATACATCGCCGCGCGGATACCGTCGAACTTGGCAAGCTTCTGGCGGAGCGCGCTCGACACCAGCTTGACGGGCACCGGCTTGGTCGGATCATCCACCGGCAGGGTGATCTTGCTCAACGCGTCCTTGACGTGAATGAAGCCGATAATGTCGTCGAGCCCGTCCTCATAGACGGGCAGGCGCGAATGGCCGACATGGCGGAAGCGGGCCAGCAGATCACCCAGCGTGGCACCAGAATCGATCGCCTGAATATCGCTGCGCTCGACCATCACGTCGCCGACGGAAACGTCGGACAGCTTGAGCACGTTTTGCAGAATGGTGCGCTCACTCTCGGAGAAGTCAGCCGTCTCGGCGCTGCCCTGTTCGTTGAGGGCGACCTGCAGGTCGTCGCGCAGTGAAACCGTACCACGGGCCAGCATGGCCTTGATGCGGTTCCAGATCGATGGCCCCCGTGCAGGCACGGCGGCGGGACTAGAAGGAGGCTCGGATTTGGTGGGCGCCGAGGGAGCCAGACTGTCAGTGTCGTTCATGTTTTCTCGCTGCGCGCTGGCAGCTCACTGTCCTTGAAAAAGCGGCCTGCGCCGCAAAAAATCCGTTCCAGCCTCAGCCGGCATAGGGATCAGCAATCCCCAAACGCGCCAGTATCTGGGTTTCGAGGCTCTCCATTTGAAGGGCCTCGGCGTCGGAAAGATGATCATAGCCTAAAATGTGCAAAAATCCATGCACCACAAGATGGGTGAAGTGATCGGCAAAGCTGGTGCCTTGGTCGGCAGCTTCGCGCTCCAGGGTTTCGCGCGCCATGGTGATGTCCCCCAGAATGCCGACGACCGGGCCAAAGGGCTCGATCTGGGGAAAGCTCAGCACATTGGTGGGGCTGTCCTTGCCGCGCCATTGCAGGTTGAGGTCACGCTGCTCTGCATCATTGGTCAGCACAATGGCCAGTTCGGCGGCGCCTTTGGTTTTGGCGCCCGATTGCTTGAGCGCCTCGAGCACAGCGCGCTCGGCCAGAGGATCGAGATCCTCCGGCCAGGCGTCATCATTGCGGATTATGGCGATCTCGAGCGGAGCAGAAGTCAGCGTGTCGCCCCTTCAATGGCCTTTTCGGCCAGTCGCTTGGCGGTATCGGCCTCGTAGGCGCGCACGATGCGGCCCACCAGGGCATGGCGCACCACATCCTTGTCATTGAAGCGGGTGATATGGACGCCCTCGACTCCGTCGAGCAGGTTGATGGCCTCAACCAGCCCGGATTTCTCGCCGCGCGGCAGATCAACCTGGGTCGGGTCGCCGGTGACGATCATCTTGGAGTTTTCGCCCAGACGGGTCAAAAACATCTTCATCTGCATCGAGGTGGTGTTCTGGGCCTCGTCCAGGATCACCACGGCATTGGCCAGGGTCCGGCCACGCATGAAGGCCAGTGGCGCCACTTCGATAATGCCCGAGGTGATGCAGCGCTCGACGTTTTCGGGCTTCATCATGTCAAACAGGGCGTCGTAGAGCGGTCGCAGATAGGGGTCGACCTTTTCCTTCATGTCACCGGGCAGAAAGCCCAGGCGCTCGCCCGCCTCGACGGCGGGACGGCTGAGAATGATGCGGTTGATGTCACCGCGTTCCAGCAGGGAGGCGGCATGGGCCACCGCCAGATAGGTCTTGCCGGTACCGGCCGGGCCGACGCCGAATACCAGCTCGGCGCGATCCATGGCGCGCATATAGCCGTCCTGTGCCGGGGTGCGGGCCACCACGGTGGATTTGCGCGTGGCGATCTGGGCCATGCGCACCTTGCCCTTGCGCTCCAGGGTGGGCAGGGTGAGCTGGCTGTCTTCGGTCTGGATCATGCGGATAACGCCATCGACTTCGGAAATGTCGACAGTGCGGCCTTCTTCGAGACCGCCATAAAGCGATTCAAGGACGCGGCGCGCCTGATCCACGGCGCTGGCAGCACCTTTGAGCAGAACGTGATTGCCGCGCGGAATGGCTGAAACCTTCAGACGCTGTTCAACGAGCGCCAGGTTCTGGTCGAAATCGCCATACAGCTGGGCTGCCAGGCGATTATCTTCAAAAGCGAGTTCAAGTTGGGATGCGAGTGCGTTGTCTGCTGTCGGTGACAAGTGCCTGCTCAAACTGGTGTGGCTCCACGCTCAGCGCGGCTGCGGGCTTGCGCCGCGACTACAAAAACAAGGCTAGGATGATTTGGTTGCCGTGTCTGTAGCAATATTGTGACGATTGGGGCCCCGAACAAGGGCAACACGCCACCAGATGCCGGCTAGGGGGCGTCCAACTCGACCAGGGCCGGGTCGAGCGGCTCCAGGTCCGGCGCGCTGTCGGGCGTCGGCGTCTGCTCCAGATCGGCGACCAACTGCTTCATTTCGGCGATCTCGCCCATCAGCAGGGCCATCTACATGCGCGTGTGGCTGAAGAAGACGGGATCAAGGGGATAGGTGTTCAGGTACATCAGCCCGAACATGACGACTGTCGATGTGGCGATCATCGCGCCGAAGGTTCAGTGAAACCGCAGAGCTATGCCGCCACTGCCTCTTTCAGCCGGCCAACCAGCGAATTGGTGCTGGTGCCAACAATCTCGACCTGATGGATCGAACCGATCAGCTCGGGGCCGCCCTCGAGGTGCACGGCCTGCAGATAGGGCGAGCGGCCGCCGACCTGGCCCTGCATGCGGCCGGGGCGTTCGATCAGCACGGGCAGGGTCTTGCCGACGCAGGCGGCATGGAACGCCGTGGTCTGGGCATTGACCAGATCCTGCAGCCGCCACAGGCGTTCATTCTTGACCGCTTCGGGGATCTGATCGCCCAGATTGGCGCCAGGGGTGCCGGGGCGGGTGGAATATTTGAAGGAATAGGCCGATGCATAGCCGACATCGGCGATGATCTTGAGGGTGGCCTCGAAATCGGCATCGGTCTCGCCGGGGAAGCCAACGATGAAATCGCCCGACAGCGCCATATCGGGTCGCGCCGCCTTGATGCGGGCAATCACCTCGAGATATTCGGCCGCCGTGTGGCGCCGGTTCATCGCCTTGAGCATGCTGTCGCTGCCGGACTGCACCGGCAGATGCAGATAGGGCATCAGAATATCGAGGTCGCGATGGGCCGCGATCAGCACATCATCCATGTCGCGCGGATGGCTGGTGGTGTAGCGCAGGCGCTCGAGACCATCGATCTCGGCCAGCAGATAGGCCAGTTCGCCCAGGCTGGTGCTGCCGCCGCTGGCGCCCAGGCCGTGATAGGCGTTGACGTTCTGCCCCAGCAGGGTGATTTCCTTGACCCCGGCATCGACCAGGCCGCGCGCCTCGGCGATGATCTGGGCGACGGGACGGCTGACTTCGGCGCCGCGGGTATAGGGCACCACGCAGAAACTGCAGAATTTGTCGCAGCCTTCCTGCACGGTCAAGAACGCGGTCAGGCCGCGCTTGATGGTAATTTCCTTGCGGGGGGCGGGCAGGTGCTCGAACTTGTCTTCCTCGGGGAAGTCGGTATCGACAATGGATTTTCGCAGTGCGGGGTGCAGGTGTCGCTGCGCTTCGGCCCGCGCCAGCATGTCGGGCAATCGGTGATAGGCCTGCGGCCCGAACACCATATCGACCACGGGGGCGCGCCGGGCGATCTCCTCGCCTTCGGCCTGCGCCACGCAGCCGGCCACCCCGATCAGCATGTCGCCACCCATCGCCCGGCGCTCATCCTGGAGTTCCTTGAGCCGCCCCAGCTCGGAAAATACCTTCTCGGAAGCCTTCTCGCGAATATGGCAGGTATTGAGCAGGATCAGGTCCGCCTGGCCCATATCGAGCGTGGTTTCATAGCCGTGCGGCGCCAGCGCATCGCTCATGCGGTCGCTGTCATAGACATTCATCTGACAGCCATAGGTCTTGATGAAGAGTTTTTTGCTGTTGGCGCGCGTCTCGGTCATAGCGGGCTCATACCAGAGGATGCGGTCTTATCAAAGCACCTGCAACCCTTGTGCTGTCTGGCGTGTTCTATTGTGACCACAGCACGGAGATCTGCCATGACCGATACCCCTCGCAATGACACGGCCAATGATGCAACCGACAATGGTGCCGCCAGGAAGGACGTCAAACCCAAATCGGACAAGGCTGCCGCGATGAAAGACAACAAGAAGCCCGGCCCGGATGCATCGCCCGTGCAGGTGCGCAATGCCGGCGAAGACGCCCAGCTTGATACCACCGAAAATTGGGACAAGCAGGATGAAGCGGTCGATGAGAGCTTTCCGGCCAGCGATTCGAGCGCTAAATACTGATCGACCAACCGCGCTGCCGTGCCGCATACGCTGGTCAGCCAACACCCGCTGATTGTATGACTCATCGCGAGCCATGCGGTCAGATAAACAGGCTCGGCCAAGAAAGTGCGGCATGATCAATTCGTCTTCCAACAATGCAGCGCCGCCGCCAGCCGGGCGGTCGGGGCCTGCACCGCAGCGCTCCTTGTCGGTAGCGTTCTATCTATTTGCATCGGCGCTGGTCATCCTCCTGCCGGCGCTGGTGGTGTCTTTGGTCCTGCTCAACCGCAACAACCAGGCCCAGGAACAGGTGGTGCGCGGCCTGACCGATACGACGGTGCAGGCGATCGGCCAGTCGGTTGAGCGCGAGATTGCCGGCATGATCACCACCTTGCGCGTCCTCTCCACCAGCGAACTGCTGAACGATGAACTGCTCAAGGAATTCAATGATCGCTCCGTTACCGCCCTGGCCGGAAGCGGCGCCTATCTGATCGCGCTCAATGACGAGTTTGAGCAGTTGCTCAACACCAGGGTGCCCTATGGCACGGCACTGGAACGCACCTCGGACCCCGCCACCGCCGCTCGGGCCCTGGAGCGCAAGACGCCGACGGTGTCCGGCCTGTTCTATGGCCAGACCGCCGAGCGCTGGGTGTTCAACGTGCTGCTGCCCATCGCCGACAATGACCGGGTTTCCCTGCTGGCCTTGACGCAGGATGCGCGCAATATGGCGCGAGCCCTGCAGACAAGGCAATTGCCCACCGGCTGGCAGGCAGCGCTGGTCGACAATGCCAATCTGGTGATTGCCGCAACGCCGGAGGCCGGTTTTGAGACCGGCAATGTGCTGCCCATGCGCCAGCAGCTGGATCAGGCCCCCGAAGAATGGCGGCGCGAACCCTTTAACGGCCAGCAGGTGGTCACCGCCGAGTGGCGCTCGGCCCTGTCGGGATGGCGCGTGATTGCCTGGGCGTCCAGCGAGGCGGTGGACCGGCCGCTGGGCGACGCCCTGTTGTGGCTGGCGGCCTGGGGCGTGATCATCGTCGTGGCGGCGGGCCTGCTGGCCTTCCTGATTGCCCAGCGCATCGGTCTGTCGGTGCGCGGCCTGCGCCGCGATGCCCAGCGGCTGGGGCGTGGCGAGCATGTGGCGGCCAAGCCCTATCCGGTCGCCGAGATTGCCGAAGTGTCGCGCGCGCTGGCCGATGCGTCGACGGCCCGCCAGGCGGCCGATCGCGAAGTGCGGTTCCTGATGCGCGAAGTGGCGCACCGCTCCAAGAACCAGATGACGGTGATTGCGGCGATGGCCCGGCAGACGGCGCGGGGCGCCGAGGATGTGCCCAGCTATGTGCAGGCATTCGAGCGGCGGATTCTGGGGCTGGCCCGCTCCACCGATCTGTTGCTCACCCATGGCCGGGCCGGGGTGGCCCTGCGCGAACTGGTCGAAAGCCAGATCGCCCCGTTCAGTCCGCCCGATTCCAGCCGCGTCAGCATTACCGGGCCGGCGGTGCGGCTCAACATACAGGCGGCCCAGATCCTGGGCATGGCCGTGCATGAGCTATCGACCAATGCCGTCAAATATGGCGCCTTTGGCGAAGACGGCGGCACGCTGGCCGTCAGCTGGACAGTGGTGGATGACCGGCTGGATTTTGTCTGGCGCGAGACGGTACCCCGGGTTCTGCCCGGTTCCAAGCGTGTCGGATTTGGCACCACCGTGCTCAAATCCATGGTCGGCCATTCCCTGGGCGCCGAGGTCGAGTGCCTGCCCCACCCGACCGGCATGGAATGGCGCTTTGCCATTCCGCTGCACGCTATTGATCCTGAACAGGCGCCAGCGGAGGCGGCGGGCGAATAATTCTGGCGTTGCAGCGCCGTTTGCACTATAGCACGCCTGTCTCTGGCCTATGGGTCAGCGGCATTCATGGCCCCTCCTGGACGACATCCCGGCCGGGGCGACCGCAATCCTCCTTTGAAAGGATCTATCCGATGTCGATCACTGCTGAGCGCAAAACCGCGCTGATTCAGGAATATGCCACCACACCAAACGACACCGGCTCGCCGGAAGTTCAGGTGGCAATCCTGTCCGAGCGCATTGCCAACCTCACCGAGCACTTCAAGGGCCATGGCAAGGATAACCATTCCCGCCGCGGCCTGCTCAAGCTGGTTTCGACCCGTCGCAGCCTTCTCGACTATGTCAAGAAGGTCGACGACAACCGTTACAAGACCTTGATCGAAAAGCTCGGCCTGCGCCGCTAGGCGCGCCAGTACAATTGCGGGTGCGGGGACAATCTCCGCATTCGCCCTCGTGGTATCCCTCTGCCGTGTTTCGATAGGGTGGGGATATGACGAAAGCGTAGACCGGCGAATGCCGGAGCATGGCAGGATTACTGGCCGCTCCCCGCCTCACGCTCGCAAAATCAGTGCCTGATTTTGAACTCGTGGGGCCCCTGGAAATTTCCGGGAGCTGCTTGTTGTCTTGCCCATGTTTCGTCTTTGCCAGATGCAAACAGCGCCTGATTTTGAGCCCGGGTCACACATGGGGTGGGACTGCGGGTGCGGGTGCACCGAATGAGTTCGCGGGATGACCTACGCCCCTGCGTTACCGCTCAGACGGCAGAAATGGAAAACAAGACATGACAATCAATTTTGACCACCACAAGGTCGAGCTCAACTGGGGCGGTCAGCCCCTGACGCTCGAGACCGGCAAGATGGCCCGCCAGGCCGATGGCGCTGTGCTCGCCACCCTGGGTGAAACCGTGCTGCTGGCCACCGTTGTCAGCGCCAAGACCGCCAAGCCCGGCATCGACTTCTTCCCGCTGACCGTGAACTACCAGGAAAAGTACTTTGCAGCCGGCAAGATTCCTGGCGGCTATTTCAAGCGTGAAGGTCGTCCGACCGAGAACGAGACGCTGACCAGCCGCCTGATCGACCGTCCGATCCGCCCGCTCTTCCCGGCCGGCTACAAGCATGAGACCCAGGTGGTCATCACCGTGCTGCAGCACGATATGGAAAACAATCCGGACGTGCTGGCCCTGGTTGCCGCTTCGGCAGCCCTGACCATTTCCGGCGTGCCCTTCATGGGCCCGATCGGCGCGGCGCGCGTCGGCTATGTGAACGGCGAATATGTGCTGAACCTGGCGGTTGATCGCCGCAGCGAGTCCAAGCTCGATCTGGTCATGGCCGGCACCGAAGACGCCGTGCTGATGGTGGAATCGGAAGCCAAGGAGCTCAGCGAGGAAATCATGCTGGGCGCCGTGATGTTCGGTCACGCCGAGAGCCGCAAGGTGATCCAGGCCATCATCAAGCTGGCCGAACTGGCTGCCAAGGATGCCCGCGATTTCGAGCCGCATGACACCTCGGCCATCGAAGCCGAGATGCTGGGCGTGATCGAAGCCGATCTGCGCACGGCCTACAAGCAGACCAAGAAGGAAGAGCGCTACGCTGCCGTGGACGCCGTCAAGGCAACGGCCAAGGCGCATTTCGCTGCCCGCGTTGAAGCCGGCGAAATCTCGGCTGAAGATGTTGGCGCCGTGTTCAAGGCGCTGCAGGCCAAGGTGGTGCGCTGGAACGTGCTCGACACCGGGCTGCGCATCGATGGTCGCGATCTGAGCACCGTGCGTCCGATTGTTTCGGAAGTCGGCATTCTGCCGCGTACCCATGGTTCGGCCATCTTCACCCGTGGCGAAACCCAGGCGCTGGTTGTGGCCACGCTGGGCACGGGCGATGACGAGCAGTACATCGACAGCCTTGAAGGCACCTACAAGCAGAACTTCCTGCTGCACTACAACTTCCCTCCATACTCGGTGGGTGAAGCTGGGCGCATGGGGTCCCCGGGCCGTCGCGAAATCGGCCATGGCAAGCTGGCCTGGCGCGCGATCAACCCGATCCGTCCATCGGCTGAAGAGTTCCCCTACACGATCCGTGTGGTGTCCGAGATCACCGAATCGAACGGCTCGTCCTCGATGGCAACCGTGTGCGGCACCTCGCTGGCACTGATGGATGCCGGTGTGCCACTGGCCCGTCCGGTGGCCGGCATTGCCATGGGTCTGATCCTGGAAGGCGAAAAGTTCGCCGTGCTCAGCGACATTCTGGGTGATGAAGATCATCTGGGCGACATGGACTTCAAGGTGGCGGGTACCGAAGAGGGCGTCACCAGCCTGCAGATGGACATCAAGATCGCCGGCATCACCGAGGAGATCATGAAGATCGCCCTCGAGCAGGCCAAGGGCGGCCGTATCCACATCCTGGGCGAAATGGCCAAGGCCATCACCGCGTCCCGTTCGGAAGTGGGCGAGTTCGCGCCGCGCATCGAGACCATGAAGATCCCGACCGACAAGATTCGTGAAGTGATCGGCACCGGCGGCAAGGTGATCCGCGAGATCGTCGAAAAGACCGGCGCCAAGATCAACATCGAAGACGATGGCACGATCAAGATCGCCTCCTCGGACGGCGCCGCGATTGAAGCGGCGATCAAGTGGATCCGCTCGATCACCGACGAAGCCGAAGTTGGCGCCATCTATCAGGGCACCGTGGTCAAGACCGCCGATTTCGGCGCGTTCGTGAACTTCTTCGGCGCCAAGGATGGTCTGGTCCATATCAGCCAGCTGGCCGAACAGCGCGTTGCCAAGACCACCGATGTGGTCAAGGAAGGCGACAAGGTCTGGGTCAAGCTGCTGGGCTTTGACGAGCGCGGCAAGGTTCGCCTGTCGATGAAGATCGTCGATCAGGCAACCGGCAAGGAAGTCGAAGCCGCCGCCGAATAGGCGAGGCTTCTGACAAACAGACAGGCCCGCAGCAATGCGGGCCTTTTTTGTGTGATCGCCCTGCAACACACCCTCGATCCATCACTTTGACGAGAGGAACCCCTTGCTATGCGAGGCGTTGGTGCAGTGAGGCATTCATGCACTAGCGAAGCCAGTGCTATCGGCTTAGGTGCTTGATCTCGCCGAGTTATTCGGTCCGTCCAGTTTAGGGTATTATTTTGCTCTCTCGTCGTTTGTTTATGATTGGCCTGTCGGCCACGGCTTTGGCCGCCTGCTCCAGCACCCGCACGCCGGTGGTGAGCGAGCCGCAAATCAATCCTTATTATCTGGCGATGTACGGCGCCGACTACAGCGGGAAGTTCCCGGTGGAGGCCACCGATCTGCGCCGGGTTGATCCCATGTACTGGCGCCAGGAAGTGCCCTATGTCACCAGCGAGCGCTCTGGCACGCTTATTGTCGATACCCCGTCCCGTTTCCTCTATCTGGTACTGGGCGGCGGTCGTGCGCTGCGCTACGGCATTGGTGTGGGCAAGACCGAGGCACTGGTGTTCCGCGGCACGGCCAGCATTGGCCGCAAGGCGGAATGGCCGCGCTGGACACCCACCCAGTCGATGATCAAGCGCGAGCCTGATCGCTACGGCCCCTATGCTGGTGGCATGGAGGGCGGGCCGACCAATCCGCTGGGCCCGCGGGCGCTGTATCTGTACAAGAATGGCCGTGACACGCTGTTCCGCATTCACGGTACCACCGAGCCCTATACCATTGGCACCAATGTTTCGTCGGGCTGCATCCGCTTGATGAATCAGGACATTATTGATCTTTACGGTCGTGTACCCACCGGCGCCAAGGTGGTGGTGATCAACGGCTAGAATATTGCCTGGGTCGCGTTTTCAAACGGCAGAAGTGCAACCACTTTTGCTCGAAACGCTCCCCGCCCTGACCGGGCCAATGCCGCGGCAGCGGGTCGTCTTGCTTCGGATTCCGTAGTCACCGAAGTGAAATTCACTGCTGTCGCGACACTGGCCCGGCATATGGCCATAGAAAAAGGCCCGCGGCGCGCGCCGCGGGGCCTTTTTCTATGGGTCGGCAATGGGTAATTCAGACCTGCTGCACGGATTCAACGCCAGGCACGAAGTGCCGAAGCAGATTTTCGATGCCGCTTTTCAGCGTGGCGCTGGAAGAGGGGCAGCCCGAACAGGCGCCCTGCATATGCAGGAAGACGGTACCTTCCTTGAAGCCCTTGAAGATAATGTCGCCACCATCCATGGCCACGGCAGGGCGCACGCGCGTGGCCAGCAATTCCTTGATCACTTCCACGGTTTCGCTGTCGGCCTGCTCGAAGAACTCATCGACCTCGTCGTGATTGGCCACTTCAACGCCGCCTTCGACGATCACCGGCTTGCCCGAGAGGAAGTGGTCCATGATGACGCCCAGAATAGCCGGCTTGATATGGGCCCAATTGGTGTCATCCTTGGTCACCGAGATGAAGTCGGCTCCCAGGAACACCCCGGTCACCCCGGAAATGGCAAACAGCCCGGTGGCCAGTGGCGAGTTGGCCGACGCCTCAACGCTGCGGAAGTCGCGCGGTTCACCAACCAGCACGTCACGCCCGGGCAGGAATTTCAGGGTCGATGGGTTGGGCGTGGCTTCGGTCTGGATGAACATCGGAGTGCCTCGGAAATGCAATTAGAACGTTTCTAAAATAGCCCTTTATGGGCCAGTTGCAAGGCCATTATGCGCGGGGCAGGGGTGCCGGGTGCACCGATCAGCAAATCGCGATGATCTCGTCGTCACTCATGCGGCCGGGCACCACGGTCAGCGGGATGGGCAGGACGTGGGCGCGACCAGCAAAGTGCATTACCAGCGGGCCAGGGCCCTCGCCGGTTGAGGCGGCCAGCACCAGAATGGCAATGTCGCGATCCTCATTGATCACCCGTTCAATCTGCTCGGGACCTTCGCCCTCGCGAACCACCGATTCCACCTTCACCTCGCCAATGGCGCGGATACGGGCGAGACGGGCATCGAGATTGCGTTCGGCCTCCTCCACCGCCTCGGCGCGCAGCACATCCTCGACGCCCAGGCCGATGAATTCGGGCTTTTCGACAATGCTCATCAGTACCACGGTGCCGCCGGTCCGTTTGACGCGGTAGGCCGCAAAGGTCAGGGCGCGATCGCACTCAACGGTTTCGTCGATAACGACCAGGAATTTGCGCTTGTATTCGGTCTCGTACATGGCCGAACCTTTCTAGCGGACAAAGCCGACGATGTTGCGGACATCGTCCATAACCGGCTGGGCAATGGCCCGGGCTCGCGCCGCGCCGTCGCGCAGAATAGCATCCATTTCCTCGCGTTCGGCAACCAGGCGCTGCATTTCGTCGGCAATGGGTGACAGCACCGAGACGGCCAGTTCCGCCAGGGCGGGCTTGAAACTGCCCCAGCCCTGACCGCCATATTCGTCCAGCACGGCGTCAACACTGACATTGGAGAGGGCGGCGTAGATGCCCACGAGGTTTTCCGCCTCGGCCCGTCCTGCCAGGCCCGCGGCCTCGCTGGGCAAAGCATCGGCATCGGTGGTGGCGCGCTTGATCTTCTTGGCGATCAGATCGGCACCATCAAGCATGTAGATGGTGGAGAGGTCCGAGGCGTCGGACTTGCTCATCTTCTTGCTGCCGTCCTTGAGGCTTTTGACGCGCATGGCCGGGCCGGTGGCCAGCGTCTCGGTGATCGGGAAGAAATCACCCTTGTGGCCATTGGCCTTGATCTGCTTTTTGAAGTCGTGATTGAATTTCTTGGCAATATCGCGGGTCAGTTCGAGATGCTGGCGCTGATCCTCGCCCACCGGGACGGCGGTGGACTTGTAGAGCAGAATGTCGGCGGCCATCAGCGAGGGATAGGCGAACAGGCCGAGTGAGGCATTTTCGGCGTTTTCGCCGGCCTTATCCTTGTACTGGGTCATGCGCTCCATCCAGCCCATGCGGGCGACGCAGTTGAAGATCCAGCTCAGCTCGGCATGTTCGATGACCTGGGACTGGTTGAAGATGATGGATTTTTTGGGATCGAGCCCGGCCGCGATATAGGCGGCGGCGATCTCATAGGTCCGGCGCCGGAGGTCTTGGGGTTCCTGCCACACCGTGATGGCGTGCATGTCGACCACGCAGTAGATGGTTTCATGCGTCTCCTGCAGCGGCACGAAACGGCGAATGGCGCCGAGATAATTGCCCAGATGCAGATCGCCCGAAGGCTGGATGCCCGAGAAGACGCGGGGAGTGAAAGCCATACGAAATACCCATCAGGTTTAGCAGCCTGCCGAATTACACCGGCTGGCGGGGAGGATGCAAGTCAGCTGCGGCGGCGCAGGCGGGCCAGCAACTGACCCAGGGGCTGTGCCCCGGTGAAATGGACCAGAGAAAAATAGACCGCCGCGCCGAAGACGCAGATGGCAGACAGCGCCGCAATTTGGATGAGCAGCGGCGCGCCGGCAGAAAAGATCGCCGTGCCCCGCTGGCCCAGAAGATACAGCACGCCCGCCATGGCCAGGCTGCTGGCAATGGTCAGCACATGCTTGCGCATCGAGCCGGCTTCCAGCACGAAATAGCCGCGCCGGGCCAGGAACAGCGCCAGCAGGAAGGCATTGAGCCAGGACGAGATGGTGGTGGCCAGCGCGATGCCGACATGCTGCAGGCTGGGAAAGAGCCAGAGCGAGATGCCGATATTGGCCAGCACTGAAATGCCGGCAAAAATGGTGGGGGTGACGGTATCCTGGCGCGAGAAAAAGCCCGGCTGCAGCACCCGGATCAGCACGAAGGCCGGCAGTCCCCAGGCATAGCCCACCAGGGCCTCGGCCACGCCCGCGGTTGCCGCGACATCAAAGGCGCCCCGCTCGAACAGCACGCGGACAATGGGCACCGACAGCGCTGCAAGGGCAGCGGCGGCGGGCATGGAGAGCAGCATGGCGAGCAGCAGCGACTGGTCCTGGCTTCGGGCGGCCTCGCGGTCGCGCCCGGCGCTCAGATGCCGGCTGAGTTCGGGCAGCAGCACCGTGCCGATGGCGATGCCGATAATGCCCAGCGGCAATTGGTAGAGCCGGTCGGCATAGCTCAGGATCGACATGGCGCCGTCGACGCCCGAGGCAATGATGGTGCCCACGAAGATATTGATCTGGGTAATCCCGCCCGCCAGGATGGCCGGAATGGCAAGCAACCAGAAGCGGCGCACCTCGGGATTGGGCCGGGGCAGGCCGATGCGCGGCACAAAGCCGGAGCGGCGGACCGCGCCATAGACCAGGGCCAGCTGGGCAACCCCGCCCAGCATGGTGGCAATGGCGACCCAGAAGGCAGCGTCGGCCTTGTCGTCGAGCACAAAAATGGCCAGCGGTACCAGCGCGGCGATATTGACGATGTTGAGAATGACCGGCGCGAAGGCCGCCGCGAAGAACCGCCCCAGCGTATTGAGAATGGCGCCATAGGCCGCCATCAGCGACATGCAGGCCAGATAGGGGAACATGATGCGCGTCAGATAGACGGTCAGCGCAAATTTTTCCGGATCATCAAAGCCGGGCACGAACACCGCCATGATGGGTTCCATGAAGATCTCGGCGAGGATGGTGACCACCCCTATGGTGGCGACCAGCCAGCTCATGATGCGACTGGCCAGCAGTTTGGCGGCCGCGTCGCCATGGGTTTCGAGCGCCGTGGAGAACATGGGCACAAAGGCGGTGTTGAATGCGCCTTCGGCAAACAGCCGCCGGAACAGGTTGGGAAAGCGGAACGCGGCGTAGAAGGCGTCGGTCACCGGGCCGACGCCGAGCACGGCAGCCATCAGGGCATCGCGGGCAAAGCCGGCAATGCGCGAGAGCAGGGTCAGCCCGCCCACCGAGAGAAAATTGCGATAGAGGTTCACCGTCTAGCCATTGGTCGGCCTGGTCTCGGGCCGGGGATGGAACACCGCCATCAGCGCATCGTGGATCTTGCGCTGCCGTGGCTTGCTGGTGATCTTCTGGCCGGTCAGGTCGGTGACATAGAACACGTCGACGGCCTTCTCGCCGTAGGTGCCGATATGGGCCGAGCCGATGGTCAGGTTGAGATCGGCAATCTCGCGGGTGAGGGCATGCAGCAGCCCGGTGCGATCGAGACCCGAAACCTCGATGACGGTGAATTTTTCCGACAGCGCATTGGACACGGTGACCTCGGTGGGCAGGGCGAAGGGCTTCAACCGTCGATTGAGCCGGCTGTCCTTGCCCAGGTCGATCAGCACGCGGCGCTTGCCCTGCAGCAATTGCTTGACGGTATCGATGATGCGGGTGGCGCGGACCTTTTCATCCTCATCGGAGGTAAAGGCGCGTCGCAGGCGGAAGGTGTCCAGGGCCTGCCCGTCGCGGGTCGAGAAGATCTGCGCACCGATGATCGAGGCATCCTGCATGGTGCAGGCGCCGGCAATCAGCGAGAGCAGGCGGGGATGGTCGGGCGTGTAGAACGTCACCTCGGTGATGCTCTCGAAGGCCTTGATCCGGATCGAGCCGGCAAAGGCCTCGTCGGTCTTGTCGGCCTGGCGGATCATGCGCGCATGCTCGATCTGCAATTCGGGTTCGGCGCGCAGCCAGTAATGGTCGTAATGGCGCTCGATATAGGTTTCCACCTCGGCCGCTGGCCAGGCGTTGAGCGCCTCGGCGAGTTCCTGACGCGCCTGATTGATGCGGTCGGACTGGGTGACCTGGCTGTGCCCGCCCGACAATAGCGGCTCGGTGGCGTAATAGAGGGCCCGCAACAGGCTGCCCTTCCAGCCCGTCCACACCCCCGGGCCGACAGCGCGGATATCGCAGGCGGTCAGGATCATCAGCAGCGCCAGACGCTGGGGCGATTGCACCACATCGGCAAAGGCCCTGGCGGTTTCGGGGTCCTGGATATCGCGGGCCTGGGCAATCTCGCTCATCAGCAGGTGATATTCGACCAGCCAGGCCACCGTGTCGGTTTCCGCTGCGGAGAGGCCCAGGCGCGGGCAGAAGCGGCGGGCGATGCGGGCGCCGGCAATGGAATGATCCTCCGGGCGGCCCTTGGCAATATCGTGCAGAAACAGCGCCACATAGAGCAGCCGCACATCGTTGAGCTGGGGCAGCAGCTCATGGGTCAGCGGCAGCTGGTCGCGCAAGCCGCCATTGGCGATATCGGCCATGACGCCGATGGAGCGGATCAGATGCTCGTCCACGGTATAGTGGTGATACATGTTGAACTGCATCAGCGCGACGATCTTGCCGAATTCGGGCACGAATTTGCCGAGCACGCCGCTCTCGTTCATCTGGCGCAGAATGCGCTCCACCGATTTGGGCGCCGTCAGAATGGCCAGGAAATACTCATTGGCCCGGAGATTGGTGCGCAGCGACTTGTCGATCAGGGGCAGGGAACGCGAAATGCGCTTGATGGCGTCGGGGTGAAACAGCAATTGCTCGCGCCCGGCGACCAGGAACATGCGGATCAGGTTGACCGGATCCTTTTCGAATATTTCGGCTGAGGCGATATTGAGCCGGCCGGTATCGAGCACAAAGTCGGGCTCGCCCTTGATCTTGCTGCGGCCGGGCCGGAACGGCGCAAACACCCGCCCGATCAGATCCATGTCCTTGACGTGGTTGAACTCGAGCGAGGCGCTGATGATGCGGGTCAGGTCGCCGACATCCTTGGCCACGAGGAAATAGCGCTTCATGAAGCGCTCGACCCCGAGCATGCCGACACGCTGGGTGTAGCCCATGCGCTCGGCCAGCTCGGGCTGCATGTCAAAGGTCAGCTTTTCCTCGGCGCGGCCGGTGGCGAAATGCAGATGACAGCGCACGGCCCAGAGAAAATCCTCGGCGCGCGAGAAGATGCGGTACTCGGCTGCGCTGAGCACGCCCTTGCCCACCAGTTCATGGCTGGTCTTGACCTGATAGAAATACTTGCCGATCCAGAACAGCGCATTGAGATCGCGCAACCCGCCCTTGCCATCCTTGATATTGGGTTCGACCACATAGCGGGTATTGCCCATGGCCTTGTGGCGCTCGTCACGCTCGCTCATCTTGGCGGCGATGAATTCGGGACCGGTCTTGGGCATGATCTCGGTTTCGAACCGCTGCACCAATTGCTGATACAGGGCCTTGTCGCCGGTCAGGAAGCGGGCCTCAAGCGTGGCGGTGCGCACGGTCATGTCGGCGCGGGCCATGCGGATGCATTCATCGACCGAGCGGACGGCATGGCCGACCTTCTGGCCCAGATCCCAGAGCATATAGAGGATGTATTCGGTGACCTGCTCGCCCCAGGGCGTTTGCTTGTAGGGCAGGATGAACAGCAGATCGATATCGCTGCCGGGGGCCAGCGTGCCGCGGCCATAACCACCGACAGCGGACAGGGCGATGGCTTCGGCGCCAGAGGGATTGTCGACCGGGTAGACGCGCCGCGTGGCAAACATGTGCACGGCGGTGATGATCTCGTCCTGGGCGCTGCACAGATTCTGCGCGCAACGGACGCCTTTGCCGCTGGCCAGCAGCTCGGCCTCGGCCTGTCGGCGGGCCTCGGCCAGAATCTGGCGGATATGGCTCAGGACGGCGGCGCGCGCGGTGCCCGATTTGGGATCGTTATCGCCAATGACGGCCTCCAGCTCGCCGACAATGGTGCTGGCGGATTTGAGAACGAATAGCGGTTTTCGCGGCTTGGCTTCAGCTTCGACGAGCGTCATCGCGGATTTTCTTCAGTTCGTAGAGGGCGTCGATTGCTTGTTTGGGGGTCATTTCGTCAGGACGAACCGCGTCGAGCGCCAGGAGTACGGGGTCTTGTTGCACCGGCGTGGGCGCCGATTGATGCGCAAACAGCGGTAAATCATCTAGCACGCTGGCTTTCTGGCTGGAAGAGGCGCTGCCGGTCGAGCGCTGCTCAAGCACGGTCAGCACCTGGCGGGCACGCCGCAGCACCGGCTCGGGCACCCCGGCGAGCCGCGCCACCTGAATGCCGTAGGAACGATCGGCGGCGCCGGCCGCCACTTCGTGCAGGAATACCACCTCGCCCTCCCATTCGCGCACCTTCATGGTGACGTTGGAGACCCGGGTCAGCGTCTTGGCGAGGCTGGTCAATTCGTGGAAATGGGTGGCAAACAGGGCGCGGCAGCCGGTGGTTTCATGCAGGGCTTCCACCGCCGCCCAGGCAATCGAGAGACCATCAAAGGTGGCGGTGCCGCGGCCGATTTCGTCCAGCACCACCAGCGAACGGCGGGTGGCGCGGTTGAGAATGGCGGCGGTCTCGACCATTTCGACCATGAAGGTGGAGCGGCCATGGGCGATGTCATCGCTGGCGCCCACCCGGGAAAACACGCGGTCGACCACGCCGATATAGGCGGCGCTGGCCGGCACGAAACTGCCCATCTGCGCCAGGATGGCGATCAGGGCATTTTGCCGCAGAAAGGTCGACTTGCCGCCCATGTTCGGGCCGGTCACCAGCCAGAGCCGGCCACCGCCGCTGGCGTCGTCACCGGACAGATCGGCGTCATTGGCGACAAAGCTCTGGCCCTCGGCCAGCACCATGTCCTCCACCACCGGGTGGCGGCCGCCGGTGATCTCGAAAGCCAGCGAGGTGTCGATTTCGGGCCGGGTGTAGCGGCGGGTGGCGGCCAGATGGGCCAGGGCCGTGGTCACATCGAGTTCGGCCAGCGCATCGGCCAGGTCGCGCAGGGCATCGGTGCGGCTGAGCACATCGTAGCGCAGGCTGGCGAACACCTTGAGTTCGATGTCGAGCGCGGCCTCGTGCGCCCTGGCGATACGGCCTTCGAGGTCGGCCAGTTCGGTGGTGGTGAACCGCATGGCATTGGCCATGGTCTGGCGATGGATGAAGACCTGACGGTGCGGCTCCTCCAGCAGCTTGGCGCCGTGCCCGGCCGGGACTTCGACGAAATAGCCGAGCACGCCATTGTGCCGGATCTTGAGCGAGCGGACATCGGTCTCATCAATCAGCCTTGCCTGCAGCGCGGCAACCACAGCGCGGGTCTGACGCGCCAGGGCCCGCTCATCGTCGAGGGTCTGGTCATAGCCCTGCCGCACAAAGCCACCGTCGCGGCTGAGCAGGGGCAGCTCATCATCAAGCGCCAGCGCCAGTTGCGACGCCAGGGCCAGCGGGGCGGCGGCGAGCGTGCTGGCGAGACGGGCGATCACCGCAGGGGGCTCGGCCAGCTGCGCCATATGGCGCGACAGCGCGGCCGCGGCGCTGATCGCGGCGCCAATGGCGGCCAGATCGCGCGGTCCACCGCGCTCCAGCACCAGCCGGGTGAGGGCACGGGCCAGATCGGGCACGGCCTTGAGATCGCTGCGCAGGCGGCCGGTCAGCATGGTGTCATTGGCCAGCAGATCGACCGCATCGAGCCGCTGATTGATGGCCGCGGCATCGGCCAGTGGCGCCGCGAGGCGGGCCGAGAGCAGGCGGGAGCCGGGCGCGGTGACCGTCAGATCAATCACCTGGCGCAGCGAGCCGCGCACCTGGCCGCGTTGGGTCTGGTGCAGTTCGAGGCTGGAGCGGGTGGCCGCATCGATGGCCAGATAGGTGCTGGTGGTCTCGGCCAGCGGGGCGCGCAGCGCCACGCCGACGCCCTTCTGGCTTTCCCCGACATAGGCAATGATGGCGCCCAGCGCGGCGCGGCTGGCGCGCGACAGCACCGAGGGATCGAAAGCCTCGCCGGGAAAGGCGCCGCGCAGGGTCGCCGAAGCGGTTTCGCTGTCAAAGCTCTGCGCCGGCGCGGTGTGGGCAATGGCTGACCAGCTGGGGGCGAACAGATGGCGCTCCACCAGGGCCGATTGCGTGGCCTCGGTCAGCAGCAGTTCGACCGGATCAATGCGCGCCAGCTCGTCCTGCAACTGGTCAGCGGAAAGATCGGCGGTAAAGGTCTCGCCGGTTGAAATATCGGCCCAGGCCAGGGCAAAATCGGTCTCGCCGTGCCGCACCATGGCCAGGGCGGCCAGAAAATTGGCGGCGCGGGCGTCGAGATGATCGTCTTCGGTCAGCGTGCCGGCGGTGATCAGGCGCACCACGCCGCGGCGCACCACCGATTTGGCGCCCCGCTTCTTGGCCTCCTTGGGGTCTTCCATCTGCTCGCAAATGGCGACGCGATGGCCCAGCTTGACCAGCTTGTTGAGGTAGTCATTGGCGGCATGAATGGGCACGCCGCACATCTGGATGTCCTGCCCCAGATGCTTGCCGCGCTTGGTCAGCACAATGCCCAACGCGGCGCTGGCGATCTCGGCGTCCTCAAAGAACAGCTCGTAGAAATCGCCCATGCGATAAAACAGCAGATAGCCGGGATTGACCGCCTTGATCTCGAAAAACTGCGCCATCATCGGCGTCAGGGCCGGGCTGGGAGCGGGTTCGAGTTGCGGCTGATCCATGGGCGGTTTGATCTCGGCGAGTAAGCCGAGACCATATGGGTTTTGCCCGCAGAATCCAACCGGATGGGTCCGGATTTACCCGCCTCGTTCACACGCCGCGACTGGCGCGCGCCACGCGCCCTTACCTGCCATCCCGAACCGGAGCGCTGTGGCTCCGGTTCGAAAGGAGGTGAACGCGATCAGACTTCGTAGCGATCGGTGTGGTGATGCACCGGCCGATAGATGAAATGCTCGAATTCGGCGGTACTGGCCGTGCCGTTCAGATCCTGGGCCGCAAGGCCGACAAAGGCGCCGGTAAAGCTGCCATGCTCGGCATGGCCACCGCATTCGTCCGAGAGCAGCGAAGCGTCGAGCACGGGGCCGATGGGCTGCAAATCCTGGCCCTCAAGGGCATAGAAAAACTGCAGCTCGGGGCCGCGCACGGTCAGTGCCAGCCTGACCTTGCCGGCATTGGGGATCTGTACCGGGGCGGCCGGGAAATTGAGCCTGCCGTCGGGATGGCTCATTTCCGAGCTCATGATCAGCAGTTCGCGTTGCCCGTCGGAATGGGCGGTCACCGCCAGATAGAAGAAATTGAACCGGCTGTAATAGGCGGTCAGCCCGGCCATGGTGCGTTCGTCGGTCGGGGTAAAATCGATGACGGTTTCAGCATCATAGCTGAAATGGGTTTGCCGCCGCGCCACCAGCGCCTGCTCGAACCAGGAGCCGATCGATTCCCGGCCGATCAGTTGCAGCTTGCCGCCATCGGTGGTGAAGATGCGTTCGGGCTCGGGGGTACGCAGCCACTGGAAATCAAGCGGCAGGCCCTTGGCAAAGCTGTAGCGCTGCTCGGCCCAATAGGCGGTGTCGTCGCGCGTGCCGGGCACCTCGACATGCAGCGAAGGGACCGGACCGTGTTTCACGTGAATCCAGTCGTCATCGCCCCAATAGGCTTCCTGGATCGAGGTTTCGCGGCCCAGCACGCAGCGGCGCTTCTGGGTGGTGGGGCGACCGCTGAGATGGACCAGATAGGTCTTGCCATCGGGGGTATCGACCAGATCGCCATGGCCAGCACGCTGCAGCGGATTGAGCGGGGCATCCTTGGCGGTGACGATGTGCTTGTCGGGATGGGTTTGGTAGGGCCCCTCGATGGTGCGCGAGCGGGCAAAGGTCACGGCATGGTCATAGCCGGTGCCGCCTTCAGCGGTCAGCAGATAGTACCAGGGCTGGCCGTCCTTGCCGTTGCGCTTGTAGAGATGGGGGCCTTCCACCAGCTCGAGATCGGTGCCCTGATAGATATTGGTGACCGGACCGACCAGCTTGCCGGCCACGGGGTCGAACTGCTGCAGCGCAATGCCGGCAAACAGCAGCGGGCGCCGCCTGTGGTCCCACAGCATGTTGACGAACCACTTCTTGCCGTCATCGTCGTGGAACAGGCTGGGATCAAAGCCCGAGGAATTGGTGTAGACCGGATCGGACCAGGGCCCCTCGATATTGTCGGCCCAGACGATGTAATTATGCGCGTCCTTGAACGAGCCGTCCTTGCGCTTGACGTCGGTATAGACCAGCCAGAATTTTTCGCCGTCATGGCTGAGGCAGGGGGCCCAGACGCCACAGCTGTCGGGATCGCCGCGCATGTCGAGCTGGGTCTTGCGGGTCAGCGGCCGGGTCAGCAGCGTCCAGTTCGCCAGATCCCTCGAGTGATGGATCTGCACCCCCGGAAACCACTCAAAGGTCGAGGTGGCGATGTAGTAGTCCTCGCCGACCCGCAGAATGGAGGGGTCCGGATTGAAGCCGGGCAGGATGGGATTGGTCAGTTGGGGCATGGAACGACTCCCGACAGGATTAAAGCGGCCGCCCGCACTGGGCGTCACCCTCGGGCCTGGCCCGAGGGCTCTGCACTTCTTGCGGCGCTGGTTACGTTAAGGCCCCTCGGGTCAAGCCCGAGGGTGACGAGCTGTGGTGGGGACGGGTCGTGCCCCCCACCCATGCTCATCAAACGAAGCGGTTGATCAGGTTTTCGAGATATTCCTGCTGGCCCGAGCGCGGCTGCGGGTTGATGTTTTCGGCTTCCACCCAGGCAGCGATCTGTTCGAGCGTGCGCTCGCCCTTGAGCATGGCCTGGGCACCGGCCTGGTTCCAGCCGGCATAGCGCTCGTCGACAATCTTGTCATAGGCGCCATCCTCGATCAGCGCGGCGGCCGCCTTGAGCGAGCGGGCCAGCACATCCAGGCCACCAATATGGCCGTGCAGCAGATCGGCGGGATCGAGCGACTGGCGCCGCACGCGGGCGTCGAAGTTGAAGCCGCCCTTGCCCAGACCGCCATTCTTGAGGATCTGGTAGAAGGCCAAAGCCGTCTCGGGCACATTGTTGGGGAACTGGTCGGTATCCCAGCCGGACTGGATGTCATTGCGGTTGGCGTCGACCGAACCCAGCATGCCCAGCGAGGCGGCCAAGGCCAGTTCATGCTCGAAGGAGTGGTTGGCCAGGAACGCATGGCCCACTTCGATATTGCACTTCACCTTGGTGTCGAGATCGTACTTCTTGAGGAAGCCATAGACCGTGGCGACGTCGAAATCATACTGGTGCTTGCTCGGTTCCTGCGGCTTGGGCTCGATCAGGATCTGGCCGGTAAAGCCGATCTTTTCGGCATGATTGACCACCAGATGGATGAAGCGGGCCATCTGGTCCTGCTCCTGGCCGATCTTGGTATTGAGCAGGGTTTCATAGCCCTCGCGGCCACCCCAGAGCACATAGTTCTCGCCACCCAGTTCATGGGTCAGCTCGAGCACGTTCTTCACCTGGGCGGCAGCATAGGCGAACACTTCGGGATCGGGATTGGTGGCAGCACCCGCCATGTAGCGGCGGTTGGAGAACAGGTTAGCCGTGCCCCAGAGCAGCTTGGTGCGGCTTGACTGCATCTTCTTGGCAAAGATCTCGCCGATGGCGCGGACATTGCGGTTGGATTCGGCCAGCGTGGCGCCTTCGGGGGCGATATCGGCATCGTGGAAGCAGAAGAACGGCGCATCGAGCAGGTCGAAGAATTCAAACGCCACCTCGGCCTTGAGCTTGGCGCCCTCCAGGCCATTGTCATACCAGGGGCGATCAAAGGTGCGGCCGCCAAACGGGTCGCCGCCCTCATAGGCAAAGGTGTGCCAATAGGCGATGGCGGGGCGGATATGGTCTTCCATGGTCTTGCCGGCGACCATTTCGTCCTTGTTGTAATGGCGATAGGCCAGCGGGTTGGTGCTGTTGGCACCCTCGAACTTGACCGGCGAAATGCCCTTGAAAAAATCACTCACGAAATTGCCTCCTCGATGGCGGGATAAAGGGCGCGGTAGCGCGCATATTGCTCGGCATAGGCGGCCGACAGGGATTTGTCGGGCGCAATGATGGTCTTGATCGGCGGCATGGTCATCACCGTGGCAGGGCTGGCGCCTTCGGCGGCGCAGAGACCGAGCCGGGCAGCGCCCAGCGCGCCGCCAAAGTCACCGTCCTCGGGCAGGGCGATTTCCATGTCGAGATTGGTGGCGATCAGCTTGAGCCACAGGGCGGATCTGGAGCCGCCACCCACCGCCAGCAGGCGGTCGATGCGGGTGCCGGCATCAGCGAGCACGCGCTGGCTGTCGCGGAAGGCGAAGGCCACGCCTTCCATCACCGCCTGGGCCAGCCTGGCCGGATCGGAGAGATGGCTGAGGCCGACAAAACTGCCGCGCGCGGCGGCGTTGTTGTGCGGCGTGCGCTCGCCCGAGAGATAGGGCAGGAAGATCTCCTCGCCCGGACCGGTGAACTGCGCTTCGGCCGCGCCGGACAAGGCCGCCTGCTTCTGGCCGGTGATCTTGCTCAGCCAGTTCAGCGAATCGGTGGCCGACAGGATGACCCCCATCTGGTGCCAGGTGTCCGGCACGGCGTGGCAGAAGGCGTGCACGGCGCCCTCGGTATTGGGGCGGAACTTGTCGTTGGAGACAAACAGTACACCCGAGGTGCCGAGCGAGACAAAGCCTTCGCCGGGGCGGATGGCGCCGATACCGCAGGCGGCGGCCGCGTTATCCCCGGCGCCGCCGGCCACGACCACCAGCCCCTCCATGCCCCAGCGCTGGGCCAGTTCGCGCTTGAGATTGCCCGAGACCGCCGAGCCTTCGACGAGGCGCGGCATGTGGCTGCGGTCAAGCCCGGTAACGGCGAGCAGCGCATCGGACCAGTCGCGCTTGCCGACATCGAGCCAGAGCGTGCCGGCGGCGTCGCTCATGTCTTCGACATATTCCCCGGTCAGCAGCAGCCGCACATAGGCCTTGGGCAGCAGGACCTTGGCGATCTTCTCGAAAATCTGCGGCTCGTGCTTGCGCACCCAGGCAATCTTGGGAGCGGTGAAGCCGGGCATGGCGATATTGCCGGCAATATCGCGCAGGCCGGGGAGCGCCGCTTCCATTTCCTTGCATTCGGCGGCCGAGCGCCCGTCATTCCACAAGATGGCGGGGCGCAGCACGTCGTCATTCTTGTCCAGCAGCGTCGCGCCATGCATGTGGCCGGACAGGCCAATGCCGCGCACCGAGGCGAGTTCTGATGGATGGGACGCCTTGAGCATGTCGATGGCGGCCAGGGTGGCGGTCCACCAGTCGGCCGGGTTCTGCTCGGACCAGCCGGGATGGGGCCGGACCGGTTCCACAGCGGCGGCGGCGGCGTCGCCCAGGGCGCGGCCATGCTCGTCGATGAGCAGTGCCTTGACCCCGGACGTGCCGATATCAATGCCCAAATAGGTCATGAGGCACGTACCTCAATCCAAACCATGAACAACATCTTAACGTCCTCCCAGCCCCATTTCGGGCCGCGCCGGTGTGATGAATGGCGCTCTTGTTAGCGCAGATTGTCGCGCAGGAAAATACCGATTTCAATGGGGTCGATGACAGCACTGCCATTGCCCCCCAGGGCCAGGCTGCGGGCCGCCGCCAGAGCAGCGCGAATTTCGCCGTCCGGGTTCTGGTCCAGCACCACATCAATGGCGCCCGATTGCAGCCCGCGCCGGGTCGGCTCGGTCAGCTCGTGGGCGATCACCCGAATGGCGCCGGCCCGGCCGGAGGCTTGCAGCGCCGCGACCAGACCGGCATTGCCGGCGCCCAGATTATAGACGCCGGCGAGATCGGGGTGGCGGGCCAGCAGATCGCCGACCAGCGTTGCGGTCTGGCTGCGCTCATCATGGCCCTCAATCGGGCCGATGATCGCGACACCGGCAAATTCGGCTTCCAGCACTGCCGCGAACCCCGCCAGACGGTCGGCGTGGTCGCGCAGATGCAGCGAGCCGGCGATCACCGCCACCTTGCCACCCTGCGGCAGGAACCGGCCCAGCAGCGCCCCGGCGGTGCGGCCGGCGGCAACATTGTCGATGCCGATGAAATGGCGGCGTTGCGAGTCGGGGAGATCGGAGACCAGGGTCATCACCACCACGCCGCGCCGGCTGGCGGCATCGACGGCGGCCACCACGCTTGGCGCCTGGCTGGCGACGATAATGGCGCAGTCGCAATCGCGCGGGTCGAGCCCGTCAAGGCTGTGCGCCAGGGCATCGCCATCGAGCGGTTTGATGCGCCGGGTCTGGATATGCATGCGTTCGCTCAGGGCCTGGCTGGCGCGGCGCCTCACCGCTTCGGCCAGGCGCGCCATGAATTCGTTGGAGCCATCGGGGATGATGAAGGTCAGTTTGAGATCGCGGGCGCGGGCCAGCAGCGAGGCGGACAGATCGCGTTGAAAGCCGATCGCGGCAATGGCGGCCTCGACCTTTTCGGCCGTGGCGGCGCGCACGCCGGGGCGGCCATTGAGCACGCGATCAACCGTAGCCAGCGATACACCGGCCGCGCGGGCCACATCATGGACCGTGGCGCGGCGGCTCAGACCGATTTCGTTCACCCCTGTCCCTCCAGCTTGCCTCGCGCGAGCTTTGGCAGCCGCCCCGAAAAGGTCAAGTGCGCCGTTGCAGAAGGCGCAAAAAGCAGGCTAGAGCTTTGCGCAAATTCCAGGGGAAGCACAGCATGACCATCGCGGTTTCAACTTTCGGCACCCATAACGAGCAGCGCGTCGACCAGTTTACGCTGCTCAGCGACACCGGCGTCAGCGTCGATCTCATCGGCTATGGCGTGGCAGTGCGCGACTGGCGCGTGCCGGTGGCGGGTGGCGAGCGCACAGTCGTGCTGGGCTTTGACACGCTGGCGGCCTATCTGGCGCACAGCCCGCATTTTGGCGCCCTGGCCGGTCGCGTTGCCAACCGCATCAAGGACGCCTCGTTCGCGCTGAACGGCAAGACCTACCAGCTGCCACCCAATGCCGGATCGCTGCAATTGCATGGCGGGGCGGAAGGTCTGGGCCGCCAGGTGTGGAAGGGGCAGGTCGATGAGGCCAATAATGCCGTGCGCTTCAGCCATTTCAGCCCCGACGGGGCGATGGGCTATCCGGGCAATGTGAACTTTGCGGCGACCTATTCGCTCAAGGGCAATGTGCTGCGGCTCGAGCTCGATGCCACCACCGATCAGGCGACGCCGATCAGCCTGGTGCAGCACCAGTATTTCAATCTGGGCCGCACGGACGACGTGCTTGATCACACCATCCAGGTCAATTCGAGTGCCTATACCGAGCTGGGCGCCGATCTGGCCCCAACCGGCGCCATCCTGCCCTCGGCCGGCACGCAATATGATCTGCGCACGCCACGCACCATGCGTGACGCGGCCGGCGCGCCGGTGGCCTATGATATCGGCATGGTGCTCGATACCGGCCGCAAACTGGTCGACCCGATTGCCACCGTGGTCGGTCCCGATCAGGCGCTGACACTCAGGCTGTGGAGCGACCGGCCGGGCGTGCAGGTTTATAACGGGGTATGGACCGACGTGCCGGTGCCGGGCCTGAACGGTAAAACCTATGGCAAGCATTCCGGCTTTTGCCTTGAAGATCAGGCCTTTGCCGATGCAGTGCACAATCCGCACTTTCCCAATGTGATCTATTCGCCTGACCGTCCCTATAGCCATTGGTGCGAAATCGAGATCGCCTAGCGCCGCTGCTGCTGCCAGTTTCCGTCAGTACGCTGTGACAGCGTCTCCCCCGGACGATCTGGGGAGACGACAATGGCTCACCACAGGGGCACCGATAGAACTGAAGGCAGCCCGCATCTTGGCGGCTTGCCGGGAATCTGGCATGCCAGTGCGCCTGAGGAGTTTTGGCCATGGACAAGACCGAGCGCCTGTTCGCGATCATGGATGCGCTGCGCCGGCACCGGCTGCCGGTCACGGCGGCCAGCCTGGCTGAAGAGCAGGGCGTTTCGGTGCGCACGCTGTATCGCGATGTGCAGACGCTTATCGGGCTGGGCGCGCCGATCGATGGCGAGGCGGGGGTTGGCTATATGCTGAAACCCGGCTTTTTCCTGCCGCCGCTCATGTTCACGCCCGAGGAGCTGGAAGCGCTGGTGCTGGGCGCACGCTGGGTCGGGGCGCAGCCCGATGACGGGCTGGGCGCGGCCGCCCGGAACGCCCTGGCCAAGATCGCCACCGCCTCGCCGGAGGATCTGCGCGACCGGATCAATGATACCGGGCTGTGGCCGGTGGCGGTGTGGAGCGCGAAAACGCCCATGCCGGTGCTGGGGCAGGTGCGCCAGGCGATGCGCACCGAGAAGGCCGTGCAGATTGCCTATGGCGATGAAGCGGGCAATGCGACCGAGCGCACCATCTGGCCGGTGCAACTGGCCTATTATGAGGGCAAGCAGACCATCGCCGCCTGGTGCTGTCTGCGCGGGGCCTTCCGCAATTTCCGCACCGACCGCATCGAGACGCTCACCGTGACCGAAGAGCGCTATGGCAAGCGCCGGGCGGTGCTGGAGCGCGAATGGCGCGACAGCTGGCAGCATGACCCGCGCCACAACGGCAGGGATCAGCCGGGATAGGCAGAAATTTGCCCCCACCGCCCGGCTCCGCCC
Source organism: Devosia alba (assembly GCF_039938915.1). Classification (NCBI taxonomy): domain Bacteria; kingdom Pseudomonadati; phylum Pseudomonadota; class Alphaproteobacteria; order Hyphomicrobiales; family Devosiaceae; genus Devosia; species Devosia alba. The sequence continues at coordinate 254,827 of NZ_JBDUUI010000002.1, read as the reverse complement.
CCTTGAGGAGGAGGGTCTCGACCGGGATTGCGGTCCGCTACATCCGCCCATAAAGGCTTTCGGGGCGGTTGGTTGGATCGAACTCGAAGCGGTGGTCGGCCGGGGGATGGGCGCGCTGGCCGCATTGCAGGCGCGGGCAGATGCGGCAGCCCACGCCAATGGGCACCACCTGGCTGTCGCCGGTCAGATCCATGCCATCGGCATAGATCATTTCCTTGGCGTGGTGGATCGAGCAGCCCAGCCCGATCGACATATAGCGGCGCGGCGCGTTGTAGCGGTGGTCGCCCTTGATGATGGTGCGGGCCAGGCAGAAATAGCGTTGCCCGTCGGGCATCTGGCTGATCTGGATATTGATCCGCTCCGGCGCCAGAAAGGCCGAATAGATGTTCCAGCGCGGGCAGGCACCCGAATGGCGCGGAATGTGGATGCCCGACAGCGAAAACCTCTTGGAGATATTGCCGGCAATATCGGTGCGCACCAGATGGAGCGGAATGCCCGCCGCGCCGGGGCGCTGCAGCGTGGTCATGCGGTGGCAGACCTGCTCGAAACTGGCGCCGAAGCGGCGGCCGATGCGCTCGATATCATAGCGATAGTCGCGGCAGGCGCCCAGAAACGGCGCATAGGGCATGGCCAGGGCGGCGGCGAAATAGGCCGACAACACATTGCGCGCCAGCGCTGGTGCATCGCCCTCGGGCAGGCTGGAGGCGGCGATAATGGCGTCAATTTCCGCGCTGGCGGCCAGCTGGCCCAATTGGTGGCCGATCAGAAACAGCGCTGATTCGGCCGGCATGATGTCGGACACCAGCAAATGGCCGCGCGTGGCATCAAGCTGGCGGGCAATGCCGTGCGGCAGCGAGGCCAGCCGGACCTCGACGCCAAACACGTTGAGCAGATAGGTGCGCAGGCCCGCCTCGAAACTGTCGCCCGAACGGTCGATATCGCTGCGGATACGCTCGGCGGCGGCTTCGAGCGCCGGGAAGTGGTTGGCGTTCTCCTGCAGGAAGTCCGAGATCGCGTCGGTGGCCAGGTGGAAGGGTTCACCCACGCCGGGCTGGGTCGGCGTGTCGCCCGATTTGGCGACCAGCCGATAGCGGTCATAAAGCTTGAGAATGGCCCGGGCAGCCGCCGGATTGGCGTGCGCCAGATCGCGGATTTCCAGATTGGTGACGTCGCTGTCGGCAAAGATGTCGTCGCCAAAGGCCTCCATCAGATCGCCGAGCAGCCGGCCTTCATCGCTGTCGACCAGTTCGCCCGGCTCAACGCCGAAATAGCCGGCAATGGCAAACAGCAGGGGTACGGTGACCTTGCGCCGATTGTGCTCGATCAGATTGAGATAGCTGGCCGAAATGCCCAGCGCCGTCGCCAGATCGGCCTGGGCCAGTTTGCGGGTGCGGCGCAGGCGCTTGATGCGCCCGCCGATCTGCATGTCGCTCGCATCGTTCATCGGCTCCTCCCGGCCTTGCTGGCCGCATTTGTTTACAGGCTTTACAGAAACCGCATCGCAACTTGTGTAGCGATTTACAGGTTTACTGGGCCTATTGCGCTTATTCCTTGCATGTTTGAGCCATTTGTCAAATCTTTACAGACAAGAAATGAGGAGACTTTCGGATGAGCCCTTCCAGCAGTGAACGTGAAGAATATCTGACCATCATTGCCCCGACCGCGGTTGAGGCCATGGCGCAGTTCAGCGCCCGCGGTCTGGCCAGCCAGGGTTATGCCATTGCCGGCAAGATCGGCCGGCACCAGTTTTCGCTGGTGGGCGGGCAGGGCAGCACCGAACTGTTTTCCGGCGCCGGCATGATCGCCGCCACTTTCAGCCGCAAGGTGCTGGGTTAGCCTCTTCCCCTCTCCCTCAGGGGAGACGGGAAGGCCGGACCAACGCCGCTATTGTTCCACGTGAATCACAAAAAGAATGCCGGCCCACCGGACCGGCGAAGCCATGCCCTAAAGGAGGACATACCATGCTTGACCAACCCAAATTCCCCGCGCCCGATTATGCGCCGGACCGCTGGCACAATATTGCCCGCAACTACGCCCCCAGCGCCGTGGCGCGGCTCGCCGGCTCGCTGCCGATCCGCCATACCCTGGCCGAACAGGGCGCCAAACGGCTGTGGGAGCTGCTGCAGAACGAGGATTTCGTGCCCACTTTGGGCACGTTTACCGGCAACCAGGCAGTGCAGCAGGTCAAGGCGGGCCTCAAGGCAATCTATCTGAGTGGCTGGCAGGTGGCGGCCGACGCCAATAGCAGTGGCAATATGTATCCCGACCAGAGCCTTTATCCGGTCGACAGCGTGCCGGCGGTGGTCAAGCGCATCAACAAGGCGCTGCAGCGGGCCGACCAGATCCAGACCATGGAGCGCGAAGACGGCATCGCCACCACCGATCTCGACTTTTTCGTGCCGATCATCGCCGATGCCGAGGCCGGCTTTGGCGGCGCGCTCAATGCCTTTGAGCTGATGAAGGCGATGATCGAGGCCGGCGCAGCTGCCGTGCATTTCGAGGATCAGCTGGCCAGCGAAAAGAAGTGCGGCCATCTGGGCGGCAAGGTGCTGGTGCCAACCAGCCAGTTCATCCGCACGCTCAATGCGGCGCGGCTGGCCGCCGATGTGATGGGCGTGCCGACGCTGATCATGGCGCGCACCGATGCGGAAGCGGCGCGGCTGATCACCTCCGACATTGACGAGCAGGATGCGCCATTTGTCACCGGGGAACGCACTGCCGAAGGGTTCTATCGGCTCAAGGGCGGCATTGACGCGGCGATTGCGCGCGGCATTGCCTATGCGCCCTATGCCGACCTGATCTGGTGCGAAACCAGCACGCCGAGCCTGGCGGAAGCCAAGAAATTCGCCGAGGCGGTGCGCAAGGTGCATCCCGAACAGATGCTGGCCTATAACTGCTCGCCGAGCTTTAACTGGGCCAAGCATATGGACGAGGCGGCGATGGCCAGCTTCCAGCGCGAAATCGCGGCGATGGGCTACAAATACCAGTTCATCACCCTGGCCGGCTTCCACAATCTGAGCCTGTCGACCTTCGAACTGGCCCGGGCCTACAAGAATGAGGGCATGGCGGGCTATTCCCGGCTGCAGCAGGCCGAGTTTGCCGCCGAACAGCACGGCTTTTCGGCAGTGCGGCACCAGCGCGAAGTGGGCACCAGCTATTTCGACGCCGTGTCGATGGCGGTGAGCGAAGGCAAGAGCGCCACCACCGCAATGGGCGAATCAACCGAAACGGCGCAGTTCCACTAGCCGGCTAGGGCAAGGCGATGCTGACCCAGCCCAGGGCCAGCATCGCCAGACCCAGCACATGGATCAGGGCAAGGGCCCAGGTGACGGCGACAAAGCGCGGCTTGACGGTCTTGTGCCGGTAGATCTCCTGGGCGATCAGGCCGCCGATAATGCCAAAGCAGAAATCAACCACATGCAGATTGGCTTCGCTGACCCGCCAGCGGTCATTGAGTGCGTAGAGCTTGTCGAAGCGATAGAGCAGGGCTGAGGCCAGGCCCATCAGCGTATAGATGGTGCCAAGCCAGAGCGGCGCCCGATCGGTGGCGATGGCCAGCAATATCAACAGTGTCAGCATGGTCGCTGCCGTGGTGCGCAGGCCGATCTGGTAGCGCGGCACCCCGTCGGACAGGCGTCTGACGTCGCGCATGCTGCGCTCGGGGACCGGCGCGACAGCGGTGACCACGATATTGATCGCCGCCGGACGGCCATTGCGGCCGGTCGCGATGTCAAACCTCAGCTGATCGCCGGGCTTGGGCCTTGGTTCACCCTCGGCCAGTTTGGAAATATGGACGTAAAAGTCGTTGCCGGTGCCATCGCGGACGAAGCCATAGCCGCCCTTGTTGTTCCACTGCACCAATTCACCCGTTCGCGACATCATACCCTACCAGTTCAGTTACAGCCTTTAGTCGCGGCACGTTAATGAGAGCTGAGCAGAACGGGCTTGATCACACAAAACCACCGGCGTTAGACTGGGCTATTGCCGATCAAGCTTTTGTGCGCGCCATGTCAGAATCCGCCAGGCGGTTTGTGCTCAGCCAACTCGAACGGACCGGTATTACGGTCAATGGTCCGGCTGCAGCCGATCCAGTCATCCACAATGAGGCCCTTTGGGGGCGGTTGCTGCGCGACGGCACGCTGGGGCTGGGCGAAAGCTATATGGATGGCTGGTGGGATGCCGAGGCGCTCGACCAATTCCTGTTCGCGCTGATCCGCAGCGATGTGCAGCGGGCCTTCCCCAAGGATCTGGCGGTGATGTGGAGCCTGGCGCGCGGCAAGCTGCTCAACCTGCAGCGGCTGCGGGTGCGCGAAGTGGCCGAAAAACACTATGATATCGGCAATGATCTCTACGCGGCCATGCTGGACCGGCGGATGATCTATTCGTGCGGCTACTGGAAGGACGCCACCGATCTGGACGCGGCCCAGGAGGCCAAGCTTGACCTGATCTGTCGCAAGGTGGGGCTGCAGCCCGGCATGCGCATTCTTGATATCGGTTCGGGCTGGGGCGGGTTTCTGCAATTTGCCGCCGAGCGCTACGGGGTGTCGGGCGTGGGTGTGACGGTCTCCAGGGAACAGGCGGCGCTGGCCAATGCGCGCACCGCCCATCTGCCGGTGGAAACCAGATTGCTCGACTATCAGGCGCTGGACGGCCAGTTCGACCGCATCATCTCGATCGGCATGTTCGAGCATGTTGGCTACAAGAATTACCGCAGCTATTTCAGCAAGGCCGCCAGCCTGCTGGCGCCGGACGGGCTGATGCTGCTGCACACCATTGGTGGCCATACCAGCGTCGTGCATGGCGATCCGTGGAGCGAAAAATACATCTTCCCCAATGGCATGCTGCCCTCGATCGCCCAGATCGGCCGGGCCATTGAAGGGCTGTTCGTGATGGAGGACTGGCACAATTTCGGCGCCGATTACGACACCACGCTCATGGCCTGGCTGGCCCGTTTCGAGGCGGCCTGGCCAGAGCTGTCGGCGCGCTATGACCAGCGCTTTTACCGCATGTGGCGCTACTATCTCAGCGTCTTTGCCGCCTCGTTCCGGGCACGCCAGATCAGCCTGTGGCAGGTGGTCCTGTCACCGCGCGGCGTCCTGGGCGGCTATACCAGCCACCGCTGAGGCAGATTCACGTGAAACACTGCGAGGCGTCCGGCCAGGCCGGTGAAAGGCGCCGGCGGCGCCTTTCAAGTCGAGCAGGCCATGAGAGCTATGCTCGAATGGCAGACGGCTTGCCCACACGGCAGGCCGAGCGCTGAACCTGTCGGCTCATACCGCGCCGAAGTTCAGCCGGTAGCTCAGCGCCTCGGCGATATGGGGCCGTCCCACCCGCTCGTCGCCGCCCAGATCGGCCAGGGTGCGGGCGACCTTGAGCACGCGGTGATAGGCGCGGGCCGACAGGTTGAAGCGTTCGGCGGCCTGCAGCAACAGGGTCTGGCTCTCCTTGTCGGGGTTGACCAGCGCCTCGATCAGGCTGGGGCCGGCGGCGGCATTGGTGTGGATGCCCGGAGCGCCATGGTCGGCATAGCGCTGCTGCTGGCGCGCGCGGGCCTGGGCGACGCGGGCGGCCACGTCCGCTGAACTCTCCCCGGCCAGGCTCGGCGCGATCAGATCGGCGGCGGTCACCGCGGGCACATCGATGCGCAGATCAATGCGATCGAGAAACGGCCCCGAGACCCGGCTTTGATAATCATGGGCGCAGGCGGGTCCGCGCCGGCAGGTGTGGCCCGGCGTGCCGGCCATGCCGCATTTGCACGGGTTCATCGCGGCGATCAGCTGCACCCGGCTGGGATAGGAAATGCGGGCATTGGCCCGGGCAATCACGGTTTCGCCGCTCTCGAGCGGCTGGCGCAGACTATCGAGCACGCCGGGGGCAAATTCGGGCAGCTCATCGAGAAACAGCACGCCATTATGGGCCAGACTGACCTCGCCGGGGCGCACTTTGAGCCCGCCGCCGACCAGCGCGGCCATCGAGGCGGAGTGATGCGGGGCGCGAAACGGCCGGCGGTCGGAAATCGCCCCGCCCACCAGCTCGCCGGCAATGGACTGGATCATCGACACGTCGAGCAATTCGCGCGGATTGAGCGGCGGCAGGATGGAGGGCAGGCGGGCCGCCAGCATGGATTTGCCGGCGCCCGGCGGGCCGATCATCAGCAGATTATGCCCGCCGGCAGCGGCCACTTCGAGCGCGCGGCGCGCCACCTGCTGGCCGCGCACATCGCAGAGATCGGGCAGACCGGTGCTGGGCACATATTTGCGCGGCTGCGGGCGGGCGGCCAATTGGTGGCCGGTCAGATGATTGACCAGCGCCAGCAGGCTGTCGGCGGCAATGATCTCGAGATTTTCGCCGGCCCAGGCCGCTTCAGGGCCCGAGGGGGCGGCACATATCAGCCCCAGTTCGCGCGACTGGGCTGCGATGGCGGCGGGCAGGATGCCGCCGACATGGGCGAGGCGCCCGTCGAGCCCCAGTTCGCCCAGCGCCAGATAGCCATCGAGCCCATCCTGGGGCATGACGCCGATCGCCGCCATGATGCCCAGCGCGATGGGCAGGTCGTAATGGCTCCCCTCCTTGGGCAGGTCGGCGGGCGCCAGATTGACGGTGATGCGCTTGGGCGGCAGGCCGATGCCGGAGGCGACCAGCGCCGCCCGGACGCGCTCGCTGCTTTCCTTGACCGCCTTGTCGGGCAGGCCGACCAGGGTGATCTTGGGAAAGCCGGGCGTGATCTGCACTTGCACGTCGACCGGTACGGCCTCGATGCCCTCAAACGCGACGGTAGCGACACGGGTGACCATGTGCTGTTTCCCCTGGCCCGGCAGAAATCTAGCAAAGTCGGTCGCGCTGAACAAGAACGTAGGGCGAACAAAAAACGGCCTGTTAACCACGCCCGTTGCCACACTGGTTAACCTAAGCCTCCATTAACCGCGCCATGTTGAATCAAAGCCACTGCTTGTTCCTGCGTAGAGTGCTGCTGCAATGATGTTCCGCCGTCCTTTTCCCTCGTATTCCGCGATCGCAAAGGGTGCCCTGCTGGCCCTGCTGGCCGGTATTGTTGTGGCCTGCTCGTCGGGAGGCGGTCTTTACGGTCCGATACAGGGTGATAACCGGCCGCATTCGGGCGTCGACCGGGCGCGCGGCATGCCGATCCAGGGGATCGACGTGGCGCGCTACCAGGAGAATGTCGATTTCCGCACCGCGATCCAGTCGGGTATCCATTTCGTCTTCATGAAGGCGACCGAAGGCAAGGACTATCTCGACCCCGATTTCCGCAAGAACTGGGTGCGAGCGCGCGAGGCCGGCATGCCGCGCGGCGCCTATCATTTCATGACCTGGTGTTCGCTGGCCTCCGAACAGGCGGCCTGGTTCGTCGCCAATGTGCCCAATGATCCCGATGCGCTGCCGCCGGTGCTCGATCTGGAGTGGAACAATCACTCCAGCTGCCGCAACAAGCCGAGCCGCGCCGATGCGCTGGAAAAAATCCGGCTGATGCTGGACGTGATGGAACGCCATACCGGCAAGCTGCCGCTGATCTATACCGACATGACCTTCCACCGCGACGTGCTGGAGGGGGAATATTTCCCCAATGCCTTCTGGCTGCGCTCGACCGCTGCCGAGCCGCATGAACGCTATGGCAACCGGACCTGGACCTTCTGGCAGTGGACGCAGACCGGCGTGGTGCGCGGGGTGCGCGGCGAAGTGGATCGCAATGCCTATTATGGCGACCAGAATGACTGGCTGACGTTCCTGCAGACCGGCTGCGATCCCCGGGCGATTGCGACGCTGGCGCCGAGCGGCCGCTGCCAGGCAGCCAAATAGGCGAGGTGGCCGGCCTCGCCAGCGATTATGGCCCGATCAGCGCGCGCTCCAGCGGCGCGCGCTGCCATAGTCGATCCCTTCGTCATCGGCTTGTGGCTGGTACAGCACGGCGCTGACGGTCACCGGCCCCTGTTCGGGGTCATAGGTGAATTCCTGCTCGTCACGCATGCCCAGCAGCGCCAGCCCGTGCAGCGAGCGCAGCGAGACGGTCTGGCCGATCACTTCACGGGCGGCGCCGAGCACCAGGCGATGCTCGAACCAGCGCCCCTTGCCCACGCGATAGAGCACCTGGCTGTTCATGGTGACCACATCGGGCTCAATCCTGGCGGCATCCACCACCTGGGCCCGCAACAGCTTGTGGCGCAGCAGGTCGAAATAGCCGCGCTCTCCCGAAGGCCGGGCCACGGCAATGCCGCGCAGGATGGCATAATCCTGATCGGTCATGACGAACTGGGGCAAGTCCGACATTGTGTTGAAACTCCTTGGCAGCAGACAAAAACGGGAAAGCGGGCGGAAAAAGGCGCGTCGCGCTGACCGCGACGCCCCCTCGTCACAGCTTGTTGGCATTCAGTGCGGACAGGATGCGGGCGCGGTCATCGCTGTCGCGCAGGCGGATGGTCATGGTTTCGGTCTTGATCGGGGTCTGCGGCGGCAGCCGGTATTGCAGATCCGGCAGGTGGGCGCCGGCCCAAAGGGTGAAGCGCTTGAGCTTGTGGCTGCCGCTGATGGGAAGGGTGAGACCGTATTTGTACGTCATGGCAATTGTTCCGAACAGACGCATCGCCGCAGCCCGGCAATAGCGGGCGGGCGGACGATGACAGGGGGAACCGCTGGCGCGGTTCAATGATCAGTGAGTAAGGGGGAACATATCCTGGCCCGGCCCTTGCAGTGCAGGTGGCCGAACCAGGTCAAACGCCTCGGAGGAGGCGGAGCCGGTGATGCGGGCGGTGGTCGGAAGCATGTACGCGCATGGCCACATCAAAGCAGAACCGGCCGGAAAGTCAAATCCCGGCGGGTTTGGCGGCGGCGCGGCGCTTGCCAGCGCCCGGCGTCGGGGCTAGCGTCTCAGGGTATTGATGCGGGCCCTCTGGCCTGCACGAAGGAGAGTGTGAGATGGCCAAGGGTCAGATGCGCAGCAACAAGGAAGCCAAAAAGCCGAAGAAGGACAAGGTCGAAGCCGCCAAGCAGATCACCGGGCTTGGCTCAGGCAGCACCGGCAATTCGGCCAAGAAGTAATCCATTGCCGACAGGTTGGTGGGCGGTCGGCGTGCTCGATCGCCCTTTTTGCTGACTCGGCACAGTCTGAGCATGTCACCGTTTTGCTGGAAACGCCTTAGCGGCTGGCGGCGACCGCGGGCAGCAGGGTTTCCGAGCGCGCCACCGTGACCGTACTGGCGCTGGCCGCCAGCAGGGCCATGATCAACAGAGCAAGAACTGCGGCGACACGCATGGAATGCATCCTCAAAAGCCAAAACCGGCTTTAGCTGTGCGCCGCGCCGCCTGCCCGGTCAAGCACGGCGTTAAGACTTGCTTAACCCTGCAATTTTACCAAATTTTTCAGCTGTGCAGCAGCCTTGCCGGGGCGGCTCAGCCCGCCAGCAGGCCGCTCTGCTTGATGCCGTCGAAGACGAACTGCACGGCCAGGGCGGCCAGCAGGATGCCGACCACCCGCGAGACCACGGCGAGGCCGGTGACGCCGAGCAGGCGCTGGATGGGAATGGCCACCAGCAGGGTCAGCCAGGCCAGAAACAGGATCACCACAATGGCGACCAGCACCGCCCAGAATTCAATATCGCTCTGGGTGCCGGTGGTCAGCAGGATCACCGCACTGATGGCGCCCGGGCCGGCCAGCAAGGGCATGGCGAGCGGAAAGACGGCGATATCATCGCGCGAGCGGGCTTCCACCTCTTCCTCATTGGTGGTGCCGGTGCCGCCCGAATGACGGGCAAACACCATGTCGATGGCGATCAGGAACAGCAGCAGGCCGCCGGCCGTGCGCAGGGCCGGAATGGAAATGCCGAAGGCATCGAGGATGGCATTGCCCAGAATGCCGAAGGTGAGCAGGATGATGGCGGCGATGATGACGCCGCGCGTGGCAAAGGCAAAGCGCTCCCTGGCCGTGTTGTGCTTGGTCAGCGCGGCAAAGATGAAGGCAATATCGGCCACGCCCACCGTGGCAAACAGGGTCGCAAAAGCGGCCAGAAATGTCGTTGTGGGCATGAACTTGCTCCCGAATGCGGCTCTAGACCTAGCCGGTTGCGCCGGTCTTGCCTACCCCGCTGCGCTCAGGCGGCCCGCCGCTTTTCGATGGCGTCCCAGATCAGCACGGCGATGTCGGGGCCGCCAAAGCGCTTGATCTCGCGGATGCCGGTGGGGGAGGTGACGTTGATCTCGGTGAGGTAGTCGCCGATCACGTCAATGCCGACAAAGATCATGTCGCGTTCGCGCAGCGCCGGGGCGATGGCGGCGCAGATCTCGCGCTCGCGGGCGGTCAGTTCGCTCAGTTCGGGGCGGCCGCCGACATGCATGTTGGAGCGCGCCTCTCCAGCGGCGGGAATGCGGTTGAGGCCGGCGATGGGCTCGCCATCGATGATGATGACCCGCTTGTCGCCCTTGCGCACGTCGGGCAGGTATTGCTGCACCATGAAGGGTTCGCGGTAATTCTGTTCGAACAGTTCGAGCAGGCTGACCAGATTGTGGTCGCCCTCCTGGATGAAGAACACCCCGGCCCCGCCATTGCCGTAGAGCGGCTTGACGATGACATTGCCATGCTCGCGGCGGAAGGCGTGGATCATCTCCCGGTCGCGCGTCACCAGGGTGGGCGGCATCAGGTCGGGGAATTCGGTGACCAGGATCTTTTCGGGGGCATTGCGCACGGCGGCGGGCGGATTGACCACCAGCGTCCTGGGGTGCAGCCGCTCGAGCATGTGGGTGAGCGTGATATAGTTCATGTCGAAGGGCGGATCCTGGCGCATATGGATCACGTCCTGGGTCGAGAGGTCGATGCGGGCGGGCTCGCCCAGCTGGAAATGCTCGCCCCTGGGCTTGTCGAACACTTCAATCGGCGCTGCCAAGGCGGTCACCACATTGTCGCGCAGCGCCAGCGTATCGGGGGTGTAGTGCAGCAGCTGGTGGCCGCGCGCCTGGGCTTCGAGCATCAGGGCGAAGGTGGAATCGCCGAGCGGATTGATGGTGGCAACATGGTCCATCTGGACCGCGACTTTGAGCATCATGGTGTCTCTCAGCTAACGTCGAAGGCGTTGATGACATGGCGCGGCCATCGCCAGGGTGCAAGGAAAATCACGTCAAAGCGCAGATCGGTATCCGCGCTGGCCCTGTGGCGGGCCAGCCAGTACTGCGCCGCGTGGCTGATCCGGCGCTGGTTCACCGCTTCGAGCGTCTCGCCCTCGCGGGCCGCCGAGGCGCGGGCCTTGACCTCGACAAAGACGATGGTGCCCGCGCGCTGCACGATCAGATCGATCTCGCCCAGCGGGGTTTTGGCGCGCCGGGCAATGATGCGGTAAAACTTGCAGCGCAGATACCAGGCCGCCAGCGCCTCGGCGCGCAGCCCGCCGCGATAGGCGGCGATGCGGGCCTTACTTTTCGGCTTTGAGGGCGAGCGCGGCATCATAGACTTCCTTGCGCTTGAGCCCGAAGCGCGCGGCCACAGCATCGACGGCGGCGCGCAGGGGCTGGTCGGTCATTTCCGCCTGCAGCGCCGCCTGCCAGTCGGCGGCAGCAGGGGCGGCGGGCGCGGCGGCGCCAGCGACAATGATGACCGCCTCGCCCTTGGTCTCGCCTTCGGCAAAAACGGCGGCGAGTTCGGCCAAGGTGCCACGCTGCACGCGCTCGAAGCGCTTGGTCAGTTCGAGCGCCACGGCGGCCTGGCGCTCGCCCAGCACCTCGGCCATGGCGGCCAGGCTATCGTCGAGCCGGCGCGGGCTTTCGTAAAACACCATGGTTTCACGTGAATCGCTGAGCGCCTTGAGCGCATTGATGCGGGCCCCGGCCTTGGGCGGCAGAAAGCCATGAAAAGTGAAGGCATCGGTGGGCAGGCCCGCCACCACCAGGCCCGAGAGCAGGGCCGAGGCGCCGGGAATGGCAAACACCGGCAAACCGGCCTCGGCCAGGGCACGGATCAGCGGAAAGCCGGGATCGGAGAGCAGCGGCGTGCCGGCGTCGGAAATCAGCGCGAAGCGGCCGCCGGCAGCGATGCGGGCGACGATATCGTCGGCCTTGGCGCGCTCATTGTGCTCATGGTAGGCAATGCGGCGGGTCTTGATGCCATAGTGATCGAGCAGCCGGGCCGACAGGCGCGTGTCCTCGCACAGCACGGCGTCGGCAGCGGCCAGGGTTTCGAGCGCCCGGATGGTGATATCGCGCAGATTGCCGATCGGGGTGGCCACGACATAAAGACCGGGCGCCAGCGGCGGCGCGGTGAAGGTGGTGCCGGCGATGAAGTAGCCCGAATTGGTGTCCGTCATGCGCCAGCAGTCCGCCCGATTGAGAATTGGTTAAGCAATGCGGTTCTAGATGCTAACAGTCTGCTGGCAAACTCGGGGCAAGCGTGACTGCACATCGAAATTCATGTCAGGGCATAGCACAGGCGCTCGCCGTCGTCGGCCTGTTTGTACTGAGCGCCTGCTCGCCCATCCATATCGCTTCGCGCACCATCGATTTCGGTTTTGGGGGCGCGAACCAGACCAGCCCCAACCAGACGATGACGCCGCTGGGTCCAGCCAATGCCAGCCAGCGCTTCGGGCGCGGGCCGGTGCAGGTGGCGCTGCTGCTGCCGCTGAGCGGGGATCCGGGTCTGGCCAATGTGGGCCAGGCCATGGCCAATGGCAGCCGGCTGGCCATGGCGTTCATTGAAGCCAATCCCAATATTGCCGAAAACACCACCATCACCCTGCACGATACCGGCGGCACGGTGGCCGGGGCCACCAGCGCCACCCAGACTGCGCTCGCTGGAGGTGCCAGGCTGATCCTGGGGCCGTTGCGCGGCGATTCGGTGACGGCGGCCGGGGCCGTGGCACGCGCATCGGGGGTGCCGCTGATCGGCTTTTCCAACAATCCGGGCGCGGCGGGGCCGGGGGTGTATCTGCTCAGCGTGCTGCCGGAAATGGAAATGCAGCGGGCGCTGAACTATGTGAAGGCCAAGGGACGGCGGGGCGTTGCCGGGGTGTTCCCCGCTTCGGCCTATGGCCAGGCCCAGCAGACGGCGTTCCGCCAGCAGGCCAGCCAGGCCGGGCTGGCGCCGCAGGCGGTCTATAGTTTCGGCGGTGCGGGTGAGGCCCCCCAGATCATCGCCCAGGCCCAGCCGCTGATCGCGAAGGGCCTGATCGATACGCTGTTCCTGCCCGACCGGGCCAGCGCGCCCGCATTCGCTGCTGCCCTGGCCCAGGCCGGGATCAGCCCGAGCGCGGTGCAGATCGTCGGCTCGGCCGATTGGGAGGGCGATACCACAATCCTCGCCACCTCAGCTTTGGCGGGGGCGATCTATCCGGCGGTTGATCCGGCCGGCATGGCCGCGATCCGGCCCGATTATCAGGCCCGCTTCAACAGCCAGCCGCATGCGCTGTCCACCATCGCCTATACCGCCACCATCCTGGCCAATGTGAATACGCTGTCGCTGGCCAATCCGCCGTATAATCCGGCGCTGATGACCAATCCCACGGGCTTCAATGGCCGCGACGGGGTGTTCCGCTTCCTCAATAGCGGGCGCAGCCAATATGCGCTGGCCATGCTGCAGGTCAGCCCCGGCGGCGCGGTGCGGCTGGAAGGCCCAAGACTCTGAATTACACTGATCTTTGGCAGGAAATTTCAATGACGGTATGGATCTGCAAGACCTGCGGCGCCCAGCATACACCGAGCCAGACGCCACCGGCCCATTGCGCCATTTGCGAAGATGAGCGGCAATATGTCGGCGCCGCTGGACAGCTCTGGCTTGATCGCGATGCCATCACCGCCAGCCATGCCAATGACTGGCGGGAGATCGAACCGGGTTTGAGCGGCATTGGTGTGGTGCCCACCATCGCCATCGGCCAACGCGCGCTGCTGGTGCAGACGCCAGAGGGCAATGTGCTCTGGGATTGCGTGCCCATGCTGGACGCGGCAACCATGGACCGCATCAAGGCTCTTGGCGGGCTCAAGGCGATGTGCTTTTCGCACCCGCATTTCTACACCGGCATGGTGGAATGGAGCGAAGCGCTGGGTGGCGTGCCGATCCGGCTGCCCGAAGTCGATCTGGCCCATGTGATGCGCCCCAGCCCGCTGATCACGCCGTGGAGCGGCGACCGGCTGGATATCCTGCCCGGCGTTACTGTGCATCGCGTGGGCGGGCATTTCGAAGGCAGCAGCGTGCTGGAATGGGCTGCCGGCGCTGATGGCAAGGGGGCGCTTCTCGTAGGCGACACCATCCAGGTCACCCCAGCCGCCGGCTGGGTGAGCTTCATGCGCTCCTATCCCAACATGATCCCGCTGCCTGCTCGTGACGTCCAGACAATTGCAGATCGCGTGGCGGAGCTGAGCTTCGACCGCCTCTATGGTGGCTGGTGGGACAAGGTCATCGCCAGCGACGCCAAAACCGCCATTGCCCGCTCGGCCGAGCGCTATATCGCGGCGCTGGCCTAGGCGGCCAGATCCGCGACAACCGCATCGAGCACCGGCCAGCCGCGGTCAGTGACGCGCAGATTGCCATTGGGCAGGGTTTCGACAAAGCCATAACCCTTGAGCGCGGCGATCTGGGCCGGGTTGATCTGGCGGCCGGACAGCGCGGTAAAGCGGGCCGGGGAAATGCCTTCCTTGAGGCGCAGGCCCATGACGAGGAACTCGTCGCCCTGCTCTTCCCAGGTCAGGACGTCGTCCACCACCATGCCATGGCCCTTGGCCAGCACGTTTTTCTGCCAGTCGAAAGGCATTTTCTCGTCGGCGGTGGCGTGGCGCTGATTGTTGATCATCAACCGGCCATGGGCGCCCGGGCCAATGCCGGCATATTCGCCATAGCGCCAATACAGCAGATTGTGTTCGCTCTCCTGGCCGGGGCGGGCATGGTTGGAAATCTCATAGGCGGGCAGGCCGGCTGCGGCGGTGAGTTCCTGGGTCATTTCATAGAAATCGGCGGCCAGGTCCTCGCCGGGGATCTTCAGCTTGCCGGTGGCCTGCAGGTCGAAATAGCGCGTGCCCTGCTCGATGGTGAGCTGGTAGAGGCTGATATGGCCCTGCGCCATCCACAGCGCCTCCTTGAGCTCGTCTTCCCAGTCGTCCAGGGTCTGGCGCGGCCTTGCATAGATCAGATCAAAGCTGGAGCGCTCGAACACTGATTGGGCGATGCGCACGGCGGCGACGGCCTCCTCAACGCTGTGGCGCCGGCCCAGTTCGGCCAGCGGGCCGGGGCGCAGCGACTGCACGCCGAGCGAGACGCGATTGACGCCGGCGCTGCGGAAGCCGCGAAAGCGGTCGACTTCGACACTGGTCGGATTGGCCTCCAGCGTGATCTCGGCCTGCGGCTCGACAGTCCAGTGCCGGGCAATGGCGTCAATGATGCGGGCGGTGGAGCCGGGCGACATCAGCGAGGGGGTGCCACCACCAAAAAAGATCGACTGCACCACCCGGCCCGGCGCCAGTTGCGCGGCATGGGCGATTTCGCGCTCATAGGCCGCCACATAGCTGTCCTCATCAAAGGCCCCGCGATGGACGTGGCTATTGAAATCGCAATACGGGCATTTGCTGGCGCAGAACGGCCAGTGCACATAGACCCCAAACAGATCATTGGGGTTATTTTTCAATCTGGGCCTCGTAGAACTGGGCAAAGGACCGGGCGCGGTGGCTGAGGCCGCGCTGGCCGGGGGCCCAGGAGTGCTTCATCTCGGCCGGCATCTGGCCAAAGGTGATGTCGTAGCCCTTGGGCATGAAAACCGGATCATAGCCATGCCCGAGCGTGCCGCGCGGCGGCCAGACCAGCGTGCCCTCGACCTTGCCGACATAGAGCACGTCGCGCCCATCGGGATGGGCCAGGCACATGGTGGCATTGAACGAGGCACCCCGAAGGCCGGGCGAGGTGGCATTGGCCGCCTGCAGCGCGTCTTCCACCCGCTTCATGGCATGGCCGAAATCGCGCGGCACCCCGGCCCAGTCGGCGGTGTAAACGCCCGGATCGCCATTGAGCGCGTCGACGCACAGCCCCGAATCATCACTGAGCGCCAGATTGCCGGTGGCCTGGGCCGCGGCATGGGCCTTGAGGCGGGCATTTTGCGCAAAAGTGGTGCCGGTTTCTTCGGGCTCGGGCAGACCCAGTTCCCCTGCCGAGACGATCTCGAGTCCAAAGGGCTCAAACAGCTCGCGGAATTCCTTGAGCTTGCCGGCATTGTGGGTGGCCAGCACCAGCCGGTCGCCAGCGCGCAGGCGGGGCAGGCTCATTTGCTGGAGCCTTTGGGCTTGGCATCGAGCGCCCGGGCCACATCGTGCCACAGCGCGCAGTTCTCCGGGGAAGCCTGACGCGTGCCATTGGACGGGGTCGGCGTGGATTTGCTGGAAATCAGGTTTTTGAGCCAGGCGATCATACTGCGAGTACCGATTGCTGGAGAAGGGAAAGCTCGCCAATGCCCTGTTCGGCCAGGGTCATCAGCGCATCGAGTTCGGCGCGGCTGAACGGGGTCTGTTCGGCGGTGCCCTGGATTTCCACGAAGGCACCGCTGCCGGTCATGACGAAATTGGCGTCGGTATGGGCTTCGACATCTTCGAGATAGTCGAGATCGAGCACCGGGGCGCCGCGATAGATGCCGCAGGAGACGGCAGCCACCGAATCGCGCAGCGCCTTGCCCCTGGTGAGCTTGCGCTCATCCATCCACTTGATGGCATCGGCCAGCGCCACATAGGCGCCGGTGATCGCGGCGGTGCGGGTGCCGCCATCGGCTTCGAGCACGTCGCAGTCGATGGTGATCTGGTTTTCGCCCAGCAGCTGCAGATCGACCACCGCCCGAAGCGAACGGCCGATCAGGCGCTGGATTTCCTGGGTGCGGCCGGTCTGCTTGCCGGCTGTCGCCTCGCGGCGATTGCGGCTGCCGGTGGCGCGCGGCAGCATGCCGTATTCGGCGGTGACCCAGCCCTGGCCCTTGCCGCGCATCCAGCCGGGGACAGTGGTTTCCACCGATGCAGTGACCAGCACCTTGGTATGGCCGAACGAGACGAGGCAGGAGCCTTCCGCCTTCATGGCGACGTTGCGTTCGATCGCCACGGCGCGCATCTGGTTGGCTTGACGTCCTGAAGGGCGCATCCGTTATCCACTTGGAGATTGCAGTTAACCGCCTCTTAACCTTCCTGACGCCGCCTCACAAGCCACGGGAGCTTGGCGGGAGGCTGCAATGCGCCTAAATGGTGGGACACAGTTAAAGTGGACGATTTTATCAAACTGCCATGAGCAAACTTCCAGAAGACTTTTTGAGTGTGCTCAATGCCCGCAGCCAGGACATTTTCCGCCGCATTGTGGAGCGGTATCTGGACACCGGCGCACCAGTGGGCTCGCGCGATCTCAGCCGCATGTTGCAGGGCGGGCTGTCGCCGGCCTCGGTGCGCAATGTCATGGCGGACCTTGAAGATCTCGGGCTGATCGCGGCGCCGCACACCTCGGCAGGGCGTGCCCCGACCCAGGAGGGGCTGCGCTTTTTTGTCGATGCCATGCTTGAGGTGGGGTCGATCAACGAGGTCGAGCGCAGCCAGATCGCCCAGTCGATCCAGGGCCAGCAGCAGGGCCAGGTCGAGGACGTGCTGACCGAAGCCAGCCAATTGCTCAGCGGGCTCAGCCAGGGCGCCGGGGTGGTGATTACCGCCAAGGCCGACATGGTGCTGCGCCATCTCGAATTCGTCCGGCTTGATGCCACCCGCGCCATGGCCATTCTGGTGGGCGAGGATGGCCAGGTGGAAAACCGCATCATGGACATTCCGGCCGGCCTGACGGCGAGCGCGCTGACCCAGGCCAGCAATTTCATTGCCCATCATGTGGTGGGCCGCACCCTGGCCGAGGCGCGCAAGGTGCTGGCGGCGCAGCGCGCCGAGCAGCGGGCCGAACTGGACGAGCTGACGCAGAAGCTGGTCGATGCCGGCATTGCCACGCTGAGCCAGAACGCGCCGAGCAGCACGCCGACGGTGATCGTGCGCGGTCGGGCCAATCTGATCAATGACACCATGGCCAGCGACGAATTGCTGCGCATGCGGCAATTGTTCGATGAGCTGGAAAGCAAGGACGGCCTGCTCGACCTGCTCGGCGATGCCGACAAGGCGCAGGGCGTGCGCATCTTTATCGGCTCGGAGAACAAGCTGTTCTCGCTGTCGGGCTCGTCGGTGATTCTGAGCCCCTACAAGGACGCCAATGACAAGGTGGTGGGCGTGCTGGGGGTGATCGGACCGACGCGGCTGAACTATGCCCGCATCGTGCCGGTGGTCGATTATACCGCCCATGTGATCACGGCGATGATGGCGCGCAAGCGCTGAGGCGTTTTCAGCAGAAGGGGCGCCACTTCTGCGGCTCGACAGCGCGACCGGTCAACGCGCTGGAGCGATTTGACCGTTTCGGCGAAACGGTGAAATGGTCTGGCGACAGGCGCTTTGGCTTGCCCCGCCCGGCCACGGGAGCGGGGAGAAAGCCGGGCGCACTTGAAATCACCCCGATATTGGCCGATATGCGGGGCAAATTCTTTGGTATTTGCGGAAGACAGCAATGATGAGCGACGAGAACGCCGCCTCAGGCGAAATGCCTGAAGTCGAAATCCCGGTCGAAGAGACCAATGAGGGCATCGAGAGCATCGATCCAACCGCTGCCCTGCGCACGGAAAACGCCGAACTCAAGGACCGTGTGTTGCGCACGGTTGCCGAGATGGAAAACCTGCGCAAGCGCACCGAGCGCGAAATCAATGATACCCGCAGCTACGCCATTGCCGGCTTTGCCCGCGACATGCTCAGCGCCACCGATGCACTGAGCCGCGCGCTGATCACGCTGCCCGCAGAAACCCGCGAAACCGGCGACGCCACCACCAAGAGCCTGATTGAAGGCATTGAGCTGGCGGAACGCGAAATGCAGCGCCTGCTGGCCAAGCATGGCGTCAAGCCGATCGAGGCGCAGGGCGAGAAATTTGATCCGCATGTGCATCAGGCAATGTTTGAAGTGCCCGATCCCAGCCAGCCCGAAGGCACTGTGGTGCAGGTGGTGCAGCCCGGCTTCCTCATCGGCGACCGCGTGCTGCGCCCCGCCATGGTCGGCGTCGCCAAGGGCGGCCCCAGCCATGCCCCAGCCAGCGAAGCCGTCGACAAGAGCGCCTAGAACCGATCCCGGCGTTTCACGTGAATCCCCGCTTGCGCGGGGATTTTTCGTTTGTGGGTGCCGCAAACTCGATGGGCACCTCCCCCTTGACGGGGGAGGCCGGGAGGGGGTGAGAGAGCCACGATCTCGGGCGAACCACCCCCACCTTGATTCCTCCCCACAAGAGCCTGCACTCGGGCGCGCCAGGGCGCGACCCGGGTGGGGAGGGTGTTGACTGAAAGCTTGGCCGCTACCCTAAAATCTCCCGGCTCATCACCCGCTCGACCCCGGCTTGGGCCATATCCGCCCAAGCTTTGGTGAGGCTGCCGTCATTGTCGATGGCGCGGGTGGCGTCCTCGATGACGGTGACGTCAAAGCCCGCGGCGGCGCCATCAATGGCGGTCCAGCCGACGCAGTAATCGGTGGCCAGGCCCACGATATAGAGGCGGTCGACATCGCGTTCGCTGAAATAGCCGGCCAGCCCGGTAAGGGTTTCGCGGTCGGCCTCCTGGAAGCCGGAATAGCTGTCGATGGCGCGGTTATAGCCCTTGCGGATGATCAGCTGGGCATGGGGAACGTCCAGATCGGCGGCGAGTTCGGCGCCGTGGCTGTTCCAGACGCAGTGATCGGGCCACAGCACCTGGGTGCCATAGTCGAGCGCGATGGTCTCGAACGGCGCCTTGCCGGGGTGCTGGCTGGCGAACGAGATGTGGTCGGCCGGGTGCCAGTCCTGGGTGAACACCACATGGCTGAATTTCTTCGCCAGGGCGTTGATCAGCGGCACGATCTCGTCGCCAGCGGCGACGCCGAGACTGCCGCCGGGCAAGAAGTCGTGCTGCACATCGACCACGACCAGCACGTCGCGCGGTGAAATCTGAAGCGTCATCCGGCATTACTCCACTTGAACAGACGGCTGCACCCATTGCGCCGGCAGCAGGCCACGCACCGAATTGCCGAGCCAGACTGCCTCGGCACTGGTCAGGTCGGCAAGGGTCAAAACCTGCTCCACGGCCCGGCCGGTGGCGAGCAGCTCGGCGCGCAGCGTGCCCGGGAGCAGGCCCGAGGCCAAAGGCGGGGTGAGCAGCAGACCAGCGCGTTCGACAAACAGATTGGTGATCGAGCCTTCGGTGAGCTCGCCGCGCTCATTGAGAAACACCACCTCGTCAACGCCATGGGCGGCATGGGCACGCTGGCGCGGCGCATCATAAAACGCCCGGTTGGTGGTCTTGTGCGCCAGCCACAGGCTCTGCGAATCGAGCCGTTCCTCGGCGATCATGAAGCGGAAGCGTTCCGGATTGGGCGGCAGCGGCGTGGCGGTGAGCTGCGGGCCGTCGGCGCTCAACATCAGCCGCACCCGCATGGGCGCGGTGAAGGCCTGCCCCTTGAGCAGGGCGGTGATGGCGGCCAGATCGCAGGGCAGGGCGAAATAGGCGGCAGAGGCAGCCAGCCGCTCGAGGTGGCGCTGCAACAGGCTGTAGCCATCAGCGGGGGTCCAGAGCAGGGTTTCGATCAGGGTGACCGGATCGGCCGGGTCGGTAAAAAATGCCATTTTCAGCAGGGCCTCGCGATATTCGTCCCCGGCGGTGCTGTCGGCGACGACGCCGCCGCCAATGCCAATACTGCCGCGGCCATCGCGATCGATGACGGCGGTGCGGATGGCGACATTGAGGGTGAGGTCGCCATTGGGCGCGAAATAGCCGATCGAGCCGGTATAGACGCCGCGCGGCCTGGTTTCGAGTTCATCGATGATTTCCATGGCCCGCAATTTGGGGGCGCCGGTGATCGAGCCGCAGGGGAACAGGTTTTCCAGCAGCGCGGTGGTGGAGACGCCAGGCCGGCGGGTGGCGGTGATGCCCGAGGTCATGGTGTGGAGGGTGCGGTAAGTCTCCACCGTGAACAGGTCGGTGACCTTGACCGAGCCGATCTCGGCAATGCGTCCCAGATCATTGCGCAACAGATCGGTGATCATCAGGTTTTCGGCGCGGTTCTTCTCGTCACTGGCGAGGGCGGCGCGGCCGATGGCGTCTTCGGCAATGGTCCTGCCGCGCTTGAGCGTGCCCTTCATCGGGCGGGCCGACAGCGTGGTGCCGCGACTGGCGACGAACAGCTCGGGCGAGCGTGACAGGATCCAGTGCGTGCCGGTATTGAGCAGGGCGCCATAGGCCACTGGCTGCTGGCGCACGAGGTCGACATAGAGCGCCACCGGATCGCCCTCAAGCCGGAAGTCGGCCTGGAAGGTGAGGTTGACCTGATAGGTGTCGCCGGCCGCAATCAGGGCTTTGACGCGATCAAAGGCGGCGGCGTATTGCGCCGGGGTCAGGCTGGGGACGATATCGCGGGCCCGGCCGGTCGCGCTGCCGGCGGCCTGGGCCAGCAATTGGCCGGTTTCGGCGGCGCTCAGCCTTTGCGGGGGGGCGTAGAGGCCAAGCCAGAGCAGGGGGGTGTCGCTGGCGGGCGGCAGGCGGTGCACCAGGCGCTCCTCAAAGGCCAGGCCGGCCTCATAGGCCAAATAGCCGGCAGCCCACAGGCCCTGCGACCGGGCGGCCTCGAGCTGGGCCAGCGCGGCGCGGACCCCGGCAGCGTCATGGGCCTGCAGCACCGCCTGGGGGGCGGTGAACAATAGATTTTCACCCTGGGGGGCGAGCGTATCGTGCAGCAGAACAGAACCGGGGGCGAACATGGGTCTGGTTCTATGGGGTCG
Source organism: Devosia alba (assembly GCF_039938915.1). NCBI lineage: Bacteria > Pseudomonadati > Pseudomonadota > Alphaproteobacteria > Hyphomicrobiales > Devosiaceae > Devosia > Devosia alba. Next base: position 233,018 of record NZ_JBDUUI010000002.1, on the reverse strand, counting down.
GCAGCGCAAAGAAAAGCACTGCTGATGGGGGGAGGCGCTTGATTATTTTTGGCGGCTGCAGATAGTGGCCTGCCGGTTCGCCAATGCGAATGCGGCCCGTGGGAAAATCGATCATGAACACCTATGTTACCGGCGGTCTCGCCGCACTGGCCCTGCTGGCCAGCGCCCTGCCTGCCGCCGCCGAAACCGTTGAATTCACACTGATCAACGAGAGCAGCCAGGCGCTGCATTATTTTTATACCAATCCGAGCAATTCCGACGAATGGGGCGAGGATCTGCTGGGCGAAGACGGCACGCTGGAGCCCGGCATGGAGGGCACGGTGACCATCGGTGATGGGTCGGACCAGTGCGAATATGATTTCCGCTTCGAAACCGGCGAGGGCGCGGTGCTTGAAGTGACCAATGTCGATATCTGCACGCTCGACAGCTATACGCTGAGCGACTGATTGTCGGCTGGGGGCGGGCCTGGTGCCCGTCCCCTTGCCGTCCGCAAGCTGCCCGATCGGGGCGCCGGCGCCCGGCAATGGTGTCAAGCGGGGGCGAATGTGCCCGATGAACGCTTGAAGCCGTACAGGGACCCCCCTATATACCCCTCAAGCCCAGCGACGGGCGCATTTTCAATTGCAAGGAACCCGGTCCTGCGGGGTCACGGAACTGCCTCGCGAGAGGGGCTCCAGCATGGGTTTGCTGAAAGAGAGGCTAGAGTAATGGCTAAAGTCATCGGTATCGATCTGGGCACCACCAATAGCTGCGTTGCAGTGATGGATGGGGCCAATCCCAAGGTCATCGAAAACGCAGAGGGTGCACGCACCACGCCTTCCATGGTCGCCTTCTCCAAGGATGGCGAGCGTCTGGTCGGCCAGCCGGCCAAGCGCCAGGCCGTGACCAATCCCGAGGGCACCCTGTTTGCCGTCAAGCGCCTGATCGGTCGTCGTTACGACGACAAGGTCGTGGCCAAGGACAAGAACCTGGTTCCCTTCAAGATCGTGGCCGCCGACAATGGCGACGCCTGGGTTGAAGCATCGGGCGAAAAGTACTCGCCCAGCCAGGTCTCGGCCATGATCCTGCAGAAGATGAAGGAAACCGCTGAGAGCTATCTCGGCGAGACCGTCACCCAGGCCGTGATCACCGTGCCGGCCTATTTCAACGACAGCCAGCGTCAGGCCACCAAGGATGCCGGCAAGATTGCCGGCCTTGAAGTGCTGCGCATCATCAACGAGCCCACCGCAGCCGCGCTGGCCTATGGCCTCGACAAGAAGAACACCGGCACCATCGCGGTCTATGACCTTGGCGGCGGCACCTTCGACGTGTCGATCCTGGAAATCGGCGACGGCGTGTTCGAGGTGAAGTCCACCAATGGCGACACCTTCCTGGGTGGTGAAGACTTCGACATGCGGCTGGTCGACTATCTGGCCGACGAGTTCAAGAAGGAGCAGGGCATTGACCTGCGCTCCGACAAGCTGGCCCTGCAGCGCCTCAAGGAAGCTGCCGAAAAGGCCAAGATCGAACTGTCGAGCTCGACCCAGACCGAAATCAACCTGCCCTTCATCACCGCCGATGCCTCGGGCCCCAAGCATCTGACGATCAAGCTGAGCCGTTCCAAGCTGGAAAGCCTGGTGGACGACCTGATCCAGCGCACCATGGAGCCCTGCAAACTGGCGCTCAAGGATGCCGGCGTCACCGCAGCCCAGATCGACGAAGTCGTGCTGGTGGGCGGCATGAGCCGCATGCCCAAGGTGCAGGAAATCGTCAAGCAACTGTTCGGCAAGGAGCCCCACAAGGGCGTCAATCCGGACGAAGTGGTGGCGCTGGGCGCAGCCATTCAGGCCGGCGTGCTGCAGGGCGACGTCAAGGACGTGCTGCTGCTCGACGTGACCCCGCTCAGCCTGGGTATTGAAACCCTGGGCGGCGTGTTCACCCGCCTGATCGATCGCAACACGACCATTCCGACCAAGAAGAGCCAGACCTTCTCGACCGCCGAGGACAACCAGAGCGCCGTGACGATCCGGGTCTTCCAGGGCGAGCGCGAAATGGCCGCCAACAACAAGCTGTTGGGCAATTTCGATCTGGCCGGCATTCCCCCCGCACCGCGCGGCGTGCCTCAGGTTGAAGTGACCTTCGACATCGATGCCAACGGCATCGTGCAGGTTTCGGCCAAGGACAAGGGCACCGGCAAGGAGCAGCAGATCCGCATCCAGGCCTCGGGTGGCCTCAGCGATGCCGACATCGAAGCCATGGTCAAGGAAGCCGAGCTGAACGCTGACGCCGACAAGCGCAAGCGCGAGGCGGTGGAAGCCAAGAACCAGGGCGAGAGCCTGATCCACTCGACCGAGAAGTCGCTGGCCGAATATGCCGACAAGGTCTCGGAAGACGACAAGACCGCGATCGAAACCGCGATCAGTGAACTCAAGGCCATCATCGAGGGTGATGATGCCGAGCTGATCAAGCAGAAGACCGAGGCCCTGAGCCAGGCGTCCATGAAGCTGGGCGAGGCCATGTACAAGGCCAGCCAGGCGGAAGCCGAAGCCCAGGCTTCCGGTTCGGACGACGACGCCGATGACGACGTGGTTGACGCTGATTTCGAAGAAGTCAGCGACGATGACGACAAGAAGTCCGCTTAAGCGCACCTAGAGCGCAGATAAAGGGGTCCGGCAGCTGCCGGGCCCCTTTCTGTTTCCGGAGGAACCCGGTAAGATAATCCATGAACATTCCAGACCCCCAGACCTTCACCGACCCCGAAAAACTACGCAAGCTGATGGCCAATGCCGTCCGCCTTGGCTATGACGACCTGGCGTTCCAGTGCAAAATTCGCATCGCCGAGCTGGTGGGTGACGCCCACAAGGAAAGCGCTGTCGAACGCGAATTCTGGACCAATCTGGCGGCGGCCGAAGAATTCCGCAGCGCCGACAATGGCCGGGTGACGCGCCTGGTCAAGGTGCGCGCCAAGCACAAGCGCGTTGGCGCCGAAAAAGTGCTGAGCGACCAGATGATGGAAGAAGGCCTCAGCGACGGCTTTGACAAGCTGGTGGCCAATGGTCGCGCCGATCTGACCGGCGAAGCCATTGTGATGCGCCATGAAGACAGCTTCAGCGTCGATGCGGTCAATGCCGCCCGCAAGAAGCTGATGGACAAGGGCGTTGCCACCGCCGACGTCGTCGGTTGATGCGCCAGGCGCTCCCCACCCCCACCTGATCCTGACGGGCAGCGAGACGGTTTCCCCCTCCTCGCTGCCATTTTATGGGTTGTGCGCCGCCCGTCAGCGGACGCTGCATTCGTAGCGCTGCCCCTCCACAAGGCCGCGCAGCACTGGCCTTCCCCTCGAAGTTTCACGTGAATCAGCCCGGTCGCTGCGGCGCAACGGGCGGCTTCCGGCTGTGGCGGTCACGGGGCTGCCGCACTTTGTCCATGATTGAGCCCAAATGCGGGCCGGTTCCTCTGTCACAGGAGGCCGTCCAAACCTTCAAGGCGTCTGCCCATGACCACTTCCAGCGCCCCCGACGATGCCAACGAGTCCATTGGCCGGCTGGCAGAACTGATCGGCGGCGACCCGATGGCCGGGCTGGACACCGACATGAAGGCGGTGCTCGATATGCTGGCCCAGTTGGACGAGCGCCCGCTCGAGCGATTGACGCCTGCCGAGGCCCGTCAGCAAGCGGGGATGAACGACGCTGTTGCGGCCCTGATGGCACGGGCCGGCACGGTGCCGGAAGACGATGCGGTGGCAGCCGAAGATGTGATGGTCAGCGGCGGCGATGGCGAGGTGCCCGCGCGCCTCTATCGCCCGAGCGGCCTGCGCGAGCGGCTCAATCCGCTGATACTGTTTTTTCACGGCGGTGGTTTCGTCACCGGCGACCTGGACAGCCATGATTGGTCCGCGCGGGCCCTGGCGCGACGGACCGGCGCCATTGTGCTGTCCGTTGGCTATCGGCTGGCGCCCGAACACGGCTTTCCCGCCGCCCATGACGATGCCTGGGCCGCCTGGAACTGGCTGAGCCGCCAGGCCCACCGGCTGGGTGGCGATCCGCGCCAGGTGGCGGTGGCGGGCGAGGATGCCGGCGCCAATCTGGCCGCTTATGTGGCCGTGCTGGCGCGTGACCAGGGCGGCCATCAACCGGTGCATCAGGCCCTGATCCACCCGATGGCCGATACCGATCTGAGCCGGCCTTCCTATGGCGAGGCCTTGCGGGCCCGCCCGATTGGTCTTGCGGGCATGCGTTGGCGGCTGCGGCACCTGCTGGCCGATGGGGTGCCCGAGGACGAGCCCCGGCTGCAACTGGCGCGCCGCACCGATCTGGCCGGCCTGGCGCCCGCCAGTATCGTGCTGGCCGGGATCGACCCGCTGCGCTCGGAAGGCGAGGCGCTGGCGGCAGCGCTGCACCAGGCCGGGGTGCCGGTCAATTGCTGGAGCTATGACGGGGTTACCCAGGGATTTTTCGGCCTCGGGCTGATTGTCACCAAGGCCCTGTTTGCCCAGGCCGATATCGCCGGGGCGCTCACCCAGGCCTTTGCGGCGGCGCCGGGCCGTTAGGCAAACCGAATCACCCGTGTTGAAGACCGCGCCCGCTCTTGCTACAGGAGCGGGCAATGGGTCGCCCCCAGCGCGATTGAACGCTGTTTTGTGCCGGAAAGTGACGTTCTCACCGCCGCAAAGCAGCGTTGCGACCCCAGCCCCCTTGCGGGTGGTGGGGTCGATTGCCATCTAGGGGCTAGGTTTGGTCGGGCGCGCCTGTCGCGACCGGCAATGCATTGGAGACGTGCTTCTTGTCTAAACGGGATTTCTACGAGGTGCTCGGCGTTGAAAAGGGTGCCGATGACGCCGCGCTCAAAAGCGCCTATCGCAAGCTCGCCATGACGCATCACCCGGACCGCAATCCGGGCGATGACGCGGCCGAGGCCAAGTTCAAGGAAATCAGCGAGGCTTATGACACGCTCAAGGACGGCCAGAAGCGGGCCGCCTATGACCGGTTTGGCCATGCCGCCTTCGAAAATGGCGGCGGGCGTGGACCGGCCGGTTTCGGCCCCGAATTCAGCTCGTCAATGTCCGATATCTTCGACGACATCTTTGGCGATTTCATGGGCGGCGGCGGCCGGCGCGGTGGCGGCGCCGCCAAGCTGCGCGGCAACGATCTGCGCTATAATCTGGAAATCAGCCTCGAAGAGAGTTTTGAGGGCCGCACCGTCGAAATCGATGTGCCCACCCTGGTGGGCTGCACCACCTGTGACGGCTCGGGCGCCAAGCCGGGCACCGGCACCCATGCCTGCCGGCAGTGCAATGGCCATGGCAAGGTGCGCGCGGCGCAGGGGTTCTTCACCATTGAGCGGACCTGTCCGGTCTGCCAGGGCCGTGGCCAGATGATGGACCAGCCCTGCACCGATTGCGGTGGCCAGGGGCGCCGCCAGGAAAACCGCACGCTCAGCGTCGATATTCCCAAGGGCATTGAGGACGGCACGCGCATCCGGCTGGCCAATGAGGGCGAGGCAGGATTGCGCGGTGGCCCGCCGGGCGATCTCTATATCTTCATCTCGCTGCGTCCCCATGGCCTGTTCCAGCGCGATGGCGCCGACCTGTTTGCCCGGGTGCCGATTGCCATGACCACGGCGGCGCTGGGCGGCGAGTTCGAAGTCCCCACGCTCGATGGCGCCCGCGCCAAGGTGAAGGTCGCCGCCGGCACCCAGCCGGGGCAGCGCGTGCGGCTCAAGGGCAAGGGCATGCCGGTGCTGCGCAGCAAGGATGTCGGCGACATGTATGTGCAGCTCGATATCGAGACGCCGCAGGCGCTCAGCCGCAAGCAGCGCGAACTGCTCGAAGAGTTTGCCAAGCTTGAAACCGAAGAGACCAGCCCCACCTCGGGCGGGTTCTTCGACAAGCTCAAGAAGATGTTTGAGGCTTAAGGCGGAACCGAAATCGCTCCGGTGGAGCGATTTCCCCCTTGAGGCCATGAGAGCTGTGCTCGAAGGGCATGAGGCTTTCGCGCATCCCGGCCTTTTCCTTTAGGCCGGCATGCGTCAACGGGCTCAGGCGGACCTTCCAATCCTTAGCCTTGGGGCATCTGCCCCATATCCATCCAGAAATACTCCCAGACATGACCGTCCACATCGGCGATGGCACGGGAATACATGAACCCCATGTCCTGAGCTGGTCGCGCTTCGGTGCCACCAGCCTTCAGGCAGGCCTCGGCAATGGCATCGACGGCGGCATGGTCGTCGCGCGACAGGGCGTATAGCGCCTGGGTCTGGGCCTTGGGATCGGGGATGGGCAGGGGCGAGAACTGCTTGAACTTGGCGTGGGTGAGCAGCATGACAAAAATGGTGTCGCTGATGACGATGCAGGCCGCTGTCTCATCGGTGAATTGCGGATTGTGATCAAAGCCAATGGCCTTGTAATAGGCCATGGCGGCGTCCAGATCGGTGACCGGCAGGTTGACGAAGATCATTGCAGACATGGGCAATACTCCCTGATGGATTGATGTGGCTAGGACATTGCCCGATCCGGGGCAACGCTCTTGCCACGACGGACCAGCCACGTCACTTTCGACAATCATTGCGTTGGAGATGACATGACCACTGCCCTGACCCTGTCCGGATCGATCCGCCAAGGCTCGCATAATCTGAAATTGCAGGCCCATATGGGCCGCAGGCTCGAAGCCGCGGGCGTGACGGTCAATGCGATCGATCTGGGCGATTTCAACCTGCCCATTTTCAATGAGGATCTGGAGGCCCAGGCGGTGCCCGAAGGGGCAGTGGCGCTGGCCGCGCTGTGGCGCAGCCACGACATCATCTTCATCGCCACGCCCGAATATAATGGCGGTTTGCCGCCGCTGCTGGTCAATGCAGTCACCTGGGTCAGCCGGCAGCGGCCGAGCCCGTTCCGCCATGCCATTTTCGGCATTGGCGGGGTCAGCTCGGGCAAATATGGCACGATCTGGTCGCTCAGCCATCTGCGCGAATCGCTGACCAAGGTGGGCGCCCTGGTGGTGCCGACCCTGCTGGGCATCGGTCCGGCCGATCAGGCGTTTGACGCCCAGGATAATTTCGTCGAGCCGGCGATCAGCCGCAAGGTCGAGCAGATGGTGCATGAACTGACCCATTTCAGTCGCGGCGACTGAGCATGCGCGCGCTCTACCTCACCCATCCCCAGGTCATGATCGACCCGGCCATCGCAGTGCCGCATTGGGGGTTGAGCCCGGAGGGCCGGGCGCGGGCCGAAGCCTTTGCGGCGCGCGGCGTGGTGCCGGCCCATGCGGTGATATTTGCCAGCGAGGAACGCAAGGCGCTGGAGCTGGCGACGATTGTCTCGAGCGATCGCGACGTGCGCATTGATCCCGCCCTGGGAGAGAATGATCGCAGCGCGACGGGCTATCTGCCCGGCGACCAGTTCGAAGCCATGGCGGACCGGTTCTTTGCCGCGCCCGAGCTGAGTGCCGAAGGCTGGGAGCGCGCCCTTGATGCCCAGGCGCGCATCGTGGCTGCCGTGACGCGGGCGCTGGCCAGTGTTGCCGGCGAGCGGCCCGTGGTGTTCTGCGGCCACGGTGCGGTGGGCACGCTGCTCAAATGCCATATCGGCGGCCGCGCCATTGCGCGCAGCGAAGATCAGCGCCGGCACGGCCATCCCGGCGGTGGCAATTGCTTTGCCTTTACGCTGGAGCCGCCGCAACTGGGCAGCGACTGGCGCGCCATGGAGGATGCCGCGCCGGGCTGGTTCAGCTAGGCGGCGGGGGCGCCTCGATCTCGGCTGCCGCCAGTTCACTCGACAGCGCCTTTACGGCGACCACCGCTTCGCGTTCGGCATCGGCCAGCGTGGTGCCGAAGGGGACTTCCAGACCCAATCGCTTGGAAGGATCATCTGCCCAGACAAACTGCACATAGGATTTGTGGTTGGCCAGATCGTGGTTGAGGTGGGTGAGCAGCATCTTGGACATGGGGCAATATCCCTTGGAAGCAATGGGACCAGCATAGTCATGGCGGGGGCCGGGCGACAAGTTTCAGCCACCAGAAGCCTCAAGGGCGCTGGTTTGACTGAGCGGCGCGTTCCCGATCGCTGAACGAACCGGGTCGTCACGCGGTGGGCGGCGGGTTGCGAAGCGGTGGTTTTTGGGCTAGTTCCCACGCGATAATCGACATCGGAGAAAACACCATGGCTGGCCAATTGATCGTGGGCCTCGACGTTTCCTCACGCGCCCGCGCCGAGGAGATCGTGGCGCTGCTGGGCGACGATGTCGATTTCTACAAGATCGGCTATCAGTGCTTTTACGGCGCCGACGGCTTCGCGCTGGGCAAGGCGCTGCTGGCCGCGGGCAAGAAGGTGTTCTTCGACCTCAAGCTGCTCGATATCGACAATACGGTGGAGCAGGGCGTCGCCGCCATCGCCGCGACCGGCGCCACCATGCTGACCGTGCACGCCTATCCGCAATGCATGCGCGCGGCGGTGCGCGGGGCGGCCGGCTCGGGGCTGAGCATATTGGGCGTTTCGGTGCTGACCTCGATGGACGATGCCGACCTCAGGGAGGCCGGCTTTGCCCGCGACACCGCCGGGCTGGTGGCGCTGCGCGCGCAGCAGGCGCGCGATGCCGGCATTGGCGGGCTGGTGGCCTCGGCGCATGAGGCGGCCATGGTGCTCGACATTGTGGGCGCAGAGCTTTCCATCGTCACCCCGGGCATTCGTCCAGCCGGCAGTCCGGCGGGCGACCAGAAGCGGGTGATGAGCCCGGCCGAGGCGCTTTCGGCAGGCGCCAGCCACCTGGTGGTGGCGCGCCCGATCATCGAGGCGGCCGATCCGGCGGCGGCGGCCCGAGCCATTCTGGCCGAGATGAACACCGGCACGCGGCTGGCGTGAGCCGGTTCTCCGCCTGCATCGACATGCTGTTTGTGCGCGAAAGCGCCGATGTCGCCCAGCGCATCCATCTGGCCAGGGCGGCGGGCATGGCCGGCGTCGAATTCTGGCGCTGGTCTGACAAGGATCTCGACGCCATCGAGGACGCGCTGGGTGCCACCGGCCTGCCCCTGCTGGCCATGGTCGCCGAACCCTTTGCCGAGCTGACCCGGGAAACCGGGCATGACCGGTTCCTCGCCGGTCTCGAGCAGAGCCGCGATGTGGCCATCCGTCTGGGCGCGCCGATCCTGATCTGCCAGTCCGGGCCGCTGCTGGAGGGCGTCGAGCGCATCCGCCAGCACGAGGCGCTGACCCTGGCCATGGCCCGCTCGGCCGAGGTGCTGGCCGATTCGGGCGTCCGGCTGGCGCTGGAGCCGCTCAATGATCGCGTCGATCATCCCGACTATTATCTGACCAGCACCAGTGAAGGGCTCGACATCGTCGCGGCGGTCAATCGCCCCGAAATCGGGCTCACCTACGACATGTATCATTCCATGGTGATGGACGAAGATCCCGAGACGGTGCTGGCGGGCCGGCTGGACCGTGTGTTCCACCTCCATATCGCCGACCACCCCGGCCGCCACCAGCCCGGCAGCGGCCACCTGCCCATCAAGCAGAAGCTGGCCTGGCTGCAAGCGCAGGGCTATGCCGGCGCAATAGGGCTGGAGTTCAGGCCGACCGGGTCGACAGCGGATGCGCTGGAGATGATGCGGGGGAGTCTGGGGGCGTAGGCGGTTTCTATTCTCAGGTAGAATCTGATTTGATGCGGCTTGAAGCCCATTCAAGGTCCAAAGACTATGTTCAGACGCAAGACAGTTTTCGTTGTGGGCGCGGGCGCTAGTACTGACTTCGGACTCCCCGTGGGAAAAGACCTGTCGGAACGCATTGCTGCATCAGCCAAAGTTGACCTCGACCACTGGGGCACTCCTGCCAACTCCCTCAGTTTCTCTATTTTGGATCTGCTGAGGCGAAAATCTGATGACATCCCCAAGCTTAACGCTTGGCTTGGCGCACTACGTCAAATCACCACCGGGATACATCTGAAGCGGTCTATCGACAGCTTTATCGACCAGCACGCGGACGATGCTGATATTGCGCAAATGGGTAAGCTGATGATTGCGTTGCGCATCGTAGAGGCTGAGGCGCGAGCCGATGCGCTTCGCCTCAGTGATAGAGGGCGGCTGAATCTCAAAAATCCTGTTTTGGAAGCGAGCTGGTTGGACCAATTTGCATCAATGCTCTTCGATGGTTTGAGAGCCGACGCACTGGAGGACCTCGGCGAAAATTTGGCCGTGATCTGTTTCAACTACGATCGTTGCATAGAGCACTACCTGACGCATGCCCTGATAAACACGTACTCGGTCACTGACCACGAGGCGGCACGGCTCGTTGACAGGCTGAACATAGTCCACCCATACGGTAAACTAGGCTCACTTGGGAAAGTGCCATTCGGCCCTCAAAATCCTGACTTTTGGGCCATATCCAATAATCTAAAGACGTTCAGCGAAAGCGCAGACACCGAGATTGTTGAAAAGACCAAGGCTGCGATCCTCGACGCTGAACAATTGGTTTTCTTGGGCTTCTCGTTTGGCCGGCAGAATATGGAGTTAATGACCGGAGCGGATCTACATATAAGAAATCCGGGAAAGCCGGCCTACGCCTCTGGGTTTGGCGTGTACGAGCAGCAGGTGGATGAGGTGTCCCGACAGATCGAGCAATTATACGGTCACCCTCTCAAATTACGTCGTCCAAGTGGTCATAGCGTCTACACTTCGATAGAAGTCAACGTGAAGGCCCGCGCACTTCTTGAAGTGCATTGGCACAACATAATGGCTGGTTAGCACAGCCTACCCCGCCAACCCGTGCCCTGCCACCAGCCCGTCAAGCGCCACCTGCGGCCGGGCGCCGATATGGCTGATCACTTCATGGGCCGAGAGGCACCCGGTCTTGAGGGCGGACTCGAAGCTCTGGTTGCGGGCGAGGCCGAGCAGGAAGCCGGAGGCAAACAGATCGCCGGCGCCGGTGGCGTCGACCACCTTGTCGATCGGATAGGCCGGCACCGAGGTGACTTCGCCATTGTGGATGGCCATGGCGCCATCGGCGCCCATGGTGATGGCGGCGACTTCGGCATCCTTGGCGATCTCGCGCACCGCTTCGCCCAGATCGTCGGTCTGGTACAGCGATTTCAGCTCATGGACATTGGCAAATACGTAGTCGATGGTCTTGGAGCGGATCAGGTCGAGGAATTCGGGGCGGAAGCGATCGACGCAGAACGGATCGCTCAGGGTCAGCGCGGCGGCGCGCTCATGCTTGTGGGCATAATGGGCGGCCAGCACGAAGGCCTTCTTGGCTTCCACGGGATCCCACAAAAAGCCTTCCATGAAGGTGATGGCGGCGCCGCCGATCTCGTCGGGGCGGATATCGCGCTCGGTCAGCTCGTGGCAGGCGCCCAGATAGGTGTTCATGGTGCGCTCGCCATCCTCGGACAGGAAGATCATCGAGCGGGCGGTGAGCGCGCCGTTCTTGAGGCGGCTGGTATTGTAATGGACGCCGATCTCGTTGAGATCGGTCTCGAACACATCGCCGAGCGGATCATCGGCAACCTTGCCGACAAAGGCGGCGCGGCCGCCCAGCGAGGCGACGCCGGCGGCGGTGTTGGCGGCGCTGCCGCCCGAAATCTGCTGCCGGGTGATTGGCATCTTGGCATAGAGGTCTTCGGCCCGATCGGTATCGATCAGGTGCATGATGCCCTTGCTCATGCCCTCGCGCTCGATAAAGCCCGGCTCCACAGGGGCAATGATATCGACGATGGCATTGCCGATGGTGAGAACGTCGAAGCGCGTCTGGGTCATGAAGATGTCCGGATTGAGGGGCCCGGAAGACCGTTTAGAACAAGCTCCGGCCGGGTGCAACGCCCAGCAGGTTATTGCTGCCCGATGATCGCCCCGATCAGCGCCTCGATATCCTCGCCGGGCTGGAGGGCGATCTGGTCGTCGAGCAGCAGCACGGCCAGCCCATGCACCTTGGTCCAGGCCGCCAGAGCGGCGATCCGGCCACTGGCAGTGTCGCCGCCACTGACCTGGCGCAGCGTCGCAAAGGCCGCGTCGGCGGCCATGCGCAGGCCGGGACGGTTGTCGCGCTTGAGCTGGGGCGAGAACATCAGCCGGAACAGCGCCGCATTGTCGAGCGCGAAGCGCACATAGGCCTGGCCCATGGCCGCAAGGAGATCGGGTGGCTGGCTGGCTGCCACCGCGTTCATTGCGGCAGTGAAGCGCTGAAAGCCGGTGACGGCGAGCGCTTCGAGCAGGGCGGCGCGACTGTCGAAATGCCGATAGGGCGCCGCCGGCGACACCCCCACCGCCCGGGCCAGATCGCGCAGGCCCAGCCCGGCCTCGCCATCGCGCTGCAGCATCAGCAGCGCGGCGTCGAGCAGGGCATGGCGCAGATTGCCATGGTGATAGGGGGCATTGCTGAGAGATGTTGACACTGCTTTACTTCTCGATGACATTATGTAATCAATGATAACATAACGCTGGGACCGGTTCCATGTCGATCGACCTGCTGCTGACCATTGCCCACCATCTGACGGTGTTTGCCCTGGTGGGCCTGTTCGCTGCCGAATTTGCCCTGCTGCGACCGGGCCTGTCGGGCCCCCGCATCGGCCAGCTGGCACGGCTCGATGCGGCCTATGGCGGCTTTGCCGGGCTGGTGATCGCGGTGGGGGTGCTGCGCGTGATCTTTGGCGCGGCGGGCTGGGAATACTATGCCGGCAACCATGCCTTCTGGGGCAAGATGGCGGCATTGCTCGTCATGGGGCTGTTGACCATTCCACCCACGCTGGCGATTCGCCGCTGGCGGCAGGCACAAAGGGCTGACGCGGCCTTCGCGCCGGACAGCGCCGCGATCGCCAGCCAGCGGCGGTTCGTGCACCTGCAGGCCGGTTTCCTGCTGCTGATCCCGATTTTCGCCGCCATCATGGCGCGCGGCTGAGGCGGCTAGCCCTGGTGCTTGCTGGCCGGGACGCTGGGCCGGGGCGTCTTGGGGGTGAAGCGGCACCATTGGGCAATCGGGCAGCGCCAGCATTCGGGCTTGCGCGCCTTGCAGATATAGCGGCCATGCAGGATCAGCCAGTGATGGGCATGCAGCAAATAGGGCTCGGGAATCACCTTGAGCAGGATCTGCTCCACCGCCAGCGGCGTTGGGGCCACGGCCATGCCGGTGCGGTTGGACACGCGGAACAGATGGGTATCGACCGCAATGGCGGGCTGCCTGAAGAAGATATTGAGCACCACATTGGCGGTCTTGCGCCCGACGCCGGGCAGGGCCTCGAGCGCCGCACGGTCCTGCGGCACCTCGCCGCCATGCAGCTCGAGCAATTGCTGGCTGAGCCGAAACACGTTCCTGGCCTTGGTGCGGAACAGGCCGATGGTGCGGATATGGTGCTCGATCTGCTCTGGGCCCAGCGCCACCATGGCCGCCGGCGTCGGCGCCAGGGCAAACAGTGATTTGGTCGCCTTGTTGACCCCTACATCGGTGGCCTGGGCCGAAAGCACCACCGCGACCAGCAGGGTAAAGGCGCTGGAATAATCCAGCTCACCCTTGGGCTCGGGCTCGATCTCGTGAAAGCGGGCAAAGATGGCTTCGATATCGGCCCGCGGCAGGCTCTTCACTTTTTTGCTGGCTGCCATTCTCTCGCCTCTGATTCTGGGCCTATAGTTAGTGCGGAAGAGAGCGCGATGCCAATGCAAGCTACAACCACCACGCCGCTGTTTGCGGCAGAACTCACCCCCAACCGCTCGCTGAGCACGCGGGGCGCCTGGATATTGTTCGCCCTGGTCGCTGCCCTGTTCGCCGCGCCGGGCCTGCTGTTTCTGTCGATGGGGGCGTTTCCGGTCACCGTGCTGATGGGGCTGACCGCCCTGGCCATTGTCGCCGGGCTGTTCATCGGTCTGCGCCAGGGCAAGCGGCGCGAGCGCATCACGGTATGGGCCGAGCAGATCGAATGGCAGGTCACCGACAGCGCCGGGCAGACGACCCTGCGCCGCTTTGACCCGCGCATGGTGCGTCTGGTGCTGGGCCGCGATGACTACGAAAAGACCACCGCCGTGCAGTTGCGCGCGGCCGAGCAGACGCACGAACTCGGCTCGTTCCTGAGCAGCGAAGACAAATCGAGCTTTGCCAAGGCGCTGGGCACCGCGCTGCGGCGGGCGCGCAGCTAGCCCCGGTGAAAACCGGGTCGCTTCGCGCCCCGATGGGTTCTAGAGATCGTGCCAGGACAATCATCAGACGAGCGCGACGATGAACCAGATGGCCCAGATCGGCCCGATCAGTGATTACGACACCATCAGGGCGGCGATTCGCTATCTCAGCGAGCATGGTCCCGATGTGGCGGACCTGCCCGGCTTTGCCCGCGCGCTGGGTCTGAACGAGCGGCAATTGACCGCGCTGTTCCGCCGCTGGTGCGGCCTGTCGCCCAAGAGCTTTGCCCAGGCGGTGGCGCTCGACCACGCCAAGGGCCTGCTGCGCGGCCAGGAGAGCGTGCTCGACACCACCTATGCGGTGGGGCTGAGTTCGACCTCGCGGCTGCATGATCTGTTCGTGACCTATGAGGCGATGCCGCCCGGCATGTTTCGCGCCGGCGGGGCCGGGCTCGACATGATCTGGGGCGCCGCGCCCTCGCCCTTTGGCACGGCCGTGGTCACCGCCACCGAATATGGCATGAGCGGGCTGGGCTTTGCCGATCAGGACACCACGGTCGAGCAGGCCTTTGCCGATCTGGCCGGTCGCTGGCCCAATGCCCGGTTCAGCCGCGATGATGGCCGCATCGCGCCGCTGGTGGCGCAGGCCTTTGATCCGGCCCATTGGTCGGCCGATCGCCCGGTGCGGATCGTGCTGATCGGCACCGATTTCGAGGTGCAGGTGTGGGAGACGCTGCTGAAGATCCCCGTGGGCAAGGCCACCACCTATTCGGCGGTGGCCAGTCATATCGGCCGCCCGACAGCGTCACGCGCCGTCGGCGCTGCGGTGGGCAAGAACCCGATCAGCTTTGTCGTACCCTGCCACCGCGTGGTGGGCACCTCCGGCGCCCTGACCGGCTATCACTGGGGCGTGCCGCGCAAGCGGGCGATATTGGGCTGGGAAGCCGGGGTGATTTCCGCGGCGCATTAGTCCTTCGGGCACAGCGCGACGTTTCACGTGAATCGATGACGCGGCAAACATGGCACCGGGCGTCAGGCGGGAAAGTTCTCACCCACCCACCGGGCGGCACCTCCCCCTTGACGGGGGAGGTTGGGAGGGGGTGCGTGAGCCCGGATATCAGGGCTAGCCGCCCCCCTCCCTGACCCTCCCCGCGAGGGGGAGGGTGTCGACTGGGACTTCCCGGTTATTTTCCCCGTCCCCCACCAGTTCCGTGACCATTCTCGCAAACGCCTAAAGCGCCACCCGCTCCACCAGCTTGCCATCGGGGCCGATCTTGTAGACGGTCGGCTGGCCGGTGCCGATCTCGCGGGCTAGGATCTCGTCGGGGGTCAGCCCTTCGATGGCCATGACCAGCGCGCGCAGCGAATTGCCGTGGGCGGCGACCAGCACGGTCTTGCCGGCTTTGAGCTGGGGCAGGATCTCGGCCTCGTAATAGGGCAGGGTGCGCGCGGCGGTGTCTTTCAGGCTCTCGCCGCCGGGGGGTGGCACGTCAAAGCTGCGGCGCCAGAGCAGCACCTGCTCCTCACCCCATTTCTTGCGCGCATCGTCCTTGTTCAGCCCTGCCAGATCGCCATAGTCGCGCTCATTGAGCGCAATATTGCGGGTGATGGTGACATTGAGAATGCCCATCTCCTCGAGCATCAGGTCGAGTGTGTGCTGGGCGCGACGCAGGGCCGACGTGTAGTAGAGATCGGGCACGATGCCCTTGGCCGCCAGCACCTGGCCGGTCTGGCGGGCTTCCTCGATGCCCTGCTCGGTCAGGTCCGGATCGCGCCAGCCGGTGAACAGGTTTTTCAGGTTCCACTCGCTCTGCCCGTGGCGGACGAGGATCAGGGTTCCGGTCATAGCAGATATCCTTGTTCAGTCGTTGAGGCCGAGTACGTCGACCATGGAATAAAGCCCGGGCGGCTGTTGGCTGGCCCAGAGTGCGGCACGCGCCGCGCCACTGGCAAAGATCGAGCGATCCTCGGCGCGGTGGCCCAGCTCGATGCGCTCGCCGGGCCCGGCCAGGATCACCGAATGATCGCCCACCACCGTGCCGCCGCGCAGGGTGGCAAAGCCGATACTGCCGGCCTCGCGTGGCCCGGTATGGCCATCGCGGACCCGCACCGAATGGGTCTTGAGGGAAATCTCGCGCCCCTTGGCCGCGGCTTCGCCGAGCAGCAGCGCCGAGCCCGATGGGGCATCCACCTTGCGGTTGTGATGCATTTCGAGAATTTCGATGTCGTAATCGGCCAGGGCGGCCGCGGCCTTTTCCACCAGATTGGCCAGCACCACCATGCCCATGGAAAAATTGCCCGACTTGACGATGCAGGCGCCCGCCCGGGCCGACGCCGCGATGGCGGCATCGTCGGCTTCCGAACAGCCGGTGGTGCCAATGATATGGACGAGGCCGCGAGCGGCCGCCTTGGCCGCCAGCGCCACACTGGCCTCGGGCGCGGTAAAATCAATAACGATATCGGCCCCGGCCAGGGCGGCATCGATATCCTCGGTAATGGCGACGTGCAGCGCGCCAAGGCCGGCGAACAGCCCGGCATCCTGGGCAAGGGCGGCGCTGCCGGGGCGATCGAGAGCGGCATGCAGCGCGAGGCCGGCAGTTTGGGTGATGGCGCGGATAATGGCGGCTCCCATGCGGCCACCGGCCCCTGCCACCACAACCTTGAGTTCTGCCATAAGTCGTCTCCACGTTTCGTCCGGCCTATAGCAGCGCCGCACGAAAACACCAATACTGTGCCCCATTACGGTCACCATGCTAGGGTTCAGCTTGGCAGCAAACCAAGGACGCTGATTTGACCATCACCAACGCGCTGGCCGGGATCGCGGTGGACGACATCACCGCGGCGCTCGACTTTTATGAACTACTGTTCGGCCGGATGCCCGATGCCCGGCCGATGGGCGATATTGGCGAATGGAAACTGCCCGGCGGCGGCTGGGTGCAGATCCTGGCCGATAGCGACCGGGCCGGGGCGGGCACGCTGACGCTGATCGTCGACGATCTGGCCGAAGAGCTGGGGCGCCTCAGCCTGCAGGGCCTGACCCCGGTCGCCAAATCGATGGGCGACTTCTTCAAGACCGCCAAGTTCCGCGATCCCGACGGCAACCAGATCATCTTCAGCCAGCCGCAACCGGGCACCTATTGAGTAGGCTCCAGACCTAGAGACTTGCCTGCTTTCTTAAAGTAGAGGCAGGTACATCGAGTTGCGTGGGTCCGAAAAATCTAACCTAGGCTGATAGGGGATCAACTCAGAGACTATCGTCGATATGGCGGCGGCGGCGACTGTCGCATCGGTACAGAACCGTTCCACATCGCCCTCATCCCATTCAACACTCTCAATCTTCAATTTTCCCTTCGCAACTACACGTCGGAAGACTATGGCTCCCTCTTCGATTGCGTCGAAGCGACAGTGAGCCGCTATAATCCTGTTGTTATTGAGGCTTAGTACCTGGCTCCGGGTTTTCTTGAGGAGGCTACCCCGCTCAGAATCTGGCATCTCAGCCAAGAGGTTCTCGGCAGAGAACAGGATGTCGATCTTTTTCGCGAGTGGAACATTTGCTGCGACTATGTCCGACACTCCACTGTCGAGCCCGAGTAGCTTGGTCAATCCAGAATCGATCGCCTCTTCGACGAGGGCAAAATGCTGCAAAAATCTGCCAACTAGGCGATTTGCTTTGTCAGTTTCGCTCGTCCTTGGAATAAGCTCCACAGCCATGCGTCAAATCCCGGCAAACATTAGACATACACCACTATACACAGCTACACCCGGCGCAGCTGCACCTCCTCGATATGGTGGCTCTTGCCCTTTTTCAGGATCAGATCGGCCCGGCCGCGGGTGGGCAGCACATTGTCGAGCAGGTTGGGCAGGTTGATGGTGCGCCACACGGTGCGCCCGAACGTGCCGGCCTCTTCCGGGCTCATTTCCGAGAAGCGGCGGAAGAACGAGTTCGGGTCCTTGAAGGCGGTGTCGCGCAGCCGGAAGAAGCGCTCCATGAACCAGGTCTCCAGATCGTCGACCTCGGCATCGATATAGATCGAGAAGTCGATGAAGTCGGAGGCGAACAGGATGGGCGCGCCATTTTTCGGCAGCTCGCCGGGCTGCAGGATATTGAGCCCTTCCACGATCAGGATGTCGGGGTGCTCAATGACCACTTCGCTGCCCGGCACCACGTCATAGACCAGGTGGGAATAGACCGGCACCTTGACATTGGTCTTGCCCGATTTGATGTCGCCCAGAAACGCCACGAAGCGGGCCCGGTCATAGCTTTCGGGGAAGCCCTTGCGGTCCATGATGCCGCGCTTTTCCAGCACCTTGTTGGGGTACAAAAAGCCGTCCGTGGTCACCAGGTCAACCCTTGGGCTGGCCGGCCAGCGCTGCAGCAGCGCCTGCAGAATGCGCGCTGTGGTCGATTTGCCCACCGCCACCGAACCGGCGACGCCGATGATGAAGGGCACCTTCTGGTCGGGGGTCTGCAGAAACCGCGACGAGACATTGTGCAGGCCCTGCACCGCCTCGACATAGAACGACAGCAGGCGGGTCAACGGCAGATAGGTGGCTTCGGCCTCTTCGAGCGAGATCGGGTCGCTCAGCGTGCGCAGCCGGGCAATGTCCTCGCGGGTCAGCGTCATCGGCTCGTCGGCGCGCAGGGCACCCCATTGCGCCTTGGTGAAATGGTGGTAGGGCGCCAGCACCGGTTTGCGTCGCGCCATTATTGCGGATCCTGGCGGGCGGCTTTTTCGGCCAGGCCCGAGCGGGCGGTGCGGGCATCGAGCTCGGCCATCACCGCGCCGAGCGGCACGTTGGCGGCGCGCAGCAGCACCAGCAGGTGATAGAGCACGTCGGCGCTCTCCTTGATCAGTTCGGGCCGGTTGGCCGTGACCGCCGCAATCACCGCTTCGGTGGCTTCTTCGCCCAGTTTCTGCGCGCATTTTTCAATGCCGCGGCTGAGCAGCTGCGCGGTGTAGCTGTCCTCCGGCGCGGCAGCGGCGCGCAGGGCCAGGCGGGCGTCCAGGTCGTCCAGGGTCATGGCAGTCAAGGCTCCTCATCCACGACGTCATCCCGGCGAAGGCCGGGATCCAGCTTGAGATCTCGGGATGGACCCCGGGTTGGGCCCGGGGTGACATCGCATTGGGGGGCAGCTGTAGCGCAAAGCCATGCCCGGCGTCACTACGACCTAAGCCGGGCGGTCCTGGCGCACGGGAACGCCATGGGCCGCCAGATAGGCCTTGGCCTGGGGAATGGTGAAGGTGCCGAAATGGAAGATCGAGGCGGCCAGCACGGCGCTGGCATGGCCCTCGATCACGCCATCGACCAGGTCCTGCAGCGCACCGACGCCCCCCGAGGCAATGACCGGCACCGGCACCGCATCGGCAATGGTGCGGGTCAGCGCCAGGTCAAAGCCGGACTTGGTGCCGTCGCGATCCATCGAGGTGACCAGCAGTTCGCCGGCGCCACGTTCCACCATGCGGCTGGCAAATTCCACCGCGTCCAGCCCGGTCGGCTTGCGCCCGCCATGGGTGAAGATTTCCCACGCCGAAACATTGTCGCCGCCCACCGCCCGGGTCAGGCGCTGCTTGGCGTCGACCGAAACGACGATGCACTGATTGCCGAATTTGTCAGCGGCGCGGGCGATGAAATCGGGGTCGTTCACCGCCGCTGAATTGATCGCCACCTTGTCGGCTCCGGCCAGCAGCAGCTTGCGGATATCGTCAATGCTGCGCACCCCGCCGCCCACGGTCAGCGGCATGAAGCAGTGCTCGGCGGTGCGGGCAACGACATCGAGAATGGTGTCGCGGCCCTCATGGCTGGCGGTGATGTCGAGAAAGGTCAGCTCATCGGCGCCCGCGGCGTCATAGGCCATGGCGGCCTCGACCGGATCACCGGCATCGCGCAGATCGACGAAGTTGACGCCCTTGACGACACGGCCATCCATGACGTCGAGGCAGGGGATCAGGCGGATCTTGAGACTCATGGCGTACCCCGCAACATGGCCAGTGCTTCACGTGAATCAATGCGCCCGTCATAGAGCGCGCGGCCGGAGATAGCGCCTTCGAGCACGGCGTATTCGGGCCGGGTCATGCGCTCGATATCGGCCATCGAGGCCAACCCGCCCGAGGCGATCACCGGAATGGAGGTGGCGCGGGCCAGCTCCAGGGTGGCGTCCCAGTTGATGCCGGCCAGCACGCCGTCGCGGTCGATATCGGTATAGATGATGGCGGCGACCCCAGCGCCCTCGAAGCGCCGGGCCAGTTCGACCACGGAAAGCTCAGAGGTTTCCGCCCAGCCTTCCACCGCCACCATGCCGGCGCGCGCATCGATGCCCACGGCGACCTGGCCGGGCCATTTGCTGGCGGCTTCCTTCACCAGAGCGGGGTCGCGCACCGCCACCGTGCCCAGAATCACCCGGGCCAGGCCCTTGTCGAGCCAGCTTTCGATATGGGCCAGGGTGCGGATGCCGCCGCCCAGCTGCACCGGAAATGTCACCGCCTTGAGGATGGCGTCGACCGCCGCGCCATTGACGCTCTGGCCGGCAAAGGCGCCGTTGAGATCGACGACATGCAGATATTCGAACCCCTCTGCCTCAAAGCTCCTGGCCTGGGCCGCCGGATTGTCGTTGAACACGGTGGCCTGATCCATGTCGCCCAGCTTGAGGCGCACGCACTGGCCGTCTTTCAGATCGATGGCAGGAAACAGGATCACGGCGTCCACCTCAGGAAATTCTCGATCAATTGCAGGCCCAGCGCCTGGCTCTTTTCGGGATGGAACTGGGTGCCGAACATGTTGTCGCGACCGACACAGGCGGTCAGCGGGCCGCCATAATCGGTGGTGGCGAGCAGCGTGTCCGGGCTGTCGGTGACCAGGTGATAGGAGTGCACGAAATAGGCGTGCAGCCCGTCGGGGCCATCGGGGATATTGTCGAACAGCTTGTGGGCCCTGGTGATGGCAATGGTGTTCCAGCCCATATGCGGCACCTTGAGCGCCGGGTCGGACGGGACAATCGCCTCCACCGCGCCGGGGATCCAGCCCAGGCCCGGGGTCACGGTTTTTTCGCGCCCTTCACTGGCCATCAGCTGCATGCCGACGCAGACGCCCAGAAATGGCGTGCCGCCGGCGATGACAGCCTCTTCAAGCACCTCGACCATGCCGGGCACGGCATCGAGCCCGG
The DNA here is from genome assembly GCF_039938915.1 of Devosia alba. Lineage (NCBI taxonomy): Bacteria > Pseudomonadati > Pseudomonadota > Alphaproteobacteria > Hyphomicrobiales > Devosiaceae > Devosia > Devosia alba. Next base: position 211,789 of record NZ_JBDUUI010000002.1, on the reverse strand, counting down.
CCTTGCAGTCGGCAAAGGCGCCGACGCCGGGCAGCATGATGCGGTCGGCCTGGCGCACGCGCTCGGGGTCGGCGGTCACCTCGATGGTGATGCCGCCCAGCCCCTGGGCCATGCGCTCGAATGCCTTGGCCGCCGAGTGCAGATTGCCGGCGCCGTAATCGATAATCGTCACCAGGCTCATTGCATTGCCTCCAATTGGGCGAGATCGGCGCTGGCGGCGACGCGGTCGCCGCGATGGCGCCAGCCGCGCCAGGCCAGGCCGTGGCGGCGCAGGCCGGGGGCGGCAAAGCCGAGCCAGAGGGCCAGCAGCCCATAGAGCAGGAAGGCGGCGCCATCGCCGATGAACGGCGCGAGCAGGATCAGCGCGACCAGCTTGACGCAGAACACCACCAGCTCAAGCCAGAGCCCGTGGCGCAGCAGAAACACCGGCGGCAGCAGGGCGGCCAGCCAGGAGAAGCGTTCCGGGATCGCCGCCGGCAAGGCGGGCTTGCCGAGCCTGGGATCGAAGATGGCGTAAAGGGTCACACTTTTCTCCAGCACCGCGATGTCATTCCGGCGCAGGCCGCAATCCATCTTGAGATCTCGGGATGGCCCCGGCCTTGACCCGTCTTTATGCACGACGCGACAGGCGGGCCCGGGGTGCCACCCTGGATGGGGACGATCTAGTGCAAAAGGCGCGAAAACAAAAGCCTAGAGCGTGCCCTTGGTGCTCGGCACCCGATCGGCCGCGCGCGGATCGATTTCCACAGCCTGGCGCAGCGCCCGGGCCACCGCCTTGAACATCGACTCGGCCAGATGGTGGTTATTGTCGGTGTAGAAATTTTCGATATGCAGGGTGATGCCGGCATTGCTGGCAAAGGCCTGGAAGAATTCGCGGAACAGTTCGGTGTCCATCTCGCCGATCTTGTCGCGCGAAAATTCGGCCCGGAACACCAGGAACGGGCGGCCGGACACATCGAGCGCGGCGCGGGTCAGCGTGCCGTCCATCGGCAGATCGGCCGAGGCATAGCGGCGGATGCCCTTTTTGTCGCCCAGTGCCTGGCTCACGGCCTGGCCCAGGGCAATGCCGACATCTTCCACCGTGTGGTGGAAATCAATGTGCAGGTCGCCGCTGCAGGCCACATCCATATCGATCAGCGAGTGGCGGCTGAGCTGGTCGAGCATGTGGTCAAAGAACCCCACCCCGGTCGCCATGGCGTGCGCACCGGTGCCGTCGAGGTTGATCGAGACCTTGATCTCGGTCTCGTTGGTCTTGCGGGCAATCTGGGCGGTACGCATGATCTGGCTCTTTCGAATGGTCGGCGCTGTCCTAGCAGATAAGCGCAAACGCATAAAGATAGCGTTGCCAGGGGTGGTTGACGGCAGCTTCAGTGCCGGGCGTACCATTTCGCAAGTCCGGCGCGCGAGAATACCCCCACCCCTGATCCCTCCCCACAAGGGGAAGGGCGACGACAAAACAACGGTCCCGGGCAGAGTGGTTTTGCCCGTGCCGGACAGGCCTCCCTCCCCTTTGTGGGGAGGGAATGAGGGTGGGGGGCCGGCTTTGACACAAGAAAACCTGTCCATCTTGTCCCCGCCGGCAGAACCGGCCGCATACTCATGCCCATCACTCCGCACGGGCGGCCTGCAGGCGAACAGTGGCGGGGTGAGCCGGGTGTGGCTTTTGCCTGCCGCACAGGTTCCAGTCCGGCCGTGCGAGGGCGAGCGACCCCGTGCCGCCGTACAGTTCCAAAAACCGGCGCCCCGAGGCGGATACCGTCTCACTATTTTTGCTTACCAGAGGCGGCAGACGCCTCGGGGCCCGCTCTGCTGCCTCAACCGTGCGGTCCGCCGACCGCGCGGCGCCGCGCCATGCATTGCAATCGCTGCCTCACCACCTAAATATCACGCAACGGTTCTGGAGTAATTTTCCCATCATGAGTGATTCAGCATTTCCCGGTTGGCACGGGACAACCATCGTTTCCGTGCGCAAGGGCAATAAGGTGGTGGTGGCGGGCGACGGTCAGGTCTCGATGGGCCAGACCGTGATGAAGCACACCGCCAAGAAGGTGCGCCGGCTGGCCGGCGGCAAGGTGATCGGCGGCTTTGCCGGGTCCACCGCCGACGCCTTCACGCTGTTTGAGCGGCTCGAAGCCCGGCTTGAGCAATATCCCGATCAATTGATGCGCGCGGCGGTGGAACTGGCCAAGGACTGGCGCACCGACCGCTATCTGCGCAAGCTTGAGGCCATGATGATCGTGGCCGACAAGAAGGACACGCTGGTGCTCACCGGCACGGGCGATGTGCTGACCCCCGACCACGGCGTCACCGCGATTGGCTCGGGCGGCAATTATGCGCTGAGCGCCGCCCTGGCGCTGCATCAGGGCACCGAGATGGATGCCGAGGAAGTGGCGCGCCGCGCCATGGCGATTGCCGAACAGATCTGCGTCTACACCAATGGCAATGTGACGCTTGAAGCCATCGAGCTCGATCCGTGAGCTGGGCCGTCCGCCGTCTGACGCGCAAGGACTTCGCCGCCTATCACGCCCTGCGCCTTGAGGCCCTGACCAACCATCCGGAGGCCTATGGCACCGCGGCGGAGAGCTTTGCGGCCCGGCCGGCGACCGAGATCGAGGATTTCCTCAGCCTTCGGGCGCTGTTCGGGGTGGTGACGGAGACGGGCGAGCTGGCCGGGATGGTGCTCTACGACCGCGACAGTGGCGAGCGCGAGTCCCATCGCGGCTGGCTGCTGCAGGTCTACCTCAAACCCGCCATGCGCGGCACCGGCGCGGCGCTGGCCCTGCTCGAAACCGCCATCGACCATGCCAGCAGCGAGGTGCTGCAGGTGCACCTGATGGTGGGCACGCACAACCTGCCGGCCATCCGCCTCTATGAGAAGGCGGGCTTCAGGATCTACGGCACCGACCCCCGCCGCCTCTACGTGAACGGTCGCTATATCGACGAACACATGATGGTGCGCTTGCTCGACAAGGCACCAGGAAAGACAGACTGAAATGACTGAAACCAATTTCTCCCCGCGCGAGATCGTCTCCGAGCTCGACCGCCATATTGTCGGCCAGAACGACGCCAAGCGGGCTGTCGCCGTGGCGCTGCGCAATCGCTGGCGCCGGCAGCAGCTGCCGCCCGAATTGCGGCGCGAGGTGAGCCCGAAGAATATCCTGATGATCGGGCCGACCGGCGTCGGCAAGACCGAGATTTCGCGCCGCCTGGCCCGGCTGGCCCAGGCGCCGTTCATCAAGGTGGAAGCCACCAAGTTCACCGAGGTGGGCTATGTCGGCCGCGATGTCGAGCAGATCATCCGCGATCTGGTGGAAGCCGGCATTGCCGTGCTGCGCGACAAGCGCCGCGCCGATGTGCAGGCCCAGGCGCACCAGAATGCCGAAGACCGGGTGCTTGATGCGCTGGTGGGGACCTCGGCGACGCCGGCGACCCGCGACTCGTTTCGCAAGAAGCTGCGCAATAACGAGATCGATGACAGCGAAATCGAGATCGAGATGACGCCGTCCAGCAATACCGGCGGCTTTGAAATCCCCGGCATGCCCAATGGCGGCATCGGCATGATCAACCTTTCGGACATGTTCAAATCGGCCATGGGCGGGCGCGGCGTCAAGCGCAAGATCAAGGTCAAGGACGCCTATGAGCCGCTGATCGCCGAGGAAGCCGACAAGCTGCTCGATCAGGACCAGCTCAAGGTCGAGGCCATCGATCTGGTGGAAAACCACGGCATTGTCTTCATCGACGAGATCGACAAGGTGGCCCATCGCGAAGGCGGGGCGCAGGGCGGACCGTCACGCGAAGGCGTGCAGCGCGACCTGCTGCCGCTGATCGAGGGCACCACCGTTGCGACCAAGTATGGCCCGGTCAATACCGACCATATCCTGTTCATCGCCTCGGGCGCCTTCCATGTCAGCAAGCCGAGCGACCTGCTGCCCGAATTGCAGGGTCGCCTGCCGATCCGGGTGGAGCTGAAGGCGCTGACGCGCGGCGATTTCATCCAGATCCTCAACGACACCGAGGCCAGCCTGATCAAGCAGTATATCGCGCTGATGGCGACCGAAGGGGTGACGCTGGAATTCTCCCAGAACGCCATCGAGGCGATTGCCGACGCGGCGGTGCTGGTCAATGACAGTGTGGAAAACATCGGTGCCCGCCGCCTGATGACGGTGATGGAGCGGCTGGTGGAAGACATCAGCTTCGACGCGCCCGACAAGCAGGGCCAGACCATCGCCATCGACGCGGCCTTCGTCGCCGACAAGGTGGGCAAGCTGGCTGGCGATACCGATCTGAGCAAGTTCGTGCTGTAGCGAAACGCCTGCGTTTTCAGTCGACACCCTCCCCCTTGCGGGGAGGGACCAAGGGAGGGGGGTCGCTTGACCCCGATATCGGGGCGCTCAGTGGGTGCGAGGGAACTAGGTGGGTGCGAGAGAACTAGCGCTTCTTGCTGCTGCGCCGCATCAGTTCGTCGCGCAGGGCGCGCAGATCCTCGGCGTCGAGCTTGCCGATGGCGCCGGCCAGCCGGTTGGTCAGCTCGGTCGCCTCGGGGGCCAGCCCGCCGGTATCGATGGTGATCTTGGGATCGCTGATCTCGGCGAGGCGCTGCAGCTCCTCGGCCTCGTCCCAGATGACGTTGAAAAAGGCGATGATGCGGTGCAGCAGAAAGCCGGTCGGCTTGCCGCGCCTTCCATGCTCAAGCGCCGAGAGATAGGCGCTCGAGACATTGATGGCCGCCGCCATGTCCTTGAGGGACACGCCGCGCTCGGCGCGCATTTGCCTCATCCTGACGCCCAGCGGGGTCATCGACGGCGCAGGCGCACATACCACGCCCCCTCCCCACCATGACCGCGCGCCGCCGCCGACCAGCCCGAGACCAGGGAGGACAGCACGGGTTCATTGAGCCAGATCGGCAGCATGGTGCGCAAAATCCCCCTGCCGGTCATGGCGGCGATATAGTCATCGTCGGATTTGAGGCCCTTGCCGGTAATCACCAGAATGGTGCGGGCGCCCTGGGCCGCCTTGGCCTGGACAAAGCGATGCAGCGCGTCCCGCGCCTGCGACTGCGTCATGTCGTGCAGGTCGATCCTGCCATCGATGTCGAGCCGGCCGCGGCCGAGCTTCTTGCGGATCGAGGGGTCAACTGCCTTGTCGGGCCGCTGGGCATTCGGCGCCGGTGCCTGATAGGGCGGCAGGAAAGGCTGGCGCGGCGGCAGGCGGCGGGGCGCCGGCTTGACGCCGGCCTGGTCGTCGGGCGGGGCGGACCGCTCCTCGCCCGGCAGCGGCAGGGGGCCGGTCCCCAGCTTGAGCAGCCCCTTGCGACGCAGCGGATCGACCGTCGCGGCGACGGTCGTCCAGAGGTGGAAATCGTGTGGCAGGCGCTTGGGATCACGCTTGGACATGGCAATGAACCGGACGCTTGGGGCCGTGGATCAGTCGAGCTGGCTGGTGGTAATGACTTTCCAGTTCGGATCGCGCGATTTCGGATTGCGGGCGAAGGTCCATTCATCGGCGATGGTCTGGACCTGATCGGCATTGCCTTCCACCAGCTCGCCATCCTTGTCGCGGGTGGCCGACACCACTTCGGCATGGAAGCGGACGGTCACCAGTACATTCTTGCCGTCGAATTCGGCGTCGGCATATTCCACCTTGGGCAGGCCGACAAAGGTGAAATCGACGGTCTGGCCGGCCGCTTCGCGCTCGGTAATGGCGCGCTGAAAGCCGTCAAACACGTCCTTTTCCAGCAGATTCTTCAGCATTGGCCGATCGCCGGCGGCGTAGCCGGTGACGATCATCTCATAGGCCTGCTTGGCGCCATCGAGGAAAGATTTGGGGGTGAAGCTGGCATCGGCCTCGGCCACCGCCTTGAAGCCGGCGGCCAGTTCGGCATCGCCATGGGCGAATTGTTCGATCTCGGCCTCGAGCTTGCGGGCGCGGCGCTCATCGTCGAGTTCGGGTGCCGGCGCGCCGCGCGGACGGAGCGGCACGACGGTGTCTTCATTGGCGGGGGCATTGCTGGGCTTGCGCCGTTCGAGTGGCGGCCGTTCCGTGCCGGTGCGGGTGCCGAGCACCGAGCGCAGCCGGAACAGGACAAAAACCGCGACGGCGATCACGATGAGAGTGGGCAGATCGAAGAATTCGTCCATTGGGCAGGTACCTTACGGTCGGCTAGGATGGAAAATATCACGGCAGCGCTCGCGGCGCGCCCGATTTGAACTATATATAGGCAAAGCCTCACCCCAAAACCAGTTCACGTTGGGGTAAACGCCGTTTTGCCGCGCTTTGTTCGAGAAGGATACCCAGTTTTGGCCCGTTTTTTTGCTCTCGGCCTGCTTGTGCTCCCCATTATCGAGATCGCCTTGTTCATCAAGGTGGGTCAGAGCATCGGCCTGTGGCCCACCCTGGCGCTGATTATCGGCGCGGCGCTGCTCGGTGGCCTGCTGCTGCGTCAGCAGGGCCTGCAGATCGTCGGCCAGTTGCGCAACAATATGAGCAGCGGTCAATTGCCGGGCCGCACCATTGCCGAAACCATGATGATCGGGCTGGCGGCCCTGTTGCTGGTGCTGCCCGGATTTCTCAGCGATATCGTGGCGCTGGCCCTGCTGCTGCCGCCGGTGCGCGGCTGGATCTATGCGGGTCTGGCCAGCCGCCTGACCGTGGTCAGTGCCAGCGCCAGCTATCGCAGCACAAGGCAGGCCGAAAACCCCCGCATGGGGGGACCCGGCACCATCGATCTGGACGAGGATGACTATCGGCCGCAGTAACCGTTGGGGCCGGGGTGTGCTTGTGGCTCCAGCACAAAGATGGTAGCCAGCAACAACGCTTTTTCGACAAAGGAACCGTCTATGAGTGACGAGACCCAGGGCGACGCAACAGCCCAGGAAAACACGCCTTCCATGAACATGGTGGGTCAGTATATCCGCGATCTGTCGTTCGAGAATCCGGGCGCACCGGGCTCGATCATGGCAGGCGGCGCCAATCCGGCCTTCAACGTCTCGATTTCGGTCGCCGTCAAGAAGCAGACCGAGGAGGTCTATGCCGTTGAGCTGACGCTCAATGCCAAGGCCAATCGCGAGCAGACCGTGCTGTTCAATGTCGAATTGATCTATGGCGGCGTGTTCCGGCTCAAGAATGTCCCCGAGGCGACGCTCAGCCAGCTGCTGATGATCGAGTGCCCGCGCCTGATCTTCCCGTTTGCCCGCCAGGTGCTGGCCAGCGTCACCCAGCAGGGCGGCTTCCCGCCCCTGATGATGGAACCAGTCGATTTTGCCGCCATCTATCGGCAGAACATGGCCAAGCTGGCTGCCCAGCAGGGCGCCACCGCGCCGGCGGCGCCCGATGGCACGGGCAAGCCGAACTGATCGGCGAGCCTTGCCAATCAGCAAAAACCCCGGATCGCTCCGGGGTTTTTTTATTGACTGGTGCTCAGGACGCAGCGGCGCGATAGCGCTGCCAGATCGACTCCTCGCCCAGGGTGGCAATGAAGGCGGCATGGGCGGCGGCCTCGTCGGGGGTCAGCCGCTGGGGCAGGGCACGGGGGCGCTGCGAGGCGGTGACGCGCGTGGCAATGGCGTCGACGCCCGAGACGGTCGTTTCGGCGATCAGGGCCAGGCTGACCTGCTTGCCGCCGAGCAACTCGAGATAGACCTCGGCCAGGATTTCGCTGTCGAGCAGAGCGCCATGCAGCGTGCGGCGGGTATTGTCGATGCCATAATGCTTGCACATGGCATCAAGGCTGACCCGGGCGCCGGGATGCTTCTGACGCGCCAGCATGACCGTATCGATCACCTTGTTGGCCAGCGGCTTGTGGCCGACCCGTTCGAGCTCGGCATTGAGAAAGCCCATATCGAAGGAGGCATTGTGGATCACCAGCGTCGCGTCGCCGATAAAGGCGCGGAAATCCTCGACCACAGCGCCAAACAATGGCTTGTCGGCCAGAAATTCCTCACTCAGCCCATGCACGCGAAACGCCTCTTCGGGCATGGAGCGCTGCGGATTGACGTAAACGTGGAAGTGCCGGCCCGAGGGAATGTGGTTGATCAGCTCGACGCAGCCGATTTCAACCAGCCGATCGCCGGCAGCCGGCGACAGGCCGGTGGTTTCGGTATCCAGCACGATTTCGCGATTGAGGGCGGGATCGGCGGCAGGGTTCATGGTTTGAGGTCCTTGGCGCGAATGCTGGCGACCAGCGCCGCCACCATCTCTCGTATCCTGGCTTTGGGCAGGTCGGTATCAAACAGATAGCTGGCCCGAGCCTTCTTGTCGGCCTGAGGCAGCTGGCGGGCAAGCATGGTATCGAGCTTTTCCCCGCTCATTGCCGGCCGCGCCAGGGCCCGCTGCCGCTGGATGGCGTCATCGACCCAGGTCACGGCAATGGCGTCAAAGCCATAGTCAAAGCCGCTTTCAAACAGCAGCGGCACTTCGACCACGGCCAGGGCGTGCCCCTGTCGCTCGGCGCTATCAAGGAATTCTGCAATGCGGGCGCGCACCAGCGGGTGGACAATGGCCTCGAGCCGGGCAAAGCCGGCCGGGTCCGCGGTGAGGGCGCGTGACAGCGCCACCTTGTCGATGACGCCGTCGGGCGCGGTGCCGGGGAACGCTGCCGCAACTGGCCCAACAGCTTCGCCGGCATAGAGTTCTGCGACTGCCTGATCGGCGGAAAACACCGGCACGCCGAGATCGGCGAACGCCTGCAAGACGGTGGATTTTCCAGTAGCGATGGAGCCGGTCAGGCCGATACGCCACATGCTCAAGGCTCCAGCGATGCTTCAACAACGCGGCGCAAGGCGGGCGTCACCTGCGGGGTTACGCCAAACCAGGCGGCAAAGCCCAGTACCGCCTGATGCAGCAACATGCCCAGACCATCAACAGTACGCAGGCCGCGCGCCTTGGCGTCGGCCAGCAAGGGGGTCAACAGAGGCACATAGACGATATCGGTGACCAGGGCATTGTCGGGCAATCGGCCGAGGTCAAAGCCCTCAAAGCGCGTGCCATGCAGGCCAATGGAGGTGGTGTTGACCACGAGGCCCGCCGCTGGCGCCAGCGCATTGAAATCGCTCAGGGCACCGGGCGTGATAGCGCCGCCAATGTCGGCGGCCAGGCTTTCGGCCGTGGCGAGGGTGCGATTGAGCAGGTGCACCGGGATCTGGCGGTTCTGCAGCGCGACCAGTATGGCCCGTGCGGCGCCGCCGGCACCCAGCACGATGGTGGGTTGAGCCGATCGCTCCCACTGCGGCGCACCGGCATCAAGATTACCCAGAAAGCCCAGATAGTCGGTATTGCTGCCCAGGACCTTGCCGTCGCGCACCACCAGCGTATTGACCGCCCCTATGGTGCGCGCCAGCGGGTCGACCTCATCACACAGCGCAAAGACTGCCTGCTTGTGTGGAATGGTCACATTGCCGCCGGCAAATTCGCCGCTGCGCAACCGATCAAAAAATGCCGGCAGGGCGTCGGGCGGCACATCGATGGGCTCGTAGCTGCCATCAATGCCATGTTCGGCCAGCCAGGTGCGATGGATCAGCGGCGAGCGTGAGTGATTGATCGGATGGCCGATGACAAAGGCTTTGATCGTCACCTGAGCGTCTCGGGCGCAATGGCGCGCAGGGCAGCCAGTAGCGGTAAAAGCGGCAGGCCCAGAATGGTGAAATAGTCGCCGACGACCTTTTCGAACAGGTGAATGGACGGACCTTCGAGGCGATAGCCGCCAACCGAGCCGAAGATGGCGTCGCCCTCCCGGTCCAGGACGTCATCGCGCTCGCTCGGCGTGAAGTCGCGCATGGTGAGCTCGGCCGTCTGAATATCGGACCAGAGCACGCTATCGTGACGCACCAGGGTCACCGCTGCATGCAGGCGATGGGTCTTGCCGCGCAAATGCTCGAGCTGGGCGGCGGCATCGGCGCGATCTACCGGCTTGTGCAGCAACGTGGTGCCCAGGCTCAAGGTCTGATCGGCGCCAATGACAAGAGCACCGGGATGATTGCGGGCCACCGCTTCAGCCTTGTGCCGGGCCAGTAACAGGGCCACGTCGCGCCCGTCGCCGCCAGCGGCAACAGCATCGGATTCCAGCGTCCGCTCGTCGATGCTGGCGGGGACGGTGACAAAACTCAATCCGGCCTGCTGCAGCAGGGCTTTGCGGGTGTTACTCTGTGAGGCGAGGATCAACATGGAGACATGTTTTCCACACTGTCATGCACAGCTCAAGCCCAAGCTGTGACAATGACTCATGACTTTGACCAAAGGGCAAACTTGTTCGACCTGGTTACCAAATTGTTAACACGCCGACTTCGAGCCCCGGCGCGGCAGGCCTTGCATAGCTCTGGGGATAACCCGGTCAGGCGGCCACCGGCTTACCAAGCGGTTGTACACATGGCGCAGCGAATCATTGACTCCGGAGTCGGCCTGTTAAGCTTTCGTTAAGGAGTGTTAAGGACCGGTTACCACCAGCCCGCCGCGACGGTGTTAACATAGTGTTAACCATCACGCTGCGCGCTTGTGCCACGAGCCATGGTGATTGTGGAAGCGCGTGAATTGCCGCAAAACACCGTCATGATAATACAAATACGAAGTCAGAAAGACTCTTTAGGGGTTTTGGAAGGAGTCAAACGTGACCGGTAAACCTTTGCTCGACACCGTGCTTGGCCAGCGTCAGGCACGGCCACCCATCTGGATCATGCGCCAGGCGGGACGCTATCTGCCTGAGTACCGGCAGACCCGGATCAAGGCCAAGAGCTTTCTCGAACTCTGCTACAATCCAGAGCTGGCGATTGAAGTATCACTGCAGCCCCTGCGCCGGTTCGATCTCGATGCAGCGATCATGTTCTCCGATATTCTGGTGATCCCCGACGCACTCGGCCAGAAAGTCCGCTTTGAACAAGGCGAAGGACCGATCCTGGATCCGGTGGATCAAACCAGCATTGCGTCGTTGCAGCCGGAGCGCGCCCTCGATCATCTGGCGCCAGTGTTGGAGACCCTTAAGGGACTCAAAGCGGCGCTGGCACCTGAAAAGACCCTGATCGGCTTCTGTGGTTCTCCCTGGACGGTGGCGACCTATATGATCGGCGGTCGGGGCTCGACCGATCAGGCGGCGGCGCGATTGTTCGCGGTGCGGTACCCCGAAGCCTTTGCGCAGCTGATGGATATTCTGGTGCAGACCAGTATCGACTATCTGGTGGCCCAGTTCGCCGCCGGCGCCGATGTGGTGCAATTGTTTGAAAGCTGGGCGCTTAATCTGGACGATGCCGCTTTTGACGAGCGGGTGATCGAACCCAATCGACGGATTGTCGAGGGGGTGCGGGCCAGGGTGCCCAATGCGCCGATCATCGGCTTTCCACGGGGTGCGGCGGGCAATCTGGCGCGCTATGCGGCAGCAACCGGGGTCAATGCGCTGGGGCTTGATTATGCGACGCCGCTGGATTTTGCCAGCAAGCAGCTGCCAAAGGACTTGCCGGTGCAGGGCAATCTTGATCCGCTGCGCCTGGTGGTCGGCGGGGCGCAGATGGATGCCCGTGTGGACAGGATTATCGACGCGTTCAGCGATCGACCGCACATTTTCAATCTGGGACATGGCATTGTGCCGGAGACCCCGATTGAGCATGTGGCGCAGCTGATTGACCGGGTCAAGAACGGCTAGAGCCTTGCAACTGCTGAGGAGTTTTCGGTGATGGAATGGGTCAAGGCGGCGCATGTGCTCTCGGTAATCGCCTGGATGGCGGGGCTGCTCTATCTGCCGCGGCTGTTTGTCTATCACGCCGGGGTGGCCGTGGGTTCGGAGGCGTCCGAGACCTTCAAGACCATGGAACGCAAGCTCTATCGCGGCATCACCACCCCGGCGATGATCGCCAGCTGGATCTTTGGCCTGTGGCTGGCCTTTGGCTATGGCCTGGTGGACTTTTCGCAGGGCTGGATGTGGGTCAAGGCGCTGAGTGTGATCGTGCTGACCGGCGTGCAAGGGTTCTATGGTTCGCTGCGCCGGGCATTTGCCGAAGACCGCAACAGGCGCAGCCATAAATTCTTCCGGGCAATCAACGAAATTCCGTTCGTGCTGGCGATCATCATCGTCATCATGGTGATCGTAAAACCGTTCTAGGCGATTGCCGTTCCAGCATTGCCGGGCTCTCGGAGAATCGCGCCGCTGCTGCGGTTTTGGTCTGGCCCTGTTGCTGTTTCACGTGAATCTGCGCTTTGGATGGCGGTTCATCCTTGAAACGGCGCCCGGATCGCGTTATGTGGCGTGCAACGCATCCCATTCACAAGCCGACCCGCCCGGGTCGCTGCGCGGTGCCTACCCCTCCCAGATCGACTACACGTCCAGATTTCCCTCAAGGGTTTATCGATTACATGCAGAATATGAAGCTCAGCGAGCTCAAGGCCAAATCTCCGGCCGAATTGCTGGTGTTCGCCGAAGAACACGAGGTCGAGAACGCCTCGACCATGCGCAAACAGGAATTGATGTTTGCCATCCTCAAGGAACTGGCCGCCCAGGAAGTGGACATCACCGGCGAAGGCGTCGTTGAGATCCTGCCGGACGGTTTTGGTTTTCTGCGTTCGCCGGATGCCAATTATCTGCCGGGTCCCGACGACATCTATGTCAGTCCCAGCCAGATCCGGCGCTTCGGACTGCGCACCGGTGACACGGTCGAAGGCCAGATTCGCTCGCCCAAGGATGGCGAACGCTATTTCGCCCTGCTCAAGGTCAACACCATCAATTTCGAAAATCCTGAGGCGGTCCGCCACAAGGTCAATTTCGACAATCTGACGCCGCTCTACCCCGAAGAACGCCTGCGCATGGAAATGCCCGATCCGACGATCAAGGATCGTTCGGCACGGCTGCTCGATCTGGTGGCGCCGCTCGGCAAGGGTCAGCGCGCCTTGATTGTTGCTCCGCCACGTACCGGTAAGACGGTACTGTTGCAGAATATCGCACAATCGATCGCTGCCAATCACCCCGAATGCTATTTGATCGTGTTGTTGATTGACGAACGGCCCGAAGAAGTGACCGATATGCAGCGCTCGGTGCGTGGCGAAGTCATTTCCTCGACCTTTGACGAACCCGCCAGCCGCCACGTGCAGGTTGCCGAAATGGTGATCGAAAAGGCCAAGCGCTTGGTCGAGCACAAGCACGACGTGGTGATCCTGCTCGATTCGATCACGCGTCTCGGCCGCGCCTACAACACTGTTGTCCCGTCATCGGGCAAGGTGCTGACCGGTGGTGTTGACGCCAATGCCTTGCAGCGCCCCAAGCGCTTTTTCGGTGCCGCCCGCAATATCGAGGATGGCGGCTCGCTGACCATCATTTCGACGGCGCTGATCGACACCGGTTCGCGCATGGACGAAGTGATCTTTGAAGAGTTCAAGGGTACCGGCAACTCGGAAATCATTCTCGATCGCAAGGTTGCCGACAAGCGCATCTTCCCGGCCATCGACATCACCAAGTCGGGCACGCGCAAGGAAGAGCTGCTGATCGAGCCCGACATCCTCAAGAAGATGTATGTGCTGCGCCGCATCCTCAATCCAATGGGGACGATCGACGCCATGGAGTTCCTGATGGACAAGGTCCGTCAGACCAAGACGAATTCCGACTTCTTCGATTCGATGAACACTTAGAACTATGGGCGCGCCGCTGTTTGCTGCCGCCCGTATTTCGGCCTGATCGAGATGCGATCGGGCGATACCATTGTGGCGCTTTCCTCCGGGACACCGCCGTCCGGTGTCGCCGTGATCCGGCTGTCCGGACCCAGAGTCCCAGAGATCCTGCAGGCCGTATGCGGCGGCGTTCCAGAGCCACGGCGCCTGGTTCTGCGCCCGATTGGCCAGGATTCGCTGCTTGATCGTGGCCTGGTGGCCTATTTCCCGGCGCCCCACAGTTTTACCGGCGAAGACTGTGCCGAATTGCAGGTGCACGGCTCACCCGCCGGCGTCCGCGCCATTCTGCGCCTGCTGACAAAACTGGGCGCGCGGCTGGCAGAGGCGGGCGAATTCACGCGGCGCGCCTTTGAAAACGGCAAGCTCGATCTGGTGGAAATCGAAGGACTGGGCGACCTGCTGGATGCCGAGACCGAGAATCAGCGCAGGCAGGCGCTGGCCCGCTTTGAAGGCGGCTTGAGCCAGCGCATCGACGCCTGGCGCCACCAATTGCTTGATCTGCGCGCGGAAATCGAGGCCCGGTTGGACTTTTCCGATGAAGGCGACGTTGCCGACGCACTGCCGGACAGCTTTGGCGACAATATTCTGGAACTACAGGCCGATATTGCCGCAGCCCTGGCCTCAGCCGAGTATGGCCGGATTGTGCGCGAGGGCATCAGGGTAGCGCTGGCCGGCGCTCCCAATGCCGGCAAGTCCAGTCTGCTCAACGCGCTGGCCCGATCCGATATTGCCATTGTTACCGACGAGGCAGGGACGACGCGCGACGTGCGCGAAGTGCCGCTTGATATCAACGGGCAACTCTATGTGTTGCTCGATCTGGCCGGGTTGCGGGATGCCGACAGCAAGGCCGAGGCCGAGGGCGTGCGGCGGGCCCGGTTGGCCATCGAGCAGGCCGACATTGTGCTGTGGCTGAGTGCGCCAGATATTGCCGAAGAAGATGACGCATTGCGGCGCAAGGCCAGTCTGCGTATTGGCACCAAGGGCGATCTTGGCCCGAGCGGGGACTTCGATCTGACAGTTTCCGCCCGCAGCGGTAGTGGCCTTGATGCGCTGCTGGCGGCAATTGAGCGTCTGGGGCAGGAGCTTGCCAGCGGCGAACCAGCTCTGATCAGTCGCGAACGGGATCGCCTGGCGCTGGCGGCAGCGATAGCAGCGTTGACAGCGGCCCAGCAACAATTGGCGGCGCCGGAGCTGGCCGCGGAGAGCCTGCGCATTGCCTCGCAGGCCCTGGAACGGCTGATTGGCCGGATCGACGCCGAGCGCGTGCTGGACCGGCTGTTTGCCAGTTTCTGCATCGGCAAATGATTCACGTGAAACAGTGTTGTGGCCGCGCGGAATTGATTCACGTGAAACATTGGCCTATTGAGCGCGTCTGGAGATCAGAGCCATGACTGACTATGCAGTGATCGTCGTTGGCGGCGGGCACGCTGGCTGTGAGGCGGCGGCGGCCGCCGCGCGCCTGGGTGTTCCGACCGCCTTGATCACCCACAAGATCGCGACAATCGGCGAGATGAGCTGCAATCCGGCCATTGGCGGGCTCGGCAAGGGCCACCTGGTGCGCGAGATCGACGCGCTGGACGGGTTGATGGGGCATGTCGCCGACGCTGCCGGCATCCAGTTCCGCGTGCTCAATCGCCGCAAGGGTCCCGCCGTTCGCGGCCCGCGGGCCCAGGCGGATCGCCAGCTCTATCGCAAGGCCATGCAGGTCGCCATTGCCGGGCAGAGCAATCTTGACGTCATCGAAGGCGAGGTCGACGATATCGAGGTGACCGATGGCGTGGTCAGTGGCGTGCGCCTGCTGGACGGCAGGCGGTTCGGCAGCAAGGCGGTGGTGCTGACCACCGGCACCTTCCTGCGCGGTCTCATTCACAGTGGCGATCACAGCTATCCCGCTGGCCGCCTTGGCGAAAAGCCCGTTCTGGGTCTGTCTACGCGGCTTGAGACGCTTGGCCTGACGCTGGGACGCCTCAAGACGGGGACGCCGGCGCGCCTCGACCGTGACAGCATCAATTATGCCGTGCTCGAGGAGCAGCCGGGGGACAATCCGCCTGAGCCTTTTTCCGCGCTGACCACGGCCATCACCACGCGGCAGGTGCCGTGTCATATCACCCGCACAACGGCGGCAACCCACGCGATCATCGCGGCCAATGTGCACCGCTCGGCGATGTATTCGGGGCGCATCCAGAGCCGGGGACCGCGCTATTGCCCGTCCATCGAGGACAAGATTGTTCGCTTTGCCGACCGCGACAGCCACCAGATTTTCCTCGAGCCCGAAGGGCAGAATGACCAGACCGTCTATCCCAATGGCGTGTCGACGTCGCTGCCGGCGGAAGTGCAGGACGAGTTCCTGCGTACCATGCCCGGGCTGGAGAATGTCCGCATCATCCAGCACGGCTACGCCATCGAGTATGACTATGTCGATCCGCGCGAGCTGCGGGCCACGCTGGAGCTGAAGCGGCAGCCGGGGCTTTATCTGGCGGGCCAGATCAATGGCACGACGGGCTATGAAGAGGCCGGGGCACAAGGCCTGCTGGCCGGCGCCAATGCGGCACTGGCAGCGTTGGGCCGCGATGTGCTGGTGCTGTCGCGCACCGAGAGTTATCTCGGCGTGATGATTGATGATCTGGTGACCAGGGGGGTCAGTGAGCCCTACCGCATGTTCACCTCGCGCGCCGAGTTCCGGCTGCATCTGCGCGCCGATAACGCCGACCAGCGGCTGACACCGCTGGGGGTGGCTACTGGCCTGGTAGGACCACAACGCCGGGCGCAGTTCGGGGAAAAATCGGCTGCGCTGGGGCAGGGCAGAAGTCTGCTGGGCAGCTTGACGGTCACACCCAATGTGGCGCGCAAGGCGGGGATCGCCGTCAACGAGGACGGCAAGTCACGGTCAGCGTTTGATCTGTTGTCCTATCCGGATGTGGGTATTGCCGATGTGACGCGCCTGTGGCCGCAGCTTGCCGCGTTGAGCGCCCCCGTGATCGAGCAATTGATGGTTGACGCGCAATATGCGGTCTATCTGGAGCGGCAACGCGATGATATCGCCGCGGTGCGGCGCGATGAGCAGAAGCCGATTCCCGACGGCATCGACTATGCGGCCATTCCGGGTCTGTCGATGGAACTGCGCCAGAAACTGCAGCAGTTCCGGCCGCAGACCATCGCCCAGGCCCAGGCCATGGACGGCATGACCCCAGCTGCCGTTACCCTGCTGCTGGCGGTGATTCGTCGCGGCGAACTGCGCAAGGCCAGTTAATGAACAACTATGCTGCCATTGCGCCCTACGCGCCTTACTTCACCCGGCCCCTCGACGCCGTGGCCGCCGATCTGGAATCCTATGCTGCTTTGCTGCGAAAATGGCAGGCAGTGCAGAATCTTGTTTCACGTGAAACACTCGATGAGGTCTGGACTCGGCATTTTGCCGATAGTCTGCAGGTGTTGAAGCTGCTGCATGGCGACGATCAGTCCTTTCTGGATATTGGCAGCGGCGGCGGCTTGCCGGCGATTCCATTGGCTATTGCGCTCAAGGGCTCGAATCGCCACTTCACGCTGATCGAGCCCAACGGCCGCAAGGTCAGCTTTCTGCGCACAGTGGCGCGCGAGCTCGGGCTGTTGATCACGGTGGAAGGCCGCCGCAGCGATCAGGTTGATTCACGTGAAACACCGGCACCGGACGTCATTACCTGCCGCGCCCTGGCATCCCTGCCGCAGCTTTGCAGCTGGATGGCGCCGTTCGCGACCCCAAAAACCCGGGCGATTCTGCACAAAGGGGGGGAACATGTTGAAGAAGTCGCGGAAACGCTTACGCGCTGGGATGTTAACGTGGTATCAACACCTAGTGACACTGATCGAAGCGGTGTCCTGCTTACGCTCACAAATTTTAGCGCGAAATCAGTAAGTTAGCGGCGAACGAGCTGGAGGCCGATAGTGGCGCCCCGTATCCTGACACTGGCCAATCAAAAAGGTGGCGTGGGTAAGACCACGACCGCCATCAACCTGGCGACCGCCCTGGCGGCGGTGGGCGAGCGCGTGCTGATTGTGGACATTGATCCGCAAGGCAATGCCTCGACCGGGCTGGGCATTTCACGCAATGACCGCGACGTCTCCTCCTATGATCTGCTGGTCGGTGAAGCGACCGTCGCTGAGGCGGCGATCATGACCAGCGTTCCCAATGTGGCCATCGTCCCCTCGACCATGGACCTGTTGGGCGTGGAGTTGACGATTGCCGAGCATGGCGACCGTGCCTTCAAACTGCGCAATGCCTTCAAGCAGATGGGCGATCTGACCATCAATGACAAGCCGGTCAGCTATATCCTGATCGACTGTCCACCCTCGCTCAACCTGCTGACAGTCAATTCACTGGTGGCCGCCGATGCGGTGCTGGTGCCGCTGCAGTGCGAGTTTTTTGCGCTCGAAGGGCTCAGCCAGTTGCTGCAGACCATCGAGCAGATCCGGTCGACGCTTAATCCGGGCCTGTCGATCCAGGGCGTGGTGATGACCATGTTCGACAAGCGCAATAATCTGAGCGAACAGGTGCTCAACGACGTGCGCCATGAAATGGGTGCGCTGGTTTATGACACCGTCATTCCGCGCAATGTGCGCTTGTCGGAGGCGCCGTCCTATGGCAAGCCCGCTTTGCTGTATGATTTGAAATGTGCCGGCAGCCAGGCCTATCTGCGGCTGGCGACCGAAGTGATCCGCCGTGAGCGGCAGCTCAACGCGGCATAGGAGCCCGTCCATGAACGAAAAACCCACACGTCTTGGCCGCGGGCTGGCCGCCCTGATTGGCGACATGGCTATTGTTGAGGGCGCCCGCGTCACCGAATCGGGTGGCGTCAAGCGCCTGGCGGTGGATTTCATCATTGCCAACCGCGCCAATCCGCGGCGCACGTTCAATGATGAGCAGCTTGAGGAGTTGACCAACTCGATCCGCGAAAAGGGCGTGATGCAGCCCTTGCTGGTGCGGCCGAGTCAGGATCCCAATATATTCGAGCTGATCGCGGGCGAGCGGCGCTGGCGCGCTGCGCAGCGCGCCGGCCTGCATGACGTGCCGGTGATCGTGCGCGATGTGGACGACAAGGAAGCGCTCGAGCTTGCCATCATCGAGAATGTGCAGCGCGCCGACCTTAATCCGCTGGAAGAGGCCATGGGCTATGGTCAGTTGATCGAGCAGTTCGACTATACCCAGCAGGATCTGGCCCAGGTGATCGGCAAGAGCCGCTCGCATGTGGCCAATACGCTGCGCCTGCTGCGCCTGCCCGAGGATGTGCGCGAAATGGTGGCCAGCGGCACGCTGACCGCCGGCCATGCCCGCACGCTGATCACCGCCGAGGACCCTGCCACGCTGGCGCGCCAGATTGTGGCGGGTGGTCTATCGGTGCGCGATGCCGAGGCGCTGAGCCAGCAGCGTGATATCGCCGGCACCAAAAAGCCGAGTGGCGCGGGCAGCGAACGCGATGCGGATACGGTGGCGCTGGAACGCCGTCTGTCCGATGCGCTGGGGCTGTCAGTGTCGCTGGCGCATGGCGAGCGTGGTGGCAAGCTGGAAATCCGCTACAAGACGCTGGAACAGCTCGATGGCATCTGTCTCAAGCTGACCGGCACCAACTGATCATCACGCATCGTCGGACGCGGTGAGCCTTTAATCGCTGTCTGGGGTGATTTGCTGTGGCTGCGTTTCACGTGAAACGCTGCCGGCGCACTCAATGGGCGGCCGCCATCATGCAGATCGCCAGCAAGGCGCGTCGCAGGCCTGCATCCGCCAGAGCGGGGCGGCGTCTGGTGTCGCCCGTGGTCTGCAGAATGCGGGCGCTGGCGGTGGCCAGGGCATTGTCCGACCATAGCCGCAATTGCTGCTCAAGGGCACCGGCGCGGGAGAAGTGCGGCTTGGGCCGCTGCCCGTCGAGCACAGCGCGCGGCGTCTTGCCGGCGTCGACTTCGGTGCGCCAGCGCCGCAGATTGGCAAAGTGAATGGTGGACATCGCCAGGAGGCGCTGCGGGTCAACGCCAGAGGACAGGGCGCGATTGAGTGCCAGTTCCAGCTTTTCGGCATGTCCCCCGGCGGCGGCGTCGATAATGGCGTCAATCACCATCATGCCGTTGTCAGCGCACAGCAGGAGCACGTCTTCATGGGTCAGTTGCTTGCTGGTTGCCGCGTAAAGGCTGAGCTTTTCCAGTTCGCGGCGGGTGATTTCGCGGTCATTGCCGAGAATTTCGCGCAGGAGCGCCACCACATCGGCGTCGACGCGAATGCCCTGCTGGTTGAAGGTCTCGCGAATAAGGGTCTGCAGCGCTTCGTCGCTGTCGGGATAGCAGGGCAGGGCCCGGCCGTTCCTGGCGGCTTCCACCAGGGCGCGCAGGGCGTCTCTGGGAGGGAGATTGCCGGCTTCAAGCACGATGGCCGCGCCCTGCAGGTTGTCGCGTAGTTCGGTCAGCGTCATCACCAGCGATTTGCCAGCGCCGCGCACCCGCACAATGCGTTTGCCGCCAAACAGCGAAATGGTCTTGGCTTCGACAGCCAGAATGGAGGGATCGGCGTCGACCGTCGCGCCATCGAGTGTAACGATGCTGGCCGCGTCGGGGTCGTCGCCGCTCAGCTTGCGAATCAGCCGCTGCGCGGTCTCGCGGACCAGGCCGGCGTCGGGCCCATAGGCGAGAAAGATACCGTCGGCGATATCGGGACGCGTGACAAAGCGCGCCACCTCATGGGCCTTGAGCGCCGTCATCAGCGGCTCAGCGCTGCCAGCAGGGCCAGTCGCAGTGATTCGGCCGCACTCCTGGCGGCGCGCTCGGCCGCATTCTCGGCGGCGGCATTGTCTGCCATCACCTGGCCTGAGCGCGTGTAGTCCGCGGTGGCGCTGCGGGTGAAGCTTCTGGGCGGGGTATCGCTGCCATCGCGCGCGGTGATCGTCAGTGTGGCGGTGACGGTGACCATGAGTGGCTTGGCCGGGTTGGTGGTGGGTGTCACCATCATCTCCGCAGCGCTGCCGATGGCGCTGACGGTCACCAGAGGCGCGGTTTGACTATCGGAGCGGCCGAAGCGCAGCGCCAGTTCCTGATAGATGATCTGCTGCAGCCGGCTGGTGGGCTTGGCATAGGCCAGGTTGAGGCCCGGTTGGGCGGCCAGAGTGCCGCTATAGACCGGCGAAAAGCTGCAGGCGCCGAGGGCGACGGGCAGGCTCAGCATAATTCCGGCCAGTACCGAGTGACGGAGCGCTTTAGACCACGACATTGACGATCCTGTCCGGGACGATGACAATCTTCTTGGGAGCCTTGCCGTCCAGCATGCGGACAATCTCGTCCATAGACAAGACCAGTTTCTCGACTTCGGCGGCCGCCATGCCCTTGGCAAGGGTAATTTCGCCGCGGCGCTTGCCATTGACCTGGATCGGCAGGGTTACCTCGTCGTCAACCAGCATGACCGGATCAACCTCCGGCCAGCGGGCGTCGGCCACAAGGCCGGGCTGACCCAGCGCTTCCCAGCAGGTTTCCGCCAGGTGGGGCATCATCGGGGCGATCAGCTGGATCAGGTGGGTAACACCCAGTTCCAGCGCGGCCAGGCGGCTGGCCGGGGCCACGGCGCAGATGCCGGACGCGCGCACCAGGGCATTGGTCAGCTCATAGATCTGGGCGACGGCGCGGTTGAAGCGCAGGCCCTCGATCTCGTTGCCGACATTGTGCACGGCGCGGTGAATGACCTTGCGCAGCGCCAGGCCTTCATTGTCGTCTTTTTCACGAACAACACCAGAAGACTGTTTGATGATTTCGATGGTGTCGCCCACCAGACGCCAGATGCGTTGCTGGAAGCGACTGGCCCCCTCGACGCCCGATTCAGTCCACTGCACATCGCGCTCCGGGGGGGAGTCCGACAGCATGAACCAGCGCGCGGTATCGGCGCCATAGGTAGCGACGATCTCGTCGGGATCGATGACGTTCTTCTTGGATTTGCTCATCTTTTCGATCGAGCCGATGGTGATCGGGGCGCCCGATTTCAAATGCCGGGCGCGACGCCCTTCGCCAAACGTCTCCACCGCCACGTCGACCGGGGCGACCCAGTCGCCCGTGGGTGACTTATAGGTTTCGTGGGTTACCATGCCCTGGGTGAACAGGCCCTTGAACGGCTCGTCGAGCCCGACATGGCCGGTCGCCTTCATGGCGCGGGTAAAGTAGCGCGAATACAGCAGATGCAGGATCGCGTGCTCGACACCGCCAATATACTGGTCCACCGGCAGCCAGCGATTGGCGATCGCGGGCACGGTCGGGGTGGCGGCATGCGGTGCGGTAAAGCGCGTGTAATACCAGGACGAATCGACAAATGTGTCCATGGTGTCGGTCTCACGCCGCGCCTCGCCGCCGCATTGCGGACAGCTCACATGCTTCCAGCTCGGGTGGTGGTCCAGCGCATTGCCGGGCTTGTCGAAGCTGACATCCTCGGGCAGCACGACGGGCAGGTCCTTTTTGGGCACGGGCAGCGTGCCGCAGACCTCGCAATGGATCACCGGAATGGGACATCCCCAATAGCGCTGGCGTGACACGCCCCAGTCGCGCAGGCGGTAGTTGATCTCGACCTTGCCTTGCGGCTGGCCATCAACCGTGCGGGCCGCAAAATGGCTGGCTGCCGCCTGCTTGGCCGCATCAATGCTCAAACCATCGAGAAAGCCGGAATTGAAGATGGTGCCAGCATCGGTAAAGGCCTCGTTGGTCACCGCAAAACTGTCCGCATTGGCGTCGGGCGGCAGAACGACCGGCTTGACCGGCAAATCATAGCGGCGCGCAAAGTCCAGGTCGCGCTGGTCATGTGCCGGGCAGCCGAAAATTGCGCCCGTGCCATAATCCATCAGCACAAAATTGGCGACATAGACCGGCAGGGTGGCGCCCTCGATCGCTGGATGCTGGACCTGCAGTCCCGTGAAAACGCCCTTTTTCTCGGCCTTTTCCAGGGTTTCGGTGGCCGTGCCTTGGGCATGACACTCGGCAATGAAGTCGGTCAGCGCCGCATTGGCGCTGGCCAGCTGGGTCGTCAGCGGATGGTCCGCTGACAGGGCGATAAACGAGGCGCCAAAAATGGTGTCAGGCCTGGTGGTGAACACCTCAATGGCTGTCGCGTCGGTGCCCTTGCTGTCGACCAGGGCAAATTTCAGGCGCAGGCCTTCGGATTTGCCGATCCAGTTGCGCTGCATGGTGCGCACTTTTTCGGGCCACTCGGTCAGCGTGTCGAGGCCGGCCAGCAGATCCTCGGCCATGTCTGAAATCTTGAAGAACCACTGCGTCAGCTCGCGCTGTTCCACCGGGGCGCCGGAGCGCCAGCCCCTGCCGTCAATGACCTGCTCATTGGCCAGCACGGTCATGTCGATGGGGTCCCAATTGACCTTGGACTGCTTGCGGGTGACCAGGCCTGCTGCCATCATGTCGATGAACATGGCCTGCTGATGCTGGTAATATTGGGGTTCGCAGGTGGCGATCTCGCGGGTCCAGTCGATCGCCAGACCCATGGATTGCAGCTGGGCCTTCATCGAGGCGATATTGGCCCGGGTCCAGGTACCCGGATGGGTCTTGTTCTCGATGGCGGCGTTTTCAGCCGGCAGGCCAAAGGCATCCCAGCCCATGGGATGCAGCACATTCTTGCCCCTGGCGCGATGGTAGCGCGCCACCACATCGCCCATGGAATAATTGCGCACATGGCCCATGTGAATGCGTCCCGACGGGTAGGGGAACATTTCGAGGACGTAATAGGGCTCGCGCGGGTCATCATCGCTGGTGACAAAGCTCTTGGCCTGATCCCAGACCTGTTGCCATTTGGGTTCCATTTCGCGCGGATTGTAGCGTTCGACGCTCACTTAACTCGTCCTTGGGTCACTGTCGCCAGGCGCGCGGGAAAGTCCGGAGCGGCTTGCGTTTATAGGGGATTTTGTCTACCGGACCATCACCAGAAATACCCCGCTAGGTCAACAGCAACAGGGCCAAAGCATGTCAGCCAATGCCGTCAGCAAACTCGCCGCCATCCAGGAACGGATCGCCAAGGCCCAGGAACGCTTTGGCCCACCGCCCGACCAGGTGACGCTGGTGGCGGTGTCCAAGACCTTCCCGGCGGCCGAGATCGCGCCGTTTCTGGATGCCGGACAACGCGTGTTCGGCGAAAACCGGGTGCAGGAGGCCAAGGAAAAGTGGCCGGCCCTGCGCGAGCGCTACGGCGATATCGAACTGCATCTGATCGGGCCGCTGCAGACCAACAAGGCGCGCGAAGCGGTGGCGTTGTTTGACGTCATCGAAACGGTCGACCGCGAGAAACTGGCCGGCATGCTGGCAGCCGAAATGCAGCGCGCCGGGCGAAGGCTTGCCTGCTTCGTGCAGGTCAATATCGGGCTCGAGGCGCAGAAAGCCGGCATTGCCCCGGCGGAAACCGTCGCCTTTGTCGAGCGCTGCCGGGCCGAACATGGGCTCGATATCGTGGGGCTGATGTGCATTCCTCCCGACGGCGTGCCGCCGGGCCCCTATTTCGCCCAGATGGTGTCCCTGGGGCGGGCCGCCGGTGTTGGCAAACTGTCGATGGGCATGAGCGGCGATTTCGAGATTGCCATCGGGATGGGCGCCACCCATGTGCGGATCGGTTCGGCGCTGTTTGGCCATCGCCCGGCCCCGGTTTAGCCGGCAGCCGGGAAATTATCGCTTCGCGAAAGGGTTGGGTGCAACTTCTCCGGGGCCGCGTTCGTTGTTGTTATCTATAACGCCGTTGTGATTGGCAGGCCAAAAACCGGTCGCATTAGTGTGACCGTTCGGCAGGTCGGTGCAAAAGACTGGAGATATCAATGAACAAGCGACGCATCCTGCTGGTAGATGATGATGCAGACCTGCGGCAAACTCTGGTCGAGCAACTGCAAGCCCATCCAGAATTCGACATTCTGCAGGCCGGTACGGCCAATGATGCGATCAAGTCGACGCGGGAAAACAATATTGACCTGACCATCCTCGATGTCGGTCTGCCCGATATGGATGGCCGCGAGGTCGTCAAAATGCTGCGGGCGGAAGGCTATAACAGTCCTATTCTGATGCTCACCGGGCATGACAGCGACGCCGACCAGATCCGCGGGCTCGATTCTGGCGCCAATGATTACCTGACCAAGCCGTTCCGCTTCCCGGTGCTGCTGGCGCGGATCAACTCGGCCCTGCGACAGCACGACCAGAGCGAGGACGTGGTGTTCACCATCGGCCCCTACAGCTTCCAGCCATCGGCGAAGCTGATGGAGACCAAGGACGGCAACAAGGTGCGGCTGACCGACAAGGAAACGTCCATCTTGAAGTATCTCTATCGTCAGGGCCCCAAGACGATCTCCCGCGATATCCTGCTCAAGGAGGTTTGGGGCTACAATAACCGGGTCACCACCCATACGCTGGAGACCCATATTTACCGCCTGCGCCAGAAGATCGAGCGGGACCCCTCCAATGCCCGCCTGCTGGTCACCGAAGAGGGCGGCTACCGCCTGGTGGCCTGAAAGCCGTGGATGGCGGCGCGCAAACGCAAAATCGGGTATAAAAGCGCGCCAAATGCCCTATAGGATGGCAAGACTCTGCTGTGGCGGAGTCAAACTGCTTTCGGATTGGGGCTTATGATCAGGGACGAGGCGGACGCCGCTTTGGCGCAGGCCGAATTTTTCGACATCTGCGACGAGCAGCAGCGCCGCCTGTTGGCGTTTGCTGGCGATCGCCGACATTTCGAGCCCGACGCGGTCATTTACCAGGACGGCGACACGCCGCAGGGCGCCTATGTGCTGATTTCGGGCACACTGAAGGCCAAGCCAGCAGGCAAGGGAGCCAACAAGCCCTACGCCATCTCCGAGCCGGGTAGCGTGGTGTCAGCAATGGCCCTGATCCTGGACAAGCCGCGGCAGGTGACCTTCACCGCGGTTACCGACTGCGACATGCTGTTCGTACCCCGTCAGGCCTTCCTCAAGCTGGTGCAGCAATCGCCCGACCTGGCGCAGCGGGCGGTTGAGCGTATCGAGCGCGATCTGGGCAGCTATCTCGGGGCGATCGAGCCCATCGGCCGCCGGATGCGGGCCAACGAGACCTAGACGCCGGCGAAACGGGCGATGACGGGCACGTGGTCGCTGGGCTTTTCGGTCCAGCCGCGCGCCGGCCGGATGATTTCAGCACCAATGCAGTGCGCGGCAACATCGCCGGTCGACCAGATATGGTCGAGCCGCCGGCCACGATCGGACGTTTCCCAATCCTTGCCGCGATAGCTCCACCAGGAATAGAGCTTCTGGTCGTGCGGCAGGTGCTTGCGCACCAGATCAGTCCAGCCATGACCGCCATTGAGAATGGCGTCGAGGGTTTGGGTCTCGAGCGGGGTGTGGCTGACGACCTTGAGCAGCTGCTTGTGGCTCCAGACGTCATTCTCGTGCGGCGCGATATTGAAGTCGCCGGCAATCAGATGGCCACGCGAAAATGCCGGCTCCTGAAACCAGCTGGTCAACTCGTTGAGGAAGCCCATCTTGTGCTTGAATTTGGGGTTGATGGCGACATCCGGCTCGTCGCCACCGGCGGGAATGTAGAAATTGTGCACGGTGAGCGGGCCGCGCCCGAAATCGAGCACCGCCGAGACATGGCGCGATTCCTCGATTTCGCAGAACACGCGGCTGGAGATGTCGGTCAGCGGGAATTTCGAGATGGTGGCGACGCCGTGATAGCCCTTCTGGCCATGCACGGCCTGATGGGGGTAGCCGGCATCAGCAAAGGCCTTGGCCGGAAACTGGTCATTGGTGCACTTGATCTCCTGCAGCATCAGCACGTCGGGCTGATAATGGGCAAGAAAATCGAGCACCATGGGCAGGCGCAACCGAACCGAGTTGATGTTCCAGGTGACGATCGAGACGGTCATGGCGGGCCTTTGATGCAAGCGGAGCCTTCTTATCGCGGAGGCGTGCGGCGAGGTAAAGCCGGAATTGGCCCGGTCATGGCGAAGGTTTCACGTGAATCGGCGACGGCCAAACAGCAAAAAGCCCGACGCCTTGCGGGGTCGGGCTTCCAGATTTTGCGTCACGCCAGAGTGGCGATGGGCGAGCCTATTCGGCCTTTGGCTCAGCGCTTGCTTCTGCGGCGGCGGCGGCCTCAGCGGCAGCTGCCGTCTCGGCGGCTGCAGCGGCTGCGGCTGCTGCGTCCTTGGTAGCCTGGGCAGCTGCGATCTTCTCGGCTTCGCGGGCTTCCTTGGCAGCGAGAGCTGCTGAACGCTCGGTTGCCTCGATCTTCTTGGTACGCGAATTGGTCGATTCGACGATACGGGCCGATTTGCCGCGACGATCGCGCAGGTAATACAGCTTGGCGCGACGGACCTTGCCGCGCTTGAGAACTTCAACCGACGCTACGTTGGGGGAGTGGAGCGGGAATACGCGCTCAACGCCTTCGCCGTAGGACAGCTTGCGCACGGTAAAGGATTCCATCAGGCCGCCGCCATTGATGGCGATCACGACGCCTTCATAGGCCTGCAGACGTTCCTTGGCGCCTTCAGTGATACGGACCCACACCTTGACGGTGTCGCCGTGGGTAAATTCGGGAAGCTGACGCTTTTCAGCGATGGCTGCCATCTGCTCGGCTTCGAGCTGCTGGATGATGTTGGACATGTCGATTCCGTTCTGAATCTTTTCAAAGGAGCGTTTATTCGGACCTTGCAGCCCGATCGCCCGGTCTTGGTTGGTAACGGAGTTTGGTCGTCTTTTTATTGGTGCGCACCAGGTCCGATCAGCCCGACACGCAGATAGTGGCGCGGCTATAGGCGAAAACCGCCCCAGAGTCTAGAGATTGGCGGCGTTTTATGGCTTGGGCGGGGCCAGAAGATCGGGGCGGCGCAATTTGGTCAATGCCAGGCTCTGTTCAGCGCGCCATTTGGCAATCTTGCCGTGATCGCCCGAGGTGAGCACCGGCGGAATCTCGCGGCCTTCAAAACTCTGGGGGCGGGTAAACTGGGGGTATTCGAGCTGGCCATTCTCAAAGCTCTCATCGGCATGGCTGTCGGCGCCGCCCAGCACGCCGGGGATCAGCCGTACTACTGCTTCGAGCAGCACCATGGCGGCCACTTCGCCGCCGGCCAGCACATAATCACCGATGGAGATTTCCTCCAGCGCACGGGCGTCGATAACGCGCTGGTCGACGCCTTCAAAGCGGCCGCAGACGATCACCGCGCCAGGACCCAGGGCCAGTTGACGCGCACGCTGCTGCGTCAGTGGCTTGCCACGCGGCGACATCAGGATGCGGGGGCGGGGATCGCCCTGCGGGGACACGTCATCAATCGCCCGGGCCAGGACATCGGCTTTGAGCACCATGCCGGCGCCGCCACCCGAGGGGGTATCGTCAACCGTGTGGTGGCGATCAGTGGCGAAGTCGCGCAATTGGGTGGCGTGCAGTGCCCACAGGCCGTCGGCCAGGCCACGGCCCAGTACCGAGGCCCCGAGGGGGCCCGGAAACAGTTCGGGGAAGAGCGTGATGATCGATGCGGAAAAACTCAATCGGCCTCTTCCTCACCTTCGGGGGCATCGAGTGGTACGTCGATGACGAGATAGCCCTGGTCGATATGGATGGTGGGCACGACTGCCTTGGTGAAGGGATAGAGGAAGGTGTCGCCGCTATTGGGGTCGCGGACTTCGATGAGATCGCCAGCGCCAAAATTGGGCAGGGCGGAAACCTGGCCGATGATCTGTCCCGATTGCAGCCGGGCCTCAAGGCCGATCAGGTCGGCGTGATAGAAGTCGTCGGCGTCATCGGGCTCGGGCAGGCGGCTGCGATCGACATAGAGTTTGACGCCATTGAGCGTCTCGGCGGTATTGCGATCAGCAATGCCCTTGATGTGAGCAACGACTACATTCTTGTGCAGGCGCAATTTGTCGATGGTGATCGTCAGGTCCTCTCGATCGGTGTCGAGCGGGCCGTAGCTGCCGATGGCCAGCGGGTCCTCGGTATGCGCCGCGATCCGGACGGCGCCCTTGATGCCATGCGCGGCGCCGATCTGGCCCAGCAGGATGCGATTGGTGTTCTGGGTGGTCATGGCAGCTCCGAGCGGTCTAAGGTGCTCTTAGCAGGCAAAGCGCGGATTGGGAATTGCCGCGCAACCCACCGCAGACTAAGCGTTTGCCGGGTTACATCAGACAAGGAAACGATTCGATGGCCAAGATTTTGACTGACCAAAACGATATTCGCCAGTGGGTCGCAGCGCGTGGTGGCAGTCCTATGGCGATGGAAACGCCCGACGGTACCGGGACGCGGACGCTGCTGCAGCTGACCTTTGGTCAATACGAGATCAACACCGACGGCAATCAGGGTCCTGACCGGCTTGGCGGATTTCAGCTGGTGAGCTGGGATGAATGGTTTGCCGCGCTCGACGCCAATAATCTGGCCCTGCGCGTTTCCGATGATCCGTCTGGAGGCAATGAGGCAGAATTCGAGTTTGTCGAAAAAGTCTAAAATTTGGATCGAAATCAAATCAGGCTTTAGCAAGCAGGCTCGGATCGCGGTGGGTCACCGCCTCCAGAGGGGTCAGGCGGTTCACTCGGGTGTCGCGAGCGAGTTGAGACCAGCTTCGTACAGGCGCATCGTGGCTTCGATGTCGGCGATATGCATGGACAGGCCCTGCTCGACAGCTTCTGCCTGACGACGAACCAGGTCGCGACGCGACAGCAGTTCAAAGCGTTCGCTTTCGAGTTCCTTGACCGCCAGGTCAATGCGGTCGCGGTGGGCGGCCAGGCGCTGGACCATTGGTGCGGTCTGCTTGGCAGCCTCCTGCATGACGGCCTCCATCTGCTCAATTTCGGGTTGCACAATCTTGAGATTGGTCTTGGCTCGGGTGGTCATTTGTTACTTTCCACAACATTGCAATTGCGCGCCGTCCTGCCTTCTTTCGAGGCCGCCGGGCGTCAACAGGCAGTCATAGAGGTATTGTGGGAAATCCCAATGTTTACCTGCTATTTACCTTAACAACAGCACGTGTGTACTGCGACAATTCAAGTAAAATTGAAACGAACTGGTCCCAATCAGGGGCTGTCAGCCTGCGCCTCAATGGCGTCCATGTCTTCGTCCGAGAAGCCGAAATGATGCCCAGCTCGTGCACCAGAACATGGGTCACCACGTCACCGAGCGTGTTGTCGTCATGCTCGGCCCAATAGTCTAGAATGGCCCGACGATAGAGAAAGACTGTGTTCGGCAATTGTCCGGTCTGCGGCATGGCGCCGTCTTGAGCCAGGCCAATGCCTGAAAACAGGCCCATCAGTTCAAACGGGCTCTCCATGCCGAATTCGGCCAGGATGTCGTCCTCGGCAAATTCGGCAACGGCGCAGGTCACATCGGCGGCAAGGGATTTGAAAGGCTCCGGCAAGTCGGCCAGGGCCTGACTTGCCAGCGCTTCAAGGTCGTCCAGGGTGGGCGCCAGCCGCGCGCCCCAGTCGGGGTGGCTTACTGCCACTCGCGGATGTCGACGAAGTGGCCAGTGACGGCTGCGGCGACGGCCATGGTGGGGGACACCAGATGGGTGCGGCCCTTGAAGCCCTGGCGGCCCTCGAAATTGCGGTTCGAGGTAGAGGCGCAGCGTTCATGCGGCTTGAGCTTGTCATCGTTCATGGCCAGGCACATCGAGCAGCCGGGCTCGCGCCAGTCAAAGCCGGCATCCTTGAAGATCCGGTCGAGGCCTTCGGCTTCAGCCTGCGCCTTGACCAGGCCCGAGCCGGGCACGACCATGGCGCTGACCGAGGCATGCACCTTCTTGCCGTCGAGCAGCTTGGCGGCGGCGCGCAGATCTTCGATGCGGCCATTGGTGCACGAGCCCAGGAACACCCGATCAACCGTGATGTCGGTGATCTTGGTGCCGGGCTTGAGACCCATATAGTCCAGCGCCCGCCATTTGGAGGCACGCTTGTTCTCGTCGGCGATATCGTCCGGGTTCGGCACGGTGCCGGTGACCGAGATGACGTCCTCGGGCGATGAGCCCCAGGAGACAATCGGCGGCAGTTTGGCGGCGTCCAGGATCACGACCTTGTCGTAGACGGCGCCTTCATCGGTATAGAGGGTCTTCCAATAGTCGAGCGCCATATCCCAGGCCTTGCCGGTAGGCGCGCGGTTGCGACCCTTGACGTAGTCATAGGTGGTCTGGTCAGGGGCAATCAGGCCGGCGCGGGCGCCGCCTTCAATGGTCATGTTGCAGACCGTCATGCGGCCTTCCATCGACAGGGCCTCGATAGCTTCGCCAGCGAACTCGATAACGTGGCCATTGCCGCCGGCAGTGCCGATCTCGCCGATGATGGCCAGGATGATATCTTTGGCAGTGACATGGGCCGGCAGCTTGCCGTCCACCCGCACCAGCATGTTCTTGGCCTTTTGCTGGATCAGCGTCTGGGTGGCCAGAACGTGTTCCACTTCCGAGGTGCCAATACCGTGCGCGAGCGCACCAAAGGCGCCATGGGTCGAGGTGTGGCTGTCGCCACAGACAATGGTCATGCCGGGCAGGGTGAAACCCTGCTCGGGGCCGACGATGTGGACGATGCCCTGGCGCCTGTCGAGCTCGTCGAAATATTCGACGCCGAACTCGCGCGCATTCTCGGCCAGGGTATCGACCTGCAGCTTGGATTCGGGATTGTCGATGCCGTGCGTGCGGTCTGAGGTGGGGACGTTGTGGTCAACCACCGCCAGGGTGCGCTCGGGGTGGCGCACCCGGCGCTTGTTGAGGCGCAGGCCTTCAAAGGCCTGCGGGCTGGTCACTTCGTGCACCAGATGCCGGTCGATATAGAGGAGGGACGTGCCATCCTCATTATTCTGGACCAGATGGTCGTCCCAGATCTTGTCGTAAAGCGTGCGAGCCTTGGTCATGGCAGGATTCCGGCAGGTAAAGTTTGGAGTGGTTCTAAGCCGCTGCGCCATGAGGGTCAAGCGTTAGCGTACTCTCGGGTACGGTTTGCTCAACCGGGCAGACGGTCGGTGGCGCTTCTGACGGTCAGAAAGCCGAGCAGGCTGGTATCAAGGCCGATGCGCAGGCGGCACCACAGCGCTATCGCCAATTGGGCGAGGATGCGGGCGCCCATATTGGCGGCAGCGGCGCCAACAATGCCATAGGCCGGGATGACCACGATCTGGACGAGGAAACCCAGCGCCATGATGGTCCCGAAAATCATGGCATAGGCCCGTTCATGGCCGGTCATCATCATGACGATCTTGGAGGGGCCGGTGGCCGCGTCAAACAACAGGCCCAGCGAGAGCAGCACCAGCACCAGCCAACCCTCGGCATAGGCGGGGCCAAAAAAGCTCAGGACCCAGTCGCCCCAGCCAAAAAAGGCGACGAAAACCAGCAGCGAGAAGGCGAACCCTGCCGCCGCGCCCATCGCCGTTATGGCCTGGGCCTTGCGCATTTCGCCGGCATGGAAATGCTGGGCGATCATGGGGGCGATCACCAGCTCGATGGCAAAGGTGAACAGGGTCATCAGACCGGCGGTGCGGAAGGCATTGAAGTACAGCCCGGAGCTTTCCAGGTTCAGCATCAGTCCGACCAGGATCACGTCAGCATTGAGGGCGGCGGTCTCGATGAGGGCGCCCAGCAGCAGCCAGCGACTAATGCCGCCCCATCGCTGCCAGTATTGACGGGTGACGCCGGCTACCGGGCTGAGCACATAATGCCGGCGCAGGGCATTCCAGAACTGCAGCGCCAGCATGCCCGCCAGCAGGGCCGCCGAAAGCACCAGGGCATCGGGGCCGCTCAGCACCACGCCGAGACCGAACAGCACCAGCACGCTGGCCGGCAGGGCAAGGCGCCACAGGATGTCGCGCGGCACCAGCGCGGTCCATAGCGAGCCCTGGGCGCGCAGGGCCGAGGAATTGTATTCGGCCAGTGCCATCGGCAGCACCAGAAAGGCGGCGCCATAGATGTGGTTGATGCTGCCCTGGCTGGGCAGGAACAGGTGCCAGAGATAGGCCAGCGCGCATACCGCCAGGGCGATGGCGATACTGGCCAGGATGGTCAGAACCGAGCCGGCCTGTGCGGCCCTGACGGCTGCAGGCTGGCGGCCGGCGACGGTCTCCTGCGACCAGACGCGCAGGATGGCGGTGGGCTGGCCGATCCCGGCAGCGATGGCCAGCACGGTGGCGAGCGCCAGACCAAAGGCAAAACGGCCGTATTCGTCGGCGCTCATGGTGCGTGAGAGCGCCACATAGGTGAGATAGGTCAAGCCGGCGGTCGCCACCTTGATGCCCAGCGAGCCGGCGGAGCGCCACAAACCAGTGTGCAGCAAGCTGGATAGATCGGAAGGAATGGTAAGCCGCATCGATTGCCTCAGGACCGCGCCGTCTGCGCGACCCCGATAATGTGACACGGCAAAGTCAAGAAGGGATTACCTTCCGCGGCGGCGGGGAGTTGCAATGCTGTAATCTGGCGCTGGTCCAGCGCCTAATCGAGATCGAATACGCTGGTCACCGGTTGATGATCAGAATGGGCGAAGCCAAGGTCGCGCGTGGCGACCGAAACGATGGAAACGTTGGGTGACACCAGGAACCCGTCAATGCTGGTGGTGTAGTTCTCACCGGCCACATAGGGTTTGTAGAGGGTGCGGACGCTGGGTGTTACGGCATCTGACGCGATCGTCCACCCAGCCGGCAGCGTGTCGCGCGGAAATGGGTGGATCCAGAACAGGTATTTTTCCGCGGTCGTGCTTGGCCAGGCTGGATCGGAAAGAACCATGTTCCAGTCGCCGCCGATAACGACATGGTTACCCTTGGCGAACTCGGCCTGGGCGAATGCCAGGACGGCGCTGATCTGGGCCTGCCTGGTGGTGCCCCCATCGTCAAACGCCGACAGGTGAATATTGCCGATGACCAACTGGCCGGGGCGCTCCGCCAGGGCGAAACGCGCCACCTGAATGGCATAGCGCCGTTTCAGAAATCCGAGCATGGCGCCCGGTTCGGGTGGCAGGGGCACTGTTTCAACGCTGAGTGGATTGTAGCGCGCCACCAACATGGTGCCGTGATCGAGCGCCAGCGGAAAAGGGATGAATCGGGTCGCGACGTCTGGCCGGTAA
Source organism: Devosia alba (assembly GCF_039938915.1). NCBI lineage: Bacteria > Pseudomonadati > Pseudomonadota > Alphaproteobacteria > Hyphomicrobiales > Devosiaceae > Devosia > Devosia alba. Next base: position 178,124 of record NZ_JBDUUI010000002.1, on the reverse strand, counting down.
AAGACCTGCCAATCGGAGAACTGCGCGCTTACCTGGTCGCGAACGGGCGCCCAGTAGCTGAGCGGGCTCTTGCTGGAGACCTCCTGAAACAGCCGGATTTGAGCCTTGTCGTCCTTGATGGTCTGGACAATGCCTGCCAGGTTCTCATCCACCACGGACCGCGAGGGCGGCAGCAGCGCCTGGCCGCCATCAGCGATGAAATTGGATCCGGCGCCCAGTCCGGCATAACCGAGGTTCCATGTACTCAGCGTGATCTGGTTGCCAATGGCTGAAGGCAGGGTCGCCCGCGCAGTCGGGGTTGTCACGTCTGCGACAGGCTGCAAGTTGGAATTGATCACGTAAGCTCCGACCAAATAAAACGCCACGATGGCTGTCGCGGCCACGAAGGCAGTACGAATGGGTCTTTTCAAGGTCACTTGCTTGCCAGGTTGGACTTTTGATGCTGGCCACCCTTGTGGGACAACAGGCTCTGCAGGAAATAGCCGGCAACAGGGGTCACAAGGATCAGCCCCCCACGGCCAGTCGTCAGGGCAACCAGAAACCCGAATATGCCGCGCTGTCTGGACAGTTCCGCTATCAGCTCATGATAGCGCTGTGTGACGCTCCATGGCCCATCGTTCATGCGCGCCTCATAAAGCGCCAGCTGGCTCAGCAATTTGTCGACGAAGCCGATATGGAGCGTGAAGAATATCGTGCAGCCATAGATCAGGCTCAATGCCACCAGAATCGCGACGATAATCCTGAGGACATGCAGTGCTTCTTCGGCGAACACCTGGCGGATGCTCGTGCCATAGACAATGGAATAGGCCAGCATGACGCATAGCAACAGCATCAGCAGGCTGTTGACCTGATCGAGAATGTAGCCCTCCGCTACCCGCTGGGTACCGAACAGGACTTCAAACCTGGTCTGCAGGGTTTCACCGGCGACGTCTCCCATGCCCCCCAATTCCCGCAAGATCGCGTCGACCTTCAAGTTGACGAGCTGGAAGCGGTCAAAGTCGATGAAAATCTGATGGATGGTAATGGCAAAAATGGCGATGATCAGCAGCGAAATCGCCGCCCCATAGCCGATGTAAAAGCGGTAGCCCAGTGCAAACAGGCGAAGGTTTTGCTCGGTCTTCTTGATCCCGGGCCGGAAGCTGGCGCGCCGCACCTTTCGCACCGCAACGACGCTATACACGGCAACACCGACCACCACGATCAAGGCGACGACCACCGCATACAGCCAATTCAGACCAATCAAGTCGAGCAGATTGGCGTCAGGCGTCAGCACCAGAAGTATCAGCAGAATTGCCGCAATCAGCCCGAGATTGGCCAACTCGCCGACTTCGCCGCTGCTCAGGCTGGGGAGTGTCGGCAGCGTGGTGGCAAACTGTTTCGGCCACACCGGTGCGCCAAAACCGTAGGCCAGCTTGAAGCACAGCACCCCGAACAGACACAGGGCCGCGATTATGGCCAGATCATATCCAAAATTGGCCAAGCGCGTCCCCCCTGCTCAGGGTATCAGTTCACCCAGATTTGCCTCTGTACACAAGACCCCTAGTGCCGGAAGTGGCGCATCCCGGTCATCACCATGGCGATGCCGGCCGCGTCGGCGGCGGCAATCACCTCGTCATCGCGCATCGAACCGCCCGGCTGGATCACGGCAGTGGCGCCGGCGGCGACCAGAGCTTCGAGCCCGTCGGCAAACGGGAAAAAGGCATCCGAGGCGGCCACGGAACCGGCCGTCAGGGCGCCTTCGATGCCCGCGGCCCTGGCGGCGTCGATGGACTTGCGGTGGGCGGTGAGGGCGGAATCGACCCTGGACATCTGGCCGGCGCCGATGCCGACGGTCGCACCGGCTTTGACATAGACGATGGCATTGGACTTGACGTGCTTGGCAACCTTGGCGGCGAGGCGCAGATCGGCCATTTCGGCTGCGGTCGGGGCCCGCTTGGTCACGATCTTGAGGTCGCAATCGTCGACATTGCGATTGTCGCGCGATTGCACCAGCAACCCGCCCGCAACCGATTTCACGGTAAGGCCATCGGCCTTGGCATCGGCCAGGCCGCCGGTGAGCAGCAGGCGCAGGTTTTTCTTGGCGGCGATGATGTCCTGCGCCTCCTGGGTGGCGGACGGCGCAACGATCACCTCGGTGAAGACCTTGACGATTTCGGTGGCGGTGGCAGCGTCGATCTGGCGGTTGGTGGCCACAATGCCGCCAAAGGCCGAAACCGGGTCGGTGCGCAGCGCCTTGGTGTAGGCGCTCAACAAATCGCCGGCGACAGCGACGCCGCAGGGATTGGCATGCTTGATGATGGCGACGGCCGCTACCTCCGCCGCATCGAACTCGCTGACCAGTTCAAAGGCGGCATCGGTATCGTTGATATTGTTGTAGCTCAGGGTCTTGCCCTGCAGCTGGGTGGCGGTGGCGACGCCGGGCCGGTCTTCGCCATTGGCGTAAAAACCGGCCCATTGATGGGGGTTTTCGCCATAGCGCATCACTTCGCGCAGGGTGCCCGCGAAGCTGCGATAGGGAATTTCGGGATAGTCGATGGCTTTGGCAAACCAGGTCGAGATAGCGCTGTCATAGGCTGCCGTGCGGGCATAGGCCTTGGCCGCGAGCCGCTGGCGCATGGCGAAGGGGACGCCACCGGTTTCGGTGATGGCGGAAAGAATGGCGGGATAATCGGCCGGATCCACCACGACAGTGACAAAGGCGTGGTTCTTGGCCGCCGAGCGGACTATGGCCGGGCCACCAATATCGATGTTCTCAATGATGTCATCGTAACCGGCGCCCGAGGCGACGGTCTTTTCGAAGGGATAGAGATTGACCGCCACCAGATCGATGGCGTCGATGCCATGCTCGGCCATGGAGGCGACGTGGTCGGGCTTGCCGCGCACCGCGAGCAGACCGCCATGCACCTTGGGGTGCAGGGTCTTGACCCGGCCATCCATCATTTCGGGGAAGCCGGTGAGGTCGGCGATTTCGCGCACCGGCAGGCCGGCGTCCATGATCAATTTGTGGGTACCGCCGGTGGAGACCAGCTCGACGCCCGCCGCGCTCAACCCGCGGGCAAAATCGGCCATGCCGGATTTATCAAATACCGAAAGCAGTGCCCGACCGACCTTGACCGTCTTGCCCATGAGGTGTGTGCCCTAATTGTGATGAATTTGCGCGCTCGCTAGCACGAAGCGGGACGAACGCCAACCGGCTATTGCTGTTCGAGCGTGAAGATCCAGGCGATCTCGTTGCCCGCAACCACATTGGTTTCGAGCACCAATTGCCGGGTCTTGTGCAGGCCGACATAGGCCGATTGGCGAACGCTTTCTTCCTCGCGGCAGGTCGCGCCCTCCCAGAGAAAGTTCCAGACCGCGCCATTGGGCAGGACCAGGCGGACCATGCCTTCGGCATGATGGCGCTGCAGCTGCACGCCAGGCGCCAGGTGGAACCGCACTGCCAGCAGGCCCGAGGCCTTGCCGTGGCCGATCATCCGGTCCTGACCGACCAGCGTGGTGCCGCCCGAAAGCAGGGTGATGCGACGCTCAAGATCAATACCGAACCGCTTGGCGTAGCCGGGACTGGTCAGGGTCAGCAATTGGTCGGCCGGCGTCAGGGCCATAATGGTGGGCGGCAGGCTGGCGGCGTCTTCGGCATTGATTGTGGGGGCAGAGTGCGCGACGCCCTGCTGGAACAAGGCCTTGCTGGCGGCCAGATCGGCGGGTGCGGGTCCGCAACTGCCCAGGATCAACTCGCTGCCATGGGAGAATTCAAAGGCCAGGGTGCTGGCATGGGCATTGCGGGCAAATTCGGGTGGCGGCCGCCGTCCGGAATCGGCGATCACGACGGCATCGCCGGCGCGCAGAATGCCATAGCCACCCAGCAGCTTGGAGCGCCGTTGATGACCGGGTGTATTGGCCTGGATGGCGATCAGCACGTCATGGGGCAAGTGGCCGCCGCCGTTGAAATAGGCCGGCTCGCCGCTCGACAGCGTCAGCGCGTCCAGGCTGTCGTGCATGCGTTCAATCTGTGCCACCAGTTCATTGGAGGCTTCGGTCTTGAGCTGGGCGGCAATGCGGCGAATACTGACCAGCTCCACCAGCAGCTGCAATTGCAGCTTGGGATTGCGGGAGCGATGCAGGCCATCGTTATCGAGCTGGCTGGCCAGAATGCGGTTCAGGCGTTCGACCCGCAGCGCAATATCGGCCTTGTCGCCCAGTTCACAATATTCGGCGCCGAGCAGGGCAATGGCGGCAAACAGGGCATCGGTGGGATCTGCGGCCAGCAGCCCGCGCACCCGCAGGCTCTGGATCTGGGTCCCCAGCACGCGCTGGATGGTCTTGGCCTGTTCGGGGGTAGCGCCGTCGAGCAGCAGGGGCAGATGGCGCAACCAGTTGAGCACGCGCTGGGCCGTCAGGCCGGGTGCCCAGGTGGCGCGTGCAAAGCGGCCTTCCCGTCCGATCCAGTCCAGCACCAGCGTGCGGGCGAAATAGCGTTCACCGGGGTCGCGAATATCGCGAAAATGGCGCAACCAGGAGAAGCCGTGCAGGTTGAACCACCAATCGGCGTGGTCAACGTCGAGGCCGAAGGGCGAGGCACCGTGGGTTTCCATCAGCTTGCTGGCCAGCACGTAGCGACCGGCCATCATGTCGCGCACGGCTTCGCGGTCAGCGGGACGGAATTCATGCAATTCATCAGCAAAGGCGTCATCGGCCAGGCCGCGCCAGGTCCAGCGCAGAATGGGCAGGGTCACTATCGTATCGGCCAGCCCGCAGGCGAAGCGCCGCGCGGCGAAACCAAGCCGAGACGCCATTGTGTTACCAGCGTCCGCCGCGGCCAAGACCTGCGTCGTTGTTTGTCTGCCCGTCAATAACCAGTTCCTAGTTTGGCGCCTTCCCCCTCAGCGCCCGTCGATCACCCTATCTCACTACGGCGAAAGCGTGCCACGAAGAAGCCGTCCATACCGCCGGATCGTCCACCGGGCATCATGCCGGGATGGGTCCGCACCAATCCCCGAGGCGATACGGCGGACTCCAGTCCGGGCAATTCTTCGCTGGTCACGGGCCAAAGCTCAAGACCGGGCAGGGCTTGGAGTGCCCAATCGACCTGCTCCTCGCCCTCGGCTGGTTCAAGTGAACAGACGCAATAGATAAGAACCCCGCCCTGATCCAGGCAACGCGCTGCGTTGGTCAGCAGGGACCGCTGCAGCCGCACGCGCCCGGCCACGTCGCCCACCGAGCGATGCCAGATCACCTCAGGATGGCGGCGGAAGGTGCCGGTCGCCGAGCAGGGGGCGTCGAGCAGGACGCCCTTGAACGGCGTCTCAGGCGTGAAACTACCCGCGTCGGCGACGATGGTTTCGGCGGCATAGTGCAGGCGCTCAAGATTCTCCTTGAGGCGCTCCATGCGCTTGGTGTCGGCATCAAGGGCGGTCACGGCATAGCCGGCCTTGACCAGTTGGGCGGTCTTGCCGCCAGGGGCAGCGCAGAGGTCCAGGACGCGCGCACCGGGTTCCAGGCCCAGCAGCCGTGCGGGAATGGAGGACGCAGCGTCCTGCACCCACCAGCGACCCTCGGCAAAGCCGGGCAGGGCCTCAACCGGGCGGTCGCGCTGCTCAATCCGCACGGTATCGGCCATCACGGGCTCGGCGCCCAAGGCATCGATCAGTTCGGGATCATTGTCCTTGAGTGTCAGATCGAGGGCGGCGCCGGCCAGAAGGGCGTCGGAAAAGCCATCAATGGCCTCTTCGCCATAGGCTTCGAGCCAGGTGTCCCCGAAAGTATCGGGAATCAGCAGATCGTCGCTGAGCATGCCGAACTTGGCCGAATTGGCCTGGGCATTGCGCAGCACGGCATTCATCAGGCCGGACAAATGGCGGGCCTTGGGGTCGCGCTTGGTGGCCTCCACGGCCAGAAACAGCGCGCTGTGGGCGCCCAGATCGGGCAGAAAGACCAATTGCGCCAGGCTCAGGCGCAGCACAGCTTCAAAGGTGCCGGATTTGCCCGGCATGCCCTTGTCGAGCAGGGCATGAATCATGAAATTGAGCTGACCCTGCCGGCGCAGGGCGGTGGTGATCAGGCGATTGGCCAGCGCGCGATCACGTCCGTCGACGAGGTCGGTGGCCCCGAGCGGCACGAAATTGTCGCCCGCCAGCACGGATTTCAGCCGCTGGGCGGCAACGAGGCGGAGCTTGAGCCCAGCCGGTTCAGGTTTGTACGCCACGCCTAATTCTATCCCCAGGGACCGGGTTGTCCGCCATCCTCATCGGTTCGTCCGACGGTCGGCACGCGCCAGCCACCACCCGTATCGCGACCAGTGCTGGTCGGGGCAGGGCGAGGCTGAGGCCTGCGGCCCTTATCGTCCACATGGGCGGAAGCTGCAAGCTTGCGCAGTGCCTCAATGCGATTGCCGGTGTCGGGGTGGGTGGAGAACAGATTGTCCATGCGCTGCCCCGAGAGGGGATTGATGATGTACATATGCGCCATGGCCGGATTGCGCTCGGCCGCCATATTGATCCGCTGCCCGGCCAGGGCGGCGATCTTTTGCAGGGCCGAGGCCAGCGCCAGCGGATCGCTGGAAATCTCGGCGCCGATGCGGTCGGCTTCATATTCGCGGGTGCGGCTGACCGCCATTTGCACCATCATGGCCGCAACGGGGGCCAGGAACACCATCAGCAAGGCCCCGATGCCGCCCAGCGGATTGTCGCGATTATTGCCGCCGCCAAAGAACAGGCCAAACTGGGCCAGCGCCGAAATGGCGCCGGCAAAGGTGGCCGTGATGGTCATGGTCAGGGTATCGCGATTGCGGATATGGGCCAGTTCGTGGGCGACCACGGCGGCCACTTCGCGGGTTTCGAGATGCTTGAGCAGGCCTGCCGAGACCGCGACCACGGCGTTTTGCGGGTTGCGGCCTGTGGCGAAGGCATTGGGCTGGTCGGACTGGATCAGATAGACCGCCGGGGTGGGAATCCCCGCCTTGCGGGCGAGAATGTCGACCATGTCATAGAGCTCGGGCACGCGGCTTCGCTCAATGGGCACGGCGTTCTGCATGCGCAGCACCAGCTTGTCGGCGTTCCAGTAGCTGAACAGATTGGTCGCCAGGGCAAAGACCAGGGCGATCATCATGCCGCCGCTGCCGCCGATAAAATAGCCGACCACCATGAACAGGGCTGTCAGGCCCGCCAGGAGGACGAAAGTGCGCAGCGTATTGAACATCAGCAGCTCTTGGGTTCGAGGTCTTGCGCATCTATGTTGGGTCGGACTGGCTCGGCTGCAAGCGGCATGAGCAAAACGCAGGATGGATATGACCATGAGCGATGACAAATCTGTGGCCGAAGCGCCACGCCCCCCCCTGAGCCCTGCGGCAAAGCGCGCCCTGGCGGAGGCAGAGGCCCGCCGTCAGGCCATCGACGCCAGGAACGTCGCGACGCAAGATGAGCAGGGTGGACGGGGTGGTCTTGAACCGGGGCGCTACGGCGACTGGGAAATCAAGGGGCTGACCAGCGACTTCTAGCGAAGCTCAGTTCTGGCGCGAATTGCCGATCAGGTCGTGGATGTTGTAGCCAGCGGCCGACACCACCATGGTCGCGGCGACCACGACAATGGCCGCGATCAGGCCATACTCCACCGGGGTGATACCGGTCTCATCGCGGGCAAATTTCTGGATCACGCTCAACATGGTACGCTTTCAACACAACAACTATGCCGACAGTGTGGCGTTGGCTGGCTGAACCCAGGCTGAACGGGGTTGTTCAGTCGCCGGCCTTGGCGATGGCGGGGAGCAGCTCGGTCTCGAAAGTCTCGGGCGTGAGCGGGCCGACATGCTTGAACGTGATGATGCCATCGGCATCGACCACGAATGTCTCGGGCACCCCGTAGACACCCCAGTCAATCGAAACGCGCCGATCGCGATCGGCGCCAACGGCATCGTACGGGTTGCCCAGCTCGGCCAGGAAAGCGCGGGCATTTTCGGGGGCATCGTTCTGGTTGATGCCGAGCAGGCGCACCTCGGCAACATCCCTCAGGGTCATCAGCAGGGGGTGTTCGTCACGGCAGGGAATGCACCAGCTGGCAAAGACATTGACCACGCTGACCTGACCCTTGAGCGTATCGGTGTCAAAGCCGGGCACGCCGAGCCCGGGCACGGCGGCCAGAGCGAAACTGGGGGCGGGCTTGTCGATCAGCACGGACCGGACGAGTCCAGGATCGCGATTGATCGAGAAGGCAAAGACCGAGACCAGCGCGATCAGCGCCAGCAGCGGCAGACCAAACAACACATAGCGCATCATACGGTTGACTCCGGGGTACGCCGAGGCGCCTTGCGGGCCTCAAGCGCAGCCAGTTTTCGGGCGGTGGCGCGGGCGTCGAGCAGCGTCCAGCCAATCAGGCCAAACACGCCAAGCGCAACGCCGAAATAGGCCCAGATGATGAAGATGGCGTGGGGTCCGAGATCGATCATGCGGCGGCTCCCTGTGCCAGTTTGCGCTGCAGGGTCATGACGCGGCGGCGTTTGATCTCGGTGTGCATCGCCTTGAGATGGAGCACCAGGAACAGCAAAGTGAAGGCGAAAAACATCATGAATAGCGGCGTCAGGATGGAGCCGGGCATGGTTGGTCCATCGGGCCGGAACACGCTGGCGGGCTGGTGCAGCGTGCTCCACCAATCGACCGAGAACTTGATGATGGGGATGTTGATGGCCCCGACCAGGGTGAAGACGGCAATCACCCGCGCCGCGCGCAGCTGATCGTCAAAGGCGCGCCAGAGCGCAATGATGCCCAGATAGATGAACAGCAGCACGAGGGTCGAGGTCATGCGGCCGTCCCATTCCCAGAACGTGCCCCAGGTAGGGCGGCCCCACAGGGCGCCGGTGAACAGGGCCAGCGCGGTGAACAAGGCGCCCAGCGGGGCAGCGGCTTTCATCGACACATCGGCCAGGGGGTGACGCCAGACCAGCGTGCCCAGGGCTGACACGGCCATCATCGCGTAGACGAACTGGCTGAGCCAAGCGTTGGGCACGTGGACATACATGATGCGGACCGTGTCGCCCATCTGGTAATCCTGGGGCGAATTGAAAAAGGAGAACCACAGGCCCAGGGCAAACAGCGCCGCAGTCAGGATCGTGAGCGGCCAGAGCAGGGGTGCACTCCAGGCGACGAACTGCCCCGGATGGGCAATCCGCTGCCACCAGGCCTGTGGGCGCGTCGTATCATTGCTCATGGGGGCGTCACCTGGGTCATCTTCAGTCTTCGGCCGAACGTATCGCAAACGCAGCAACAAAGGGAGCCAGGGCCACGGCCATGAGGCTCAATGCCGCAAGAAACAGCGCTGCCGCCCCCGATTGGGGAGAGGTGATGGCGCCAACCCCGAAGATCAACACTGGCACCGACAGCGGCGCAATCAGGATGGGCGCGATCAGGCCGCCGTGCCGGATGGGGACCGTCACGGCGGCACCGATGGCGCCAAACGCCGCCAGGGCCGGGGTTCCCAGGCTCAGTGAGATCAGGGTGCGCCAGAATGAAGCCAGATCCATGGCCAGCAGCAGGGCAAGGATCGGGCTGGCCAGCAGCAGCGGCAGGGCCGTGACCAGCCAGTGGGCGATCAATTTTGCGGCAATGGCGGCGCTCAGCGGCAATTCGGCGTGCCGTAGCAGGATCAGCGAGCCATCCTCATGGTCGGGGCGAAACAGGCGTTCGAGCCCGAGCAGCATCGCCAGAAAGGCGGCAATCCAGACGATGCCGGGGGCAATGGAGGCCAGCAGGGTCTGGTCGGGGCCGACGGCAAAGGGAACGATGGCCCCGACAATCACGAAAAACAGCATCAGGGTCAGCACATCGCCGCCGCCGCGCAAGGCGAGGCGCAGTTCGCGCTGCAGCATGGCCAGGAACGCGCTCATGGCGCGCGCGCCAGGAGTAATGTGCTCAGGCTGCTCGGGTCGGGCAGGCTGATCGGGTCGTGCGTGGCGGCAATGGCCAGACCACCGCGCGCCAGATGGTTGGCGAGCAGGCGCGTCACCAGTTGATGGCCCGGCTCGTCGAGCGCGGCGGTCGGTTCATCAAGCAGCCAGAGCGGGCGCAGGCTGACCAGCAGCCGGGCCAGGGCGAGACGGCGCGACTGGCCGGCCGAGAGGTAGCCTGCGTCCAGCCCGTCGAGGTCGCCGAGGCCGACTTGGCCCAGCGCGGCCTGGGGTGTCATGCCGGTCGGTCCATTGACTTTGGCCCAGAAGGTCAGGTTTTCCAGGACGCTCAGCCGGGGTTTGCTGGCGTTGCGGTGGCCGCAATAGTGCAGCAGGGGCAGCTCGGCGCCGGCGTCGGGGGGACCGAAGCGGCCGGAAAATGGCGCGATGATGCCGGCCAGCGTCAGCAATAGCGTGGACTTGCCGGCACCATTGGGGCCGCGCAGCAACAGGGTCTGGCCATTGCGCAGGGAAAAGTCGAGCTGGTCGGTCAGCAGCATGCCGCCGCGGCCACAGCTCAGGCCGGTCGCGCGCAGGTGGATCGGGGGATAGACTTGCTGATCGGTCATGGCCCCTTCTCGTATTGAACGAAAGGTCGGGCTGGCAAGCCCAATCGTCTTTCTCTATAAGCCGTTGTAGATTGGAGTCATTCCAGGAAGGGCGGCGCTATTGAGTGGATTCGGGGAGCTTTCCTGAACCCGAGCGCCTGCCGCAACACGAGATGACGGGCGGACATAGTGACCTCAAAAAACAGCTTCAAGTCGAAATCGACCCTGGTGGTCGGCGGCAAAACCTACACCTATTACTCGATCGTGGAAGCCGAGAAGAACGGCCTGGCGGGCGTTTCCAGCCTGCCCCACTCGATGAAGGTGGTGCTCGAAAACCTGCTGCGGTTCGAAGATGATCGCACCGTGACCAAGGCCGATATCGAGGCTGTTGCCACCTGGCTGAAGACGCGGACCTCGGAGCAGGAAATTTCCTATCGTCCCGCCCGTGTGCTGATGCAGGACTTTACCGGCGTGCCGGCCGTGGTGGACCTGGCCGCGATGCGCGACGCGACGGCCAAGCTCGGCGCCGATCCGCAGAAGATCAATCCACTGGTGCCGGTCGATCTGGTCATCGATCACTCGGTGATGGTGGACAGCTTTGGTACGCCGCAGTCGTTCGGGCAGAATGTCGAGCTCGAATATGAGCGCAATGGCGAACGCTATGAGTTCCTGCGCTGGGGTCAGTCGGCCTTTGACAATTTCCGCGTGGTGCCCCCCGGCACCGGCATCTGCCATCAGGTGAACCTGGAATATCTGGCGCAGACCGTGTGGACCAAGGAAGAGAACGGCGAGACCGTCGCCTATCCCGACACGCTGGTGGGCACCGATTCGCACACCACCATGGTCAATGGTCTGGCCGTGCTGGGCTGGGGCGTGGGCGGCATCGAGGCAGAGGCCGCCATGCTGGGCCAGCCGATCACCATGATGATCCCCGAGGTTGTCGGCTTCAAGATGACCGGCAAGATCAATGAAGGCATCACCGCGACCGATCTGGTGCTGACCGTCACTGAAATGCTGCGCAAGAAGGGCGTGGTCGGCAAGTTTGTCGAGTTCTACGGCCCCGGCCTTGATTATCTCAGTCTCGAAGATCAGGCGACGATCGCCAATATGGCGCCCGAATATGGCGCCACCTGCGGCTATTTCCCGGTCGATGCCGATACGCTGAAATATCTGAGCACATCGGGTCGCGATGCCGACCGCGTGGCGCTGGTGGAAGCCTATTCCAAGGCGCAGGGCATGTTCCGCGAGACCACTTCGGCCGATCCGGTCTTCACCTCGACCATCGAACTCGACCTGACCACTGTGGTGCCCTCGATCTCGGGCCCCAAGCGCCCGCAGGACCGGATCGCGCTCGACAATGCCAAGCCGGCCTTTGCCGCAGCTTTGCCCAAGGAATTCGGCAAGACCGACAATCCCAAGATTGCCGTTGAGGGCACTGACTACGCCATTGGTCACGGTGATGTGGTGATCGCCGCCATTACCTCGTGCACCAATACCTCCAATCCATCGGTGCTGGTGGCAGCGGGTCTGGTGGCGCGCAAGGCGCGGGCGCTGGGTCTGGACTCCAAGCCATGGGTGAAAACCTCGCTGGCGCCCGGCTCGCAGGTCGTCACCGATTATCTCGATAGCGCCGGGCTTTCGGCCGATCTTGACGCCATCGGTTTCAACCTGGTCGGCTATGGCTGCACCACCTGTATCGGCAATTCCGGCCCGCTGCCGGCGCCCATCGCCAAGGCGGTGCAGGAGGGCGATCTGGTTGCCGCTTCGGTGCTTTCGGGCAACCGCAACTTTGAAGGCCGTGTTAACCCGGACGTGAAGGCCAACTATCTGGCGTCCCCGCCGCTGGTGGTGGCCTATGCCATTGCCGGGTCGATGAATATCGACATCACAAGGGACCCGATTGGTACCTCCAAGGATGGCCGGCCGGTTTACCTCAAGGACATCTGGCCCTCCAATCACGAGGTTGCCGAGATCGTGCGCACGCATGTGACCAAGGAAATGTTCCAGGGCCGCTATTCGGACGTCTTCAAGGGCGACGAAAACTGGCAGGGCATTTCGGTGGATGGCGGCGAGACCTACCGCTGGAACGCCAGCTCGACCTATGTACAGAACCCGCCCTATTTCGAGGGCATGACGATGGACCCCAAGCCCATCACCAATGTCGCCAATGCCAAGGTGCTGGCGCTGTTCCTCGATTCGATCACGACCGACCACATTTCACCGGCGGGCTCGTTCAAGTCGACGACACCGGCTGGCAGATATCTGGAAAGCCATCAGGTCGCACCCAGGGACTTCAACTCCTATGGCGCGCGTCGCGGCAACCATGAAGTGATGATGCGCGGCACGTTCGCCAATATCCGCATCAAGAACCAGATGCTGCCCGGCGTTGAAGGTGGCTACACCAAGGGCCCGGACGGCTCGCAGATGGCGATCTATGATGCCGCCATGGCCTATCAGGCCGCCGGCACGCCACTGGTGGTGTTTGCCGGCAAGGAATACGGCACCGGTTCAAGCCGTGACTGGGCGGCGAAGGGCACCAATCTGCTGGGTGTCCGCGCCGTGATCGCCCAGTCGTTCGAGCGGATTCACCGCTCCAATCTGGTTGGCATGGGCGTTATCCCGCTGCAGTTCAAGGATGGCGAGAGCTGGCAGTCGCTCGGGCTTGATGGCACTGAGACCGTGGACATTGAGGGTGTGACCGAGATCGCGCCGCGCGCCATGGTCACCGTCAAGATCACCCGTGCCGATGGCTCGGTGCTCAATATCGAAACCCGCTGCCGCATCGATACCGCCAACGAGCTCGACTACTACAAGCATGGCGGCATTCTGCACTACGTGCTGCGTAGCCTGGTCGCTGCCTAGGCGCGCCAAGCCACCTGAATTGACAATGGCGGCCCTCTGGGCCGCCATTTTTATTGGGGACAGCAGATGGTTTTGAGCTCTCACCCTCTTTTGACTGGCGGGGGCGGGTGGCGGCGGACTACAACCGTGGCCATGAGACTTGCAAGCTGGCTGACCACCCTTAGTGCCATTGTTGTTCTGAGCGCGCTGGCCCAGCCAGCTGCGGCTGATGGCGTAAGCCTGCGGCCCAAGGCGGTGGTCGAGTTGTTCACCAGCCAGGGCTGCTCATCGTGTCCGCCTGCCGACGCGCTGTTGACCAGCCTGGCTGATCAGGGCGACGTGCTGGCACTGGCCTATCACGTTGATTATTGGGATTATGCGGGCTGGAAGGACACGTTCGGCGCGGCTGACTATTCGGACCGCCAGCGTGCCTATGCCCAGAGCTGGGGCTCATCGCGCATCTATACGCCGCAAATGGTGGTCAACGGCACCAAGGGCGTGGTCGGATCGCGGCGCCCGGACGTATATCGGGCGATTGATCGGGCCCAGCTGCCGCTGCACATCGACGTCACCGAAGTCGGCGACATGCTCAGGATCGCCATTCCGGCCGATACCACGCTGAAAGATGCGGTGGTCTGGCTGGTGACCTATTCGGACCGGGCCGATGTCACTATCGAACGGGGCAATAATGCCGGCAAGACCATGGTCTACACCCAGATCGTTACCGGCAGGCAGGTGCTGGGGCTGTGGGAATGCGCCACGGGTGCCGATATCAAGCTGCCGATCCCGGAAGTGCTGGCGGACAAAAGCACCGGCATTGCAGTGATTGTACAGCAGGAGAACGACGGCCTGCCCGGGCCAATTCTGGGTGCTGCCGCCTTCGAGCGCTGAACTCCCCACCAGCAGCAACGAAAAACCCCGTCCTTGGGGGCAAGGACGGGGATCAGTCGGGTCAACTCAATTTGAGAAGCTGGCACCCGGGCTTCAAGGTTTGGGGGCTCATTCGGCCCGGGCGCCAACCACTGGAGGCAATGGTCAGACTATGTTCGCCCAATTGGGCAGGTTCAGGGACAAATTGTGGCCGGATTGGGAATTGTTCGTTCCCGAGGGGCCTTGCATCGCGGGCTGAATGCCCCGATCATGACGTCACGGTGACACGGAGTATTCGGAGCAGTGCAAAAGCGCACACCGAACGGCAACAACGGATCGCTCATGCTGGTGCATGCCAGCGAGCCTGCGGCAAATGCCAGCAATGCCAAGGTTCCCGTCAGCGTCGTGTTCGATCGAAAAGAGTTGGCGCTGATCCTGTCCGTTTATGGACGCAAGGTGGGGCAGGGGGAGTGGCGCGATTACGCCATGGATTTCCTGCGCGAGCGGGCGATGTTCTCCATCTATGCCCGGGTGTCGGAGCGTCCCCTGTTCATCATCGAGAAGACCCCGCGCCTGCGCAACAAGCAGGGGCAATACACCGTCACCAATCAGCAGGGCCGCATTCTCCGGCGTGGCCATGACATCGCCCAGGTCTTGCGGGTGCTGGATCCGCATCTGGCGGTGGTCGGCTAGATGATTGCCCTGCGGCCGAACATCACCTGACTACAGCGCGAGCTGCATGTGGACGATGTCGAGCCAGCGGTCGAACTTGAAGCCGAGTGCCTCGTGCCGGCCGATATGGCGGAAGCCGAGCTTTTCGTGCAGCCGGATCGAGCCGCTGCCTTCGGCGGTGATGACGGCAACCATCTGTTTGAAACCAAAGTCCCGTGACTGGCGGATGATCTCGTCCATCATCGCGGTGCCCAGGCCGCGGCCCATGGCGTCCGGGGCACAATAGACCGAGTTCTCGCAGGTGAAGCGATAGGCGGGGCGGGGGCGGTAACCCGAGGCATAGGCATAGCCCAGCAGTGTGCCATCGGGGTCCTGCGCCATGACAATGGGGTGGCCGGCGGCCAGCATGTGGCCGAATTTTTCGCCCAGCACCGCCTCGCCGGGGGCTTCGAGATCGAAGGTGGCCACCGAGTGCTCGACATAATGCTTGTAGATGGCGGTGATGGCGGGAATGTCAGCCCACTGGAAAGGGCGCAAGGAGAATTCGGACACGGCATGCACTCGGACAAAAAAAGGACCGCAGCCTTTGTAGACTGCGGTCCGATTTGTCGTCCATCCAAATTGCTGATTGTGCAATCAGGAAGGCTGCTGGCTACTCGCGATTGCCGAACAGGCGCAGCAGCATCAGGAACAGGTTGATGAAGTCCAGATAGAGGCGCAGCGCGCCCATGATGGCGCCCTTGGCCAGCACTTCCGTGCTGTGGCTTTCGGAGTATTCTTCCTTGATCTTCTGGGTATCGTAGGCGGTAAGGCCCACGAAGATCAGCACGCCGACCACCGAGATGATGAATTCCATCATCGAGGACTGCATGAAGATGTTGACCACCGAGGCGATGATCAGGCCGATCAGGCCCATCATCAGGAAGCTGCCCATGCCGGTCAGGTCCCGCTTGGTGGTGTAGCCATACAGGCTCATCGAGCCGAAGGTCGCGGCGGTAATGAAGAACACCTTGGCGATGGACGCGTCGGTATAGACCAGGAAGATCGAGCTCAGCGACAGGCCCATGATCGCGGCAAAGCCCCAGAAGGCGCCCTGTGCGGCCGGGACGGAGAGCTTGTTGATGCCGAAACTCAGCACCAGCACGAAAGCGAGCGGCGCCAGCATGACAACCCACTGCAGCGGGCTGGCGAACAGCAGATAGCCCCACTGTGTCAGCATGGTGCCATTGGTCATGGTCGCGACAGCAGCGTCGGGATTGGTGGTGACGGCAGCGGCGGCAGCAAACCAGGCCGCCAGGCCGGTTACCACCAGGCCAATGCCCATGTAATTGTAGACGCGCAGCATGTAGCTGCGAAGGCCCTCGTCGATGGCAGCGGCCGAGCCGGCCCGCGCACCAAGGGTCTGACGGTCATATTCAGCCATGTAGTCGGTTCCTTTCCCAGATAAAGCGGTGTTTCGCACCGCCGGTGGGCGTTTATTGCCACTTGATGGTCAATATGGATGGGGCGCCAAGCGTTTACAAGGGTTCTCGGCTTGTTGCGACGATAAGACTGGCCCGGCAGGTCGGCTGTGCTACGGTCGAGCTGCGAATCGACTTGATCTGAGTATGAGAGGAGGGCCCCATGCCCCGGCTCTTCACCGGTCTGGAAATCCCTGAGGACGTGGGTTATGCCCTGTCCTTGAAGCGGGGCGGGCTCTCCGGCGCACGCTGGATTGATGTCGAAAACTATCACATCACCCTGCGGTTCATCGGCGATGTGGATCATCCCATGGCCGAAGAGGTGGCCGACAGCCTCGATCGGCTGGCCAACTCGATGCGCTTTGATGTCCGGCTGACCCATCTGGGCAGTTTTGGCGGCGACAAGCCCCGCTCGCTCTATGCCGGCATCGAGCCAAGCGAGACGCTCAACCGGTTGCAGGCGGCCCAGGAGCGGGTGCTGCAGCGGGCCGGCCTGCCGCCGGAGGGACGAAAATTCGTGCCGCATGTGACACTGGCCCGACTGCGCGGCAGCACCGCGCTTGATGTGGCGCGGTTCATCGCCGAAGCGGGCCGGTTCGAGCCGCTCAGTTTTCCGGTGGGGCGATTCGTGCTGTACTCGAGCAGGGATTCGGTGGGCGGTGGTCCCTATGTGGTGGAGCAGCACTATCCCCTGGCGGCCTGAAGCGGTGCAGTCACGAGCCTGTTAGCGCGATATTAACCCTGGCAGCGCAAACCGGTCTGCAATTATGCTCACTGCCAAACTGCTGCCGCGTTTGGCAGGCAGTTGAAGCAAATTCGATCGAATGCGGCGGCATTTGACACCTTGGTAACCATGTCGGGGGCAGAGTCGGCGGGTGGCTCACCTCGATAACGGACCTTCAAGATGAGGAAAAAATTGGCGATGACGAGTAAAACCGGAAGCCTAGCAGTCGGGCTCGCGGTCGGCGTGATCATGGCTCTGGCGCCAGCCGCGCAGGCGCAGCAGGCGACCGAGTTGGGGACATTCAATGCCTGGACCGCCTGGCAGGCGACTGACGCGAGTGGCTTGATCTGCTATGTGTCGGCAGCGCCGCAGTCCAGTGAGCCGGTCGGGGCGAACCGCGACCCGATCCATTTCATGATCATCCACCGCAAGGGCATGGGTACCAAGAACGAGGTGCAGACCATTATTGGCTACCCGTTCAACACGACCGATGCCAAGGCCAGCGCCACTATCGATGGCAAGTCCTATCCCATGGTCACCGAAGGTTCTGCCGCCTGGCTGGCCTCGACGGGCGATGAAGGCGGCTTCGTGCAGGCGTTCAAGGCAGGCACCAATCTGACCGTCAAAGGCACCAGCCAGCGCGGTACCGAAACCACGGACAGCTATTCGCTGAGCGGCGCAACGGCCGCCGTCAACGCCATTGACGCTGCCTGTCAGTAGGCATCAATTACGGGTTGCCCGGTCCGGGTAATCCGCCCTAACTGGGCGGCGGGCTTGCTGAGCCCCCGCCCCTTATCGTCTTGAGGCCCTCGATGACCAAGTCCGCCATGGCGCTTGCCCTTGCTGCAACGCTCTTTCTGACCAGTGCTGCCAGCGCGCAGCAGGTTCGGCTGCTGGGCGAGCATCGGGCGTGGTCCAGCTATGGCGCCACCGATGCGACGGGCGAAGTCTGCTTTGCCATGACCAAGCCGGAAAGCGTGACGCCGGCACCGGACGGCTACACCCAAGCCTATATCTATATTACCAACCGGCCTGCCGAGAATGTCACCACCGAGTTCAATCTGGTGGCCGGCTTCACCTTCCAGCCCGATAGCAAGGCCACGCTCACCGTGGACGGGCTGGTGTTCAACCTGTTCACCCAGAACGATGCCGCCTGGCTCGATGATGCCAGCCAGGCCAGCGAGCTGGCCAGCGCGATCCGTGCCGGCTCGAGCATGTCGGTTGAGGGCACCAGTGCCGCCGGCATCAAGGTCAGGCAGGCCTATTCGCTTTCGGGCGCCACTGCAGCGCAGCAATCGATCGCCGCTGCGTGCTAGCAAGGCCGCCGGGCTCGGCGTGAGCGCGGCGCATCCCTGCTGTCGGGTCTGTGACTTTGCCTGGAACGCGCCTATATGCTATTGGCCGCGCCAATCCCGCAGTTTCCGGACCTTTCGCACGCCATGAGCATAGCGCTGAACCTTGACCATTCGTCTGCCATCCGGCCTGCTACCAGCAGCCGACCGTCGCTGATTGGTCTGAGCAAGCCTGAGCTGGCAAAAGCCCTGACCACGGCCGGGCTGGCCACCGACAAGGAAGCGCGTATGCGCGCCAGCCAGTTGTGGAACTGGCTCTATGTGCATGGCACCACCGATTTCGAGCGCATGACCAATGTGGCGGCGCCGTTCCGGCAGAAGCTGGCGGACGTGTTCAACCTCGATCGCCCCGAGATCGTGTCCGAGCAGGTGTCGACTGATGGCACGCGCAAATGGCTGTTCCGCTTCCGCGACCCGGCCAATCCGAACTATCCGCCAGTCGAGGTGGAAACCGTCTACATTCCCGAAGAAGATCGCGGCACGCTCTGCGTCTCCTCGCAGGTTGGCTGCACACTGACCTGCTCGTTCTGTCACACCGGCACGCAAAAGCTGGTGCGCAATCTGACCGCCGGGGAAATCCTCGGTCAGATCCTGATGGCGCGCGAACAGCTGGGTGATTTCCCCGGCGGCGTGCGCCCGGATGATGGCGGGCTGGTGCCCGCAGCTGGTACACGCGCCATCACCAATGTGGTGATGATGGGCATGGGCGAGCCGCTCTACAATTACGACAACGTCAAGCAGGCGCTCCTGATCGCTTCGGCCGGTGACGGCATGAGCCTTTCCAAGCGCCGCATTACCCTGTCGACCTCGGGCGTGGTGCCGTTCATCGAGCCGACCGGGCGCGAGATCGACGTGATGCTGGCCATTTCGCTGCATGCCACCAACAACGATCTGCGCGACGTGCTGGTCCCGATCAACAAAAAGTGGCCGCTTGAAGAGCTGCTTGAAGCCTGTCGCACCTATCCCGGCGTGTCCAATTCGCGACGCATCACCTTTGAGTATGTGATGCTCGACGGTATCAATGACAGCGATGCCGAAGCGCGCGAACTGGTGCGGCTGTTGGCCGGCATTCCGGCCAAGATCAATCTGATCCCGTTCAATCCCTGGCCCGGCGCCAATTACGGCACCTCGCCGTCAAGCCGGATCGAACGCTTTGCCGATATCGTCAACAAGGCCGGCTATGCCAGCCCGGTGCGCACGCCGCGCGGTCGCGACATCTTTGCCGCCTGCGGCCAGCTCAAGAGCGAAAGTGAACGCCTGAGCAAGAAGGACCGCGAGGCCCTGGCGGGGTGACGCTGCCGGCACTGGTTCCTGAACTGTCGGTCAGCTGCTCACTTGCGGCCTTCAGCGAGCAGGATCGTGGCCGCAAAGGCCATGAAGACCGCGGCAAAGCTCCAGTTCAGCGCCTTGCTGACCCAGGCATTGTCGCGTAGCGTCGTGGTCAGCCATTGCGCGAACAGCACGATGGCGATGACGACGGGCAGCGACACCAGCACAAATTCGACGCCCAGGAACAATAGCTTGCCCACGGCGTGCGGATCTTGCGCCGAGACGAATTGCGGCAGGAAGGTTACGAAGAACAGCGCCACCTTGGGATTGGTCAGATTGATGCCCAGTCCGGTCATGTAGCTTTGCGCCAGCCTGGGGGGCTTGCCGCCCGCCTGGCTGACCAGAATGCCGCCACCGGAGCGGACGGCCTGAATGGCCAGCCAGACCAGATAGAGCGCGCCGACGATCTTGAGCACCCAGAAAGCGGTGGGCGCCGCCACGATCAGCATGGAAATGCCGAAGGCCACCAGTGCGGTATGCACGGCAATGCCGGTCAGGGCGCCCAGCACCGTGGCATAGCCATGCAGGCGGCCAAAATTCATGGTGCGCGAGACGAACAGCGCCATGTCGGGGCCCGGGGTCACGGCGAGCACGAAAGCGGCCAGTGCAAAGGCCAGGATGACGGACAGATCAGGCAGAAAGGCGGGCATGGTGGCTCCCGGCGCGCAGAAATCAGTGACAGATCTAGCGCAGTGGTTGGCGCCAGGCCAGCGCATTGGCGGGCTCAGAGCAGGGGCAGTCCGGTGCTGGCCTTGATGGTCTCCATCGGCACGTCGGTCTTGACGCTCTGCACGCTGGGGATGCGGGTGAGATGGTCTGACTGGAAGCGCCAATAGGCATGCAGGTCGGCGGTCACCACCCGCATGATGGCGTCGCATTCCCCCGTGGTCAGATAGCATTCCACCACTTCGGGGAATTTCCGCACGGTGTCGGCAAATTGCTGGGTGACGGCGGCATCCTGGGTCTTGAACCAGACGCGGACGAACACGGTCAGACCAAGGCCGACCCTGGCCGGATTGAGCACGGCGATATAGCGGTCAATAATGCCGGACTCCTCGAGCAGCCGGACCCGGCGCAGGCAGGGCGAGGGCGACAGGCCCACCTGATTGGCCAGATCGACATTGGAGATGCGGCCATCGTTCTGCAGCACGCGCAGAATGCGGCGGTCGATGGCACCGAGCACTAGCGGCATTTAATGCTTCCCGATTGGCGTGTAATGGCAGGTTATGCCGCAAATGAACCCATGTGTGAAGTTTTGGCAAGATTATTGCGTTTGAGCTAGTCTATCCTCCCACATCACTATGTTAACAAAGACAGAGCTCATGGCAAAAGATATCAAAAAGGTCGTGCTGGCCTATTCGGGCGGTCTGGACACCTCGATCATCCTGAAATGGCTGCAGGAGACCTATCAGTGCGAAGTGGTGACCTTCACCGCTGATCTGGGGCAGGGCGAAGAACTCGAGCCGGCGCGCAAGAAGGCCGAACTGATGGGGATCAAGGATATCCGCATCGAGGATCTGCGCGAGGAATTCGTGCGCGATTTCGTGTTCCCGATGTTCCGCGCCAATGCCGTCTATGAAGGCGTCTATCTGCTGGGCACCTCGATTGCGCGGCCGCTGATTACCAAGCGCCTGGTCGAGATCGCCCAGGAAGTGGGGGCTGACGCCATTTCCCATGGCGCCACCGGCAAGGGCAATGACCAGGTGCGGTTCGAGCTGACCGCCAATGCGCTCGACCCCTCGATCAAGGTGATTGCGCCCTGGCGCGAGTGGGATATCTCTTCGCGCACGCAGTTGATCGATTACGCTGAAAAGCACCAGATCCAGGTGCCCAAGGACAAGCGCGGCGAGGCCCCGTTCTCGGTCGATGCCAATCTGCTGCACACCTCTTCGGAGGGCAAGGTGCTGGAGGACCCGGCCCAGGTCGCGCCCGAATATGTCTATCAGCGCACCACTGATCCCGAGCAGGCACCCAATACGCCTGAAATCATCACCATCGGCTTCGAGCGGGGCGATGCGGTTTCGGTCAACGGCATCGCGCTGTCCCCGGCGGCACTGCTGACCAAGCTGAACGAACTGGGCGGCAAGCATGGCGTGGGTCGGCTGGACCTGGTGGAAAACCGCTTTGTCGGCATGAAGTCACGCGGTGTCTATGAAACCCCGGGCGGGACAATTCTGCTGGCGGCGCATCGCGGTATCGAATCGATCACGCTTGATCGCGGTGCGGCCCATCTCAAGGACGAGATCATGCCGCGCTATGCCGAGCTGATCTATAATGGCTTCTGGTTTGCGCCCGAGCGCGAAATGCTGCAGGCGCTGATCGACAAGAGCCAGGAATTCGTTACCGGCGAAGTCACCATCAAGCTCTACAAGGGCAGCGCCAATGTGATCGCCCGCAGCTCGCCCCTGTCGCTGTATTCGGAAGATCTGGTGACCTTTGAAGAGGGTACTGGCAGCTATGACCATCATGATGCCGAAGGTTTCATCAGGCTCAGCGGTCTACGGTTGAAGACTTATGCTGCCCGCAACAAGCAAATCGGGCGTGGTTAGTCCGTCCACACACTAATAGAGGCTCGCGTTCATTACGCGGGCTTCATCGCCGCTACCGCTTTAATCCGTCGTTAAGCCATTCGAAATACTCTTGCGGGCGGCGCCATATTAGCGCGCCATTGAGGGGACTCGTCGAGTGCGCACAGTGGAAACTGGCAACTTGAGCGAAATGGCTGAAGCATTGCTGCTTGATGCCGCGCTTGAAAACATTCCATACGGGTTTTGCGTCTGGTCATCGCAATTCCGCCTCGTCATGTGGAACCAGCACTACAGCGATTTTTACGGCTTTGCCGAAGGCGTCCTGCATCGTGGCATGAGCCTTGAAGATGTGGTGCAACTGAGCTTCAGCCTGGGCAATCATCCCGGCCGCACCTCTGCGGAGTTCTACGAAACCTATACCGACGAACTGCTGGCCAATCGCGATGGGGCGCAACGCAAGTCCCAGGAGGAAGTGCGGGGCGGCCGCACCATTCAGTCTTCCCATACCTATTCGGCGGCCCTTGGCTGGGTGGTGACCCATGAGGACATCACCGACGAAGTGGCCCGCACCGAGGTCGTGGAAAAGCGCAAGCTGGAGCTGGAGCGGCAGAACATTCGTCTCGATGCGGCGGTCAACAATATCAGCCAGGGCCTGTGCATGATGGACGCCCGCGGGCGCTTGATCATCTGCAATGAGCCGTATGCCCGCATTTACGGCCTGCCCGAACACCTGCTGCGGCCAGGCACCCAGCTTGAGGATGTTCTGGGCCATCTGTTCGACATGGGGATGAGCACAACCGGCACGCGCGAGGAGTATTTCATCTGGCGCCAGGGGCTGATTTCCCGGCGCGAATACGGCAAGACCGTCTATGAGCTCAATAACCGCACCATCATGATGCAACACCATCCCATGAAGGATGGCGGCTGGGTGTCTACCCATGAGGACATTACCGAGCAGAAACAGAATGAAGCGCGCATCCAGCACCTGGCGCGCCATGATGCGCTGACCGATCTGCCCAATCGCATCGAGTTTCTCGACCAGATGGCCAAGGCCGAGGCGGCGCTCAATCGTGGTGAGATCGCTGCGGTGCTCTATATCGACCTGGATCACTTCAAGGCGGTCAATGACACGCTGGGCCATGCGGTGGGCGACGAGGTCATCAAGCAGGCATCGGCCCGGCTGTGGGGCGCCACGCGTGAGACCGATGTGCTGGCCCGGCTGGGTGGCGACGAGTTCGCGCTGCTATTGCGCCCCATCGACGGGGCCGATTCGGCCGCCAGGGTGGCCGACCGCATTATTCGCTCGATCAGCGCGCCGATGCTGATTGGCGGGCAGCATATCGAGATCGGCGCCAGTATCGGCATTGCGGTGGGGCCCGGCGACGGGGTCAAGACCGACACGCTGGTCAAGAACGCCGATCTGGCGCTCTACAAGGCCAAGAGCGAAGGCCGCTCGACCTACCATTTCTTTGAGACCGGCATGGATGCGGACCTGCAGCAACGCCGCACCATCGAGGCAGGGTTGCGACTGGCCCTGCAGCGCGATGAACTGCGGCTGGTGTATCAGCCGCTGCTCGGACTGCAGCAAAACCGCGTCATCTGCGTCGAGGCCCTGCTGCGCTGGGACCATGAAGATCGCACGGTCTCGCCAACCGAGTTCATTCCCATCGCCGAAGAAACCGGGCTGATCGTGCCGATTGGCGAATGGGTGCTGCGCGAGGCCACCAAAACGGCCGCCAAATGGCCCGGCGATGTGCGGGTGGCGGTCAACCTGTCGCCCATGCAGTTCAAGACCCGAGATCTGGTCGGTCTGGTGAAATCGGCGCTCGCCGACGCTCATCTGCCTGCGTCGCGGCTCGAGCTGGAGATTACCGAATCGCTCTTGCTGGCGGACAATGAGGCCACGCTCAACGTGCTGCACGAGCTGCGGGCCATGGGGGTGCGCATTTCGATGGACGATTTTGGTACCGGCTATTCCTCGCTGAGCTATTTGCGCAGCTTCCCCTTCGACAAGATCAAGATTGATCGCTCCTTCATGCGCGATCTGACGGACCGCAAGGATAGCCAGGCCATCATGGAAGCGGTGATCGGGCTGGGCCGCTCGCTGGGCATGTCGACGACAGCCGAAGGGGTGGAAACGGAAGAGCAACTGGCCATGGTGCGGGCGCAGGGCGCGACGGAAATCCAGGGGTTCCTGTTCTCGCCGCCCTTGCCACCGGCGGCGCTGCTCAGCCTGCTGCGCGCCCAGGTCAGAAAGGCGCCGGAGCCGGACAGGCCGGCCGCTCGGCCACCGGCAAGCGCCGACGCCGTTCTGGGTCTGGCCCGGTAACCATCCGACACGGTTTGGACGGGCTGCAACCCACCTGTGCGTTGGCTGCGCTTGTAGAAAAGGCCATCTTCCTGTAAGGCAGCGCTGAAAGTGCCAGTCCTCCCATTGTCGAAGCATTGGCGCATCTTTATTCCTGCATGGTTCAGCCGTTTGTTGCCGCCCCTATCGCGGCCCGAGGTTTTGGGATCATGCCAACAGGCCGGATCCATATGTCCTTGCGCAATATCGCCATCATCGCCCACGTTGACCACGGCAAGACCACCCTGATCGATGTCCTGCTCAAGCAGTCGGGTTCCTTTCGCGAAAACGAACGCGTCGAAGAGCGCGCCATGGACAGCAATGATATCGAGCGCGAGCGCGGCATCACCATTCTGGCCAAGGTCACCTCGCTGCTCTGGAAAGACACGCGCATCAACATCGTGGACACCCCCGGCCACGCCGACTTCGGCGGTGAAGTCGAGCGCATCCTGTCCATGGTCGATGGCGTGGTGATCCTGGTCGATGCGGCTGAAGGCCCGATGCCACAGACCAAGTTCGTGCTCGGCAAGGCGCTGGCCCAGGGCCTGCGGCCGATCGTGGCAATCAACAAGATCGACAAGGGTGACGAGCGTCACCTTGAAGTGCTCGAAGAAATCTTCGACCTGTTCATCGCGCTGGACGCGACGCCCGAGCAGCTCGATTTTCCCGTGCTCTACGGTGCTGCCAAGCAGGGCTGGATGAGCGCCGATCCGACCGGTCCCAAGGAAAGCCTGGGGCCATTGCTCGACAAGGTCATCGAGCACGTGCCCGAGCCCAAGGTCGAAGAAGGCCCGTTCCGCATGCTGGTCACCACCATCGAGCGCAACCCCTTCCTTGGGCGCATCCTGACCGGTCGCGTCTTCTCGGGTGCGGTAAAGGCGGGCGATACCATCCACACGCTCAATCGTGAGGGTAAGGAAGTCGAAAAGGGCCGCGTCTCCAAGGTGCTGGCGTTCCGCGGCCTCGAGCGTACTCCGGTGGACCTCGGCGAAGCGGGCGACATCGTCGCCATTGCCGGTCTCGAAACCACTACCGTGGCCGATACGATCGCCGCGCCATCGGTGTCCGAGCCCATCGCTTCCAAGCCAATCGATCCGCCAACCCTGTCGGTGACCTTCCGCATCAATGACGGCCCGCTGGCCGGCCGTGAAGGCGACAAGGTGCAGTCCCGCGTGATCCGCGAGCGGCTGATGCGCGAAGCCGAAGGCAATGTGGCCATCCGCGTCACGCCGGGCGAGGACAATGACAGCTATGACGTGGCGGGCCGCGGCGAGTTGCAGCTGGCGGTGCTGATCGAAAACATGCGCCGCGAAGGCTTTGAGCTGACCATTGGTCGGCCCAAGGTGCTGTTCAAGGAAGAAAACGGCGTCAAGATGGAGCCGGTCGAAGAAGTCATCATCGACGTCGATGATGAGCATACCGGCACCGTGGTGCAGAAGCTGACCGAGCGGAAGGGCGAATTGACCGATATGCGCCCGTCCGGCATTGGCCGCACCCGCATCCAGCTGCTGGTCCCGACCCGCTCGCTGATCGGTTATCAGCCCGAATTGCTGAGCGATACGCGCGGCACGGCGATCTTCAACCGCCTGTTCCACTCCTTTGTGCCGTTCAAGGGTGAACTGCCCGGTCGTCGCACCGGCGTGTTGATCTCCAATGGCACCGGCCAGTCCGTAGCGTTCGCGCTGTGGAATCTGGAAGACCGTGGTCAGATCATGATCGACTCTGGTGTGGACATCTATGAGGGCATGATCATTGGCGAGCACAGCCGCGAGAACGATCTCGAGGTCAATGCACTCAAGGGCAAGCAGCTCACCAATATCCGCACTACCTCCAAGGATGAAGCGGTGCGGCTGACCACCCCCAAGAAGCTGACGCTGGAGCAGTCGCTGGGCTATATCGCCGAAGACGAATATGTCGAGGTGACGCCCAAGTCGCTGCGCCTGCGCAAGATCTGGCTCGACCCCAATGATCGCAAGCGCATGAGCCGGACCGCCAAGGCCAGCTAAGAAATCCAAGGGCTCCTGCGAATTCGTTGGAGCCCTTACTCTTTCTTGGCAGTTTGCAGTGAAGGTCCGGGCTGGACCAATTGGGGCGTGCAATGACGGCGTGGATTATCGAGACGATTTCGGATCTGGGCTATGTCGGCATCTTTCTGGTGATGCTGGCGGAGTCGCTCTTTCCGCCGATACCGTCCGAACTGATCATCCCGTTTGCCGGTTTTGCCGCCGCCAATGGTGATCTCAACTTTTTCGCGGTGGTCGCCACCGCCACGCTGGGCGCCGTGGTGGGCATGTTGCCCTGGTATTATGCCGGTCGGCTGTTCGGGCTCGCCCGGGTGCGCTGGCTGGCCGACAAGTTCGGCCGCTTCATGGCTTTCAATGCCGAGGAGATCGATATCGCCGTCGGCTGGTTCGTCCGCTTCGGGCCGATCATCGTGCTGTTCGGCCGGCTGGTGCCGCTGATCCGTACGCTGATTTCCATTCCGGCCGGCCTGTCCCGGATGCCATTGCCAGTGTTCCTTGTCGCTTCGAGCAGTGGCGCACTGATCTGGAACACCATTTTGACCTCGGCGGGCTATGTGCTGCATGAGCACTATGAGGTGGTCGAGGTGATCCTGGATCCGCTGAGCTATATCGTGCTGGCGCTGGTGGTCCTGATCTACGCCTATCGCGTCATTACCTGGCGGCCGAGCCAGCAGGCCCGCTAGGCCGAGCCCGCCCTCGGCGAACGGTTTCAGCCATTCCCGGCTTGACCCCAGGCGGGGTTTTGCGCCAAGACCTGTGGCAAAGCGAGGTTTCCTGATGGACAAGTTCACTACCCTGACCGGTGTCGCGGCGCCCCTGCCGTTCATCAATATCGACACCGACATGATCATCCCCAAGCAGTACCTCAAGACCATCAAACGGACCGGGTTGGGTTCGGCGCTGTTTTCCGAGATGCGCTACAATGATGATGGCAGCGAGAACGCTGATTTCGTGCTCAACAAGCCGGCCTATCGCCATGCCCAGATCATCGTGGCGGGCGACAATTTCGGCTGCGGCTCCAGCCGCGAGCATGCGCCGTGGGCGCTGCTGGATTTTGGCATTCGCTGCGTGATCTCGACCAGCTTTGCCGACATTTTCTACAATAACTGCTTCAAGAACGGCATCCTGCCGGTGGTGGTGAGCGCCGAGCAGCTCAAGCTGTTGATGGACGACGCCGAGCGCGGCTCCAACGCCACGCTGACAGTGGATCTGGCGGCCCAGACCATTCGTGGTCCTGACGGCGGCACGATTTCGTTTGATATCGATCCGAGCCGCAAGCAGATCCTGCTCGAGGGCCTTGATGACATTGCCGGCACGCTGAAGTCGGCCCCGGCCATCACCTCGTTTGAGACTGCCATGGCGGCTGAGCGCCCCTGGCTCTGAGGCGATGACGACAATCGTCTTCGAGCCCGAGCTGACGCCGGAAAGCCGGGCTGGCGTGGTCGATGGCCTGGTTGCGTTCAACCGCAGCCAGGTCCCTGACGCTGCGCCATTCGCCACGATCGGCCTCGTGCTCAAGGACCCGGTGACCGGGGTCACCGATGGCGGGCTGACTGCCCGCATCAGCTTTGGCTGGATGTTCGTTGAATTGCTGTTCGTGCCTGAACGCCTGCGCGGCCAGGGCGTCGGACGGCAATTGATGGAGCAGGCGGAGGCCGTGGCGCGCGAGCGTGGCTGCAGCGGCATCTGGCTTGATACCTTTTCCTTCCAGGCGCCGGGGTTTTACAGCAAGCTCGGCTATGCCGTGTTCGGCGAAATCAGCAATTATCCACCCGGCAATAGCCGCTTCTTCCTCCAGAAACATTTGAGCTAACCACATGGTCCAGCGCGTCTCTACCGGTTCACCCTTCGAGGCTACCTTCGGCTATTCCCGCGCGGTGCGGCACGAAGACACCGTCTATGTGTCGGGCACGACCGGCTATGATTATGCCAGCATGACCATGCCCGACGATGTCGGCGCCCAGGCAGCCAATGCCCTGGCCACCATCGACAAGGCACTCAAAGAGGCCGGCTCGTCCATAAAGGACACCGTGCGGGTGGTGTATTATGTCGGCGACCGCGCCGATGTCGATGCGGTGGTCAAGGCTGTCGGCCCGGTGTTCAGCGATATCCGCCCGGCCGCCTCCATGCTGATCGTGCAGATGATCGAGCCCGGCATGAAGATCGAGATCGAAGTCACCGCCCGCATCGGCGCGGCCGGCAGTCCCGCCTGATTGGCGGGCGGGGCGATGAACGGCAGACAAATCGCCCTGCTGGTCCACGCAGCGCTCCTCATCGGAGCGCTGTTTTTCATCGTACCCCGGCTCACGGCCTGGGACGCAAGAGCGGGCTATCTGTTCACCCTGGGGTTTTACTGGCTGGCCTTCTGCCTGCCGGTCATCGGTCTGCATGCCCTGCCGGGCAATGACGGGCGCCTGTTCTCGGAAAAACTCCCCTGGCGCGACTGGTGGATCCTTCCCCTGCTGCTGGCGCAGGCCGGGCTCGTGGCCCTGATCAGTTTCATGCCCAACACCACCATGCTCAGCCATGGCGCCCTGTGGCTGGCCATACTGATTGCCGCCATCAATGCGCCGCTCGAAGAACTCGCCTGGCGGGGCGGCTTTATCGGCACGTTTCACGACCGGCCGCGCCTCGGCTTCTGGCTTGGCTGGGGCTTGTTCACCGCCTGGCACATTCCCCTGGTGCTCAGTGTGGGGATTGTCTTCGACGGGGGCGCCGCGGCGCTGATCGGGGGCGCCGCTGCACTGGGGCTGATGTGGAACTGGATCGCCTGGCGCACCGGCTCGGTATTCTATGTCGGCCTGGCCCATTTCATCACCAATCTTTTCACCTTCTGGGTGCTGTTCGCCCGCAATGGTTTTGCCGGCGCCTGAGGTGACGCCGGCAATAGGATTGTTCAGCGGCGCCGGACCCGGGTGGTCCCGGGCAAGGGGCGTGACCGGCGTATCGGCTCGATCAGCTCGAGCGGATCAAGCCCGATGTCGTAGAGCAGCCGTTCGTCGAGGCTGTGCAACATCAGCACCGTCTGGCGATGCGGCCGGTGGCGACCCAGTCGCTGCCGCAGGCTGGCGAGGCTCCGGCGCAGCGGCCAGGAGAGCTGCCAGGGCAGTTGCCAGGCGTGACGGTGCGACTGCCGCTCAGGCTGAATGGCGAAGTCGCTCATGCTGCACCTCCTGATCGCGCTGCCCGGGCAGGCAGTGGTGGCAAATGGCGCCGATATGGCGGTGATCGGTACCGCAGCAGCCGCCGATGACCCGGATATTGGGTAATAGGGGCAGCAGGCGCTGATAGCGCTGGGCCAGGTCCTGCCAGTCGCCGATATCGAGGGTCTCGCTTTCGTCGAGCTCGGCATGGCTTTTCATCGAGGCGTTGACCCGCAGGCCGCCGATGCGGTCGACCCAGGCGCCGGCATGGCGGATGGTGCTGGCGAAGTGGATGGGGTGCACGCAGTTGATCATGTAATAGGCCGGCGACCCGCCGGTTGCGGCCTCGACCTCCCCGATAGCGGTGCCAAGGTTCTTGCCGCCGGGCAGGTGCCCGTCGGTTTCCAGCGTGAACGAGAGCACGCAGGGCAGGCCGGCCGCCTCGGCCAGCCTGGCAATGCCGATGGCCTCGGGCGTATTGGTCAGCGTATAGGCAGTGACCAGGTCCGCGCCGGCCGCGGCGAAGGCGGCTACCTGGTCCGCGTGATAGGCCATGGCCTCGTCCACGCTCATGGCATCGTCATACTGCCAGGCATCGCGGCGGGGCCCGATGGCGCCGCTGACCACCGTCGGCACGCCAGCGAGATGGAAGCCCTCGGCCACCGTGCGGGAAAAGCGTATGGCAGCCATATTGACCGCCCGCAGGCGCGCTGCGCCATATCCCACCAGCGCACCCCAGTCGGGATTGGCGCGCCAGGTATTGGTGTCGAACAGGAAGCCCTGTCGAGCCTTGGCAGCAATCTCGATATAGGGCTGATAGTATTCACGCATGGCCTGCCGTCCCTGTTCGCCGTCATTGAGCTGAAAGACGGTGAAATACGGCAGGTCGTGACCCTGGTTGAAGATCATGTGGGTTTCGATACCACCATCGGTGACGAACATCTGTCCGGAATTCTGTGGCAGGGTCCTGTTCTGCTTTGCCATTGTGGCCTCCATTAGCGCTTGATCTGGTCGGCGGGCAGCGTTACATCTGGGTCGCCGGTGGCCGAAGTGATGCCCCGGAACGGCAGCGCACATCCAGAGGACTTGCGGTTCAGTCCCGGGTGCAGCGCTGGTTTTTGTTTTTTATCAATGGGTTGCCGTGGCCGAGGTCACGCGCGCAGGCGGTCGCGGCGCAAGCGACGCGCACAAAACTGTACCGGCGGTACAGTGCAGCAGGGGCAGGGCCATGTTCAGGAAAGCGAGCAAGGGGCAGGAAACGCGGGAGAGACTGCTGGCCATTGCCGAGGCGTCCGTGCTGGCCAAGGGCTTTGCCGCCACCTCGATCGAGGAGGTGATCGCCGAAGCAGGGATCACCAAGTCCGGCTTTTTCTACCACTTCAGCGACAAGAACGCCCTGGCCCATGAAATGCTGCAGCGCTATGTGGCGGCCAATGATGAAATCTTCGAGGCGCTGTTCGGCCGCGGCGCCGAGCTGTCCGATGACCCGCTGCAGGGTTTTCTCATCGGCCTCAAATTGCTGGCGGAAACCATGGCCGACCTGCCCAATGGGCATCCGGGATGCCTGATTGCCAGCGTCTGCTACCAGGAGCGCCTGTTCGACAATACCGTTCGCCAGCTCACTGTGGATTCCGTGCGCAGGTGGAACGCATTCTTTCGCCAACGCCTCGACGCCATTGCGGCCGTGCATCCGCCGGTCGAGCCGGTTGATCTCGAGCAGCTGGCCGCCATGATGAGCTGCATGGTGGACGGCGCCATCATCATGAGCAAGGCGCTGGGCGATCCCGGCATTCTGCCACGGCAGATCCTGCTGTTTCGCAGCTATATCCGGCTCCTGTTCCAGCCGGGCCGGTTGGCATTGGCGGGATGATCTCGCAACAGAACGGACGTTTTTATGCGCCGCCGCCTTGCGCGGCGCCGACAATTGCCGCTATGTGGCCAGCCATAGGCGTAACCACCAGTACGGCAAGGACCCATCATGGCCAGTCATTCCCTCTTCCTGCTCCCCGGCGACGGCATTGGTGCCGAGATCATGCTCGAAGTGGACAAGCTGATCGCCTGGACCAATAGCGAGCAGCTCACCGATTTTTCGACCGATCGCGGTCTGGCCGGCGGGGCTGCCTATGATGCCCATCAGGTGGCGATTACCGATGAAGACACCGAAAAGGCCAAGGCGGCCGATGCGGTGATCTTTGGCGCGGTGGGTGGTCCCAAGTGGGACAATGTCCCCTATGATCAGCGTCCCGAGGCCGCGCTGCTGCGGTTGCGCAAGGAAATGGCGGTATTTGCCAATCTGCGCCCCGCCATCTGCTATCCGGCGCTGGCCGACGCTTCCTCGCTCAAGCGCGAGCTGGTGGAAGGCCTCGATATCCTGATCGTGCGCGAACTGACCGGCGGCGTTTATTTTGGCGAACCCAAGACCATTACCGATCTGGGCGATGGCCAGAAGCGCGCCATCGATACCCAGGTCTACGAGACCTATGAAATCGACCGCATTACCCGCGTCGCCTTCGATCTGGCGCGCACCCGCAACAACAAGGTGCATTCGGCCGACAAGAAGAATGTGATGAAGTCGGGCGTGCTGTGGGATGAAGTGGTCCAGGGCATCGCCAAGGACTATCCCGATGTCGAACTGCATCACATTCTGGCCGACAACGCGGCCATGCAGCTGGTGCGCAATCCCAAGCAGTTCGACGTGATGGTCACCGACAATCTGTTCGGCGATATTCTGAGCGATGTGGCGGCCATGCTGACCGGTTCACTGGGCATGCTGCCCTCGGCGAGCCTGGGGGCGCCCGACCCGGTCACCGGCAAGCGCAAGGCGTTCTACGAGCCCGTGCACGGCTCGGCTCCCGACATTGCCGGCCAGGGCATTGCCAACCCGATCGCCATGATCGCCTCGGTCGCCATGGCGCTGCGCTATTCGTTCGGCATGATCGAGCTGGCGACCAATATCGAGAACGCCATTTCGGCCGTGCTCAGCGATGGTCTGCGCACCGGCGACATCGCCCAGGACAATCGCCGGACGGTGGGCACCGAGGAAATGGGCGCGGCGATTTTGGCGAAGCTCAAGGCCTGATTCAGAAGCCCGATTTAACTGAAAACACCCGTGATCACCGTCGCGGGTGTTTTTGTGTCATGGCTTGTCGAGACCATAAAAGCGCTGGTCGTCGCCAATCAGTTCATCGCGCGCGCCTTTGGGCAGCGGAAAGCCATAGCCGACCCATGGTTTGAGCCACCACATGGCACGTTCGTGATGGAATCGGCTCATATAGAGTTCCATTCCCACTTTTTCGATGGCCGCATGCAGTGCTGCTATCGCGTCATTGCCGCCGGCAAAGCTCTCAATGGGGGTGTCTGGCCAGTCGATAGTGTAACGGCAATTCCAGTTTGGGCCGACCTGCTCGGGGAGGAATATCTGTACCAGGACCGGGTGCTCGCGCCCGGCGTGGCGCACGGTCAGCGTTCTCTCTGCAGCAATCATCAGCGTCGTCCGACATGAAAGAATGGTGGGATTGGGTCGCCCTTCATACAAGCGGTCATCCTTGATCGTGCCTGATCTTCACAGAACGGGTTCCAAGGCATCATTCTACATTGAAAGATGTCGCTCTGGTACTGAAGCTCCATTCAGCACGTCGGCGTTCGTTCCACTTGCCCGCTACACGATTGATCCCAACCCATTGGCCGCCTGTGGCCCGTCCGGAGGGCACTCTTGGTTGGTCTGGACTGTATTTGACCAGAGCGGCCCCCAGTTTAAGGCGGCTGCGGGGAGCGCGGACAAAACAAAAGCCCCGGTGTTTCCACCGGGGCTTTTGTCGTTCAGTGCTGCGCCAGACTTATTCGGCAGCAGTCTCTTCGGTCGCTGCTGGTGCAGCTTCCTCGGCAGGAGCGGCTTCTTCAACAGGCGCCTCTTCAACCTTTGGCGCGTTCTTGAGTTCTTCGGCGGCGGCGGCCTTGGCAGCCTTTTCTTCAGCGCGCTGGGTGGCCTTTTCGCCGGGCTTGCCCTTGTCAGGGTTGTTGCGGGCTTCGCGGTTCATCACGCCGGCAACGTCGAGGAAACGCAGCACGCGGTCGGTCGGCTGGGCGCCAACGCTCAGCCAATGCTTGGCGCGCTCGATGTCGAGCACGACGCGGCCTTCATTGTCCTTGGCCAGCAGCGGGTTGAAGGTGCCGAGCTTTTCGATGAAACGGCCATCGCGGGGCGCGCGGGCGTCAGCAACGACGATCTGATAGAATGGGCGCTTCTTGGTGCCACCACGGGCCAGACGGATCTTGAGGGACATATTGGTATCCTGGGGTTTGGTTGAAACGATTACTTTTTCTTGCCCAGGCCTGGCAGGCCGGGGAAACGGGGAGCCCCGCCGAAGCCGGGCAAAGCCGGTCCGCCGGAGGATTTGAGCAGGGCGCCAACATCGCTGGGCAGCGCCTTGGGTGCTGGCGTATCGGCGCCGGGCAGGCCCTTGAGCTGGTTGGGGTCGATGCCGGCCTGACGGGCCATTTGTTCGAGCTGGGCGGGGTCCATCCTGGAGAGGTCCGGCATGCCGCCCCCGCCCATCATCTGACCCATCTTGCCGCCCATCATGCCACCGAGCGCGCCCATGCCACCCTTGCCGACCTTTTTCATCATGTCGGCCATCTGGCGGTGCTGCTTGGCGAGCTTGTTGATGTCGCTGACGTCAACGCCGGCGCCCGCGGCAATGCGCTTGCGGCGGCTGGCATTGAGCAGGTCGGGGGCGGCGCGCTCTTTCTTGGTCATCGAATTGATGATGGCGATCTGGCGGTCAAACACCTTCTCGTCAATATTGGCGCCGGCCATGGCTTTTTTCATCTGGCCCATGCCGGGCATCATGGCCATCAGGCCACCCATGCCGCCCATCTTCTTCATCTGCTGCAGCTGGCTGCGCAGATCGTCGAGGTCAAAGGAGCCCTTTTTGAGCTTCTTGGCCATCTTCTGGGCGTCTTCGGCCGAAACATGTTCGGCGGCCTTTTCGACGAGGCTGACGATATCGCCCATGCCCAGGATACGGTCGGCAATGCGCGATGGATGGAAATCTTCCAGCGCATCCATTTTTTCGCCGACACCGATCAGCTTGATCGGCTTGCCGGTGGCTGCACGCATCGACAGCGCCGCGCCGCCACGGCCATCGCCGTCAACGCGGGTCAGCACAATGCCGGTGATGTCGAGGCGCCCGTCAAAGGAGCGCGCCACATTGATGGCGTCCTGACCGGTCAGCGCATCCACGACCAGCAGGATTTCATGCGGGCTGGCGACATCCTTGATGCTGACGGTCTCGGCCATCAGTTCGTCGTCGATATGGGTGCGGCCGGCGGTATCGAGAATGAGCACGTCATAGCCGCCCAGACGGCCTTCGCGCTCGGCGCGGCGGGCGATCTCGACGGGGGTTTCGCTGGTAATGATGGGCAGGGTGTCGACGCCGACCTGTTCGCCCAGCACGCGCAGCTGCTCCATGGCAGCGGGGCGGCGGGTATCGAGCGAGGCGAGCAGAACCTTCTTCTTCTGGCGGTCCTTGAGGCGCTTGGCAATCTTGGCCGTGGTGGTGGTCTTGCCCGAGCCCTGCAGGCCGACCATCAACAGGGTGACGGGGGCCTTGGCATTGAGGTCGATGCCGACACTGGTCTCGCCGAGCACGGCGACCAGCTCGTCATGGACGATCTTGATGACCTGCTGGCCGGGGGTTACCGAGCGGGTGACTTCGGCGCCGATGGCGCGGTCCTTGACCTGTTCGACAAAGGCCCGCACCACTTCGAGCGACACGTCGGCTTCGATCAGCGCGCGGCGGATTTCGCGCAGGGCTGCATCGACGTCGTCGGCGCTCAGCGCGCCGCGGCCGCGTAGTCCATCAAAGATTTTGCCAAGCCGGTCAGAAAGGCTCTCGAACATGGTTTTGGTCCTTCGCTGCGGAATAGTCCGCCAGACATAGGATCCATCAGTCCAAACGCCAAGCACACCCACGGGCGCAACGCGCTGGCGGGTGGTGGCCTCCGGGATCGTCGATACCCTTGCGGGGTCCCGGTCGGCTGGTCAGGGGCAAAGCCTGATGAATGGGCTGGCTGTAGGGGAAAGCGACAGGCGAGTCAAGAAAAACGCGGCGGCGTTCAGACCTTGAAGGCAACGCGCAGGCCACCCCAGTGGCGGCCATTGACGGTGATGGGGGCCGAGCAATCCTTCATCAGCGCAAACTGGCTGCCGCCCATGTCGCGCCGATAGGTCTGCAGCAGGAACGGCTTGGTTGAGCGCCCCGCCGACAGCCCGGTGCGATCATTGAACATCCGCCGGTTGCGGCAGTTGGCCATGTTCCACACCGGGTCACTGCCCTGCGGCCGCGAATAGATGATGTTGTGGGTCGGCAGATAGCCATTGCGATCCACCGCGGCGCAGAAGGCAATGCGCTGGTCAAACTCCAGGACCGGCTCTTGCACCGCCGGCAGGACCTGGTCGGTGAAGGCCGTGAACCGGGTCAGCACCTGCTTGGGATCGCTTCCGGCGACCGGGCGATAGTCCTCATCAAACAGATCGGCCATGCTGATCTGTCCGCGTGCCACCGCCGTGGTGAACAGCTCGGCAATCTCGTCCGCCTTGGTCCGCGCCAGATCGATGAAGTCGGCATCGGCAGTCTCAAAGCCGCTTTCGACCAGAAACAGCATGAAGTCTTCCGAGATCGACAGGATCGACTGCGTGCGCTGTTCGGCTTTTTCGAGATGGCCGCGACCGGCCGCAACACCTTCGGCCAGCGCCGACAGTTCGGTCTGGATGGTGGCAAAGCCGGCGATGGACTGCTCAACGGGCTGGCTCATGGCGTCGATATCGGTGATCAGCCGATCCACCGAACCCACCAGGGCCTCCAGCGTTGCCGTTGCCTCGGCGGCAGCCTGGGCATCGGCGATGGTTTGCTCGGCCGCTTGCGAATTGCCCTTGGCCTGGGTCCGCAGGGCGCCGAGGGCCTGGCTGAGACGGGCCATATTGCTGGTGGTCTGGCCGGAAAATTCATGGATCTGATCGGCCAGTCCCTTGACCGCATTGGCGATGACGGCAAAGCCGCGCCCGGCGTCACCGGCGCGCGCGGCCTCCACCGATGCGTTGAGCGCCAGCAGTTTGGTTTCCCGGGCAATCTGGGCGATGGCGGTGCTGGCGGCTTCCACATTGCGGACCGAGCCAGAGACGCCATCGAGCGTGGTCTGGATGTGCATGGCGCCATCGGCCATCATGGCCATGGTCTTGGCGGTGCGCTGCACGGTACCGGCGACCGCCGAAGCACTCTGGTCGAGCACGGCCCGCACCTCGGCTGCCGCCTGCCGGCTGACGCCCATGGTCTGGCTCAGTTGTGCGGTTGCCACGTTCATGCTGGCGGCAGCATCCTGGGTGGTCTCGGCCTGGGTCGCCTGCTGCAGGCTGATTTTGGAGAGATCGGCAATCAGCCCGGCGACGTCGGCGATTTCGACACCCAGACGCCCGGCGCGGTCGCCAATATCGGACTGTGCTCCCGTTGGATGGGTTGGCACGGTGCTGGCAATGATTGCTGACATTTTTTCCCCCGCAGCCAGCTTAAAGGCGAAAAGGTAACGAATACTTAACCGTGCTGGGGGCAGGCGGGCGGCGGCAGAATCAGGCGCTAGAGACGGCGGCCGGCCGCTCTCATCAGCGGGCCACGCCATTGCGCCGGCATGGCAAGCACCAGCTTCTTGATGGCCGGGCGCAACAAGCGGTCCCAGACGTTCAGGACCAGCAGACCACGCCGGGTCACCGGCAGGGCGAAGTCCCTGACCGTGACTGTTTCGGTCGCCCAGGTGAGCTTGTAGGGCATGACCGGCACCATCAGATCGGCACCCCTGAGGCCCTGATCGGCGCATACGTGGATGACTTCACCCAGATGCAACTTGCCCGGACTTTCATCGGAGTTGGAAAAGTCGCGGCTGGCGACAAAGGCATAATAGCGCCGGTTGTGGACAAAACCCCATTGCTCGGCAATGGCTTCGCCCTTGTGCCGCAGCGACATGGCAAGCACGGGCAGGTCGTCACGGCTGGCCAGTGACTGGCAGAATTCGGTGAAGGCGGTGTCGCCAAAAGCGCGGGAGGTCAGGCCCTGGTCGTTGAGCCGCTCTGCCCGCCCCTTCAGGGTGCGGTTGATGACGCCCAGGCGGTCCTGGGTACTGGCAGCGACGTGATGGGTGACGGGGCCGTCGCGCTCAAGGCGATTGCGGGCATTGCGCATGTTCTTGCGCGTCTTGTGATTGATGGTGGCGAAATAGCCGGCAAAATCGGGGAAGGCGTCGAGCGCTATATAGGGCGCGCCTTCCTGGATGCCGGTCAGCATGTGGTCAGCGGGCATGCCGCTGGCCAGCATGCTGTCGCTGCGCACCTTGAGAAAGCTCACCGCATCACAGGGTGCTGCCTTGATGGCGGCGTGCAACAGGCGCGATACGGCATCAACGGGGTGGATGCCGGGGGCGAGCATGACATCGGAATATTGGCTGAAGGCATGACCGAGCGCGGTCAGCACGGTGCGCGCCCGGGTGCGGATGCGCTCGAGGGGCAGCACGGCGACCAGGCGCGAGCCATCCCTGAGGGTGACAATCACCGGATCAAACCGGACATTGCCGCGTGCCGCCTCGAAGTCGAAGACAGCGCGGGCCCAGGCGCAGCTCTGAAACAGCACGGCGCCGTCGAGCCGGGCTTCCAGCTCCCGCCACTGCGCGGCAATGAGGTCCAGTGCCGCCCGTGTGCGGACAATTTCGACATGCAGTGCGGACCGCGTCACCGCAATGGCCGCCGCCAGGGTGGCGGGGGCGGGCTGGTGCGTTTGTGCCCTGATGGCGGCGGTGCCTGAAGTCATTTGCTGAAGCTATAGGCTTCGATGTCGCGAATGCCTTCGGGGGCTGTGGGATCCACGCGGAAGTCGACCGTGTAGACCTTCTTCTTTTGCGGGTTCAGCGGGGTGAACTTGACCACGCCCGCCAGCGCCAGCTTGGCCAGGTAGGACAGACCGCTGACATTCTGGTCCAGCTTGTGCAGGCCCATCTTGCGCAAAATGCCATTGGCATAGTTGACGGCGTAGTGGCGGCGCAGCCCGTCCGTCCAGTGTTCGGTGGTGAAGCTGACATTGAGCATGTTTTCATTGACCACGCGGTGCGGCCCGTTGAGCGGCCAGTGCGCCATCTTGCCCGCTTCGAGCATGTGCACCTCGGCGTAATCATCAAACCAGGGCTCAAACGGCATGTCGGTTTCGCGGGCCTGCCCCAGGATCAGGTTCTCCAGTGCGGGCTGGGACAGGAAGGGCGGGGTGTTCGGGTAAATATAGACCTTCTTGGTGCCGCGCACCTGCCACAGACACTGGCCGGGCACATCGGCGTGATATTTCACCGAAACATTGGGCGACGAGATCAGCAGGGTCATATTGCGCTTGTA
The DNA here is from genome assembly GCF_039938915.1 of Devosia alba. Taxonomy (NCBI): domain Bacteria; kingdom Pseudomonadati; phylum Pseudomonadota; class Alphaproteobacteria; order Hyphomicrobiales; family Devosiaceae; genus Devosia; species Devosia alba. The sequence goes on along the minus strand of NZ_JBDUUI010000002.1, from coordinate 138,931 downwards.
GCTGATGAAGCCGGGCACGCGCGCCTCGAACTCGTCATAGAGTGCATTGAGCATCTCGCCATAGGCGGGATCGGTCCGGCCCGGTCGGGTCAGGTTGACCCAGATATTGCCGGTGCGCACAATCTCGAGCACCTCGGCCCCGGAAAGGTCCTTGATCTCGCCTTCGCGGCGCTTGGGCGGATTGCCCGGAGTCTTCTGCGAATAATTGACGTGATAGTCCTCGCGTGGCGCGGCATCGATCAGGCGCGCCAGTGCCTCGTCGGTGAACAGCGGTGAGTTGGCCAGGCTGTGACTGAGGGCCAGAGTGTGCTTGCCAAACAGCGCGGGAAAATGCGGCTGCCAGTCGGTAATGATCTGATCGGTACGCATGGACATGTTCATGGGCGGCTCCAGGATGTGCAAGGCGGGCGCCGTTGCCTGTCCGGGCCGCAGTTAGCGCAAAACAGCGGCTCCGGCGCGCTCGGACTGATGCGTTAGTTAAGTACCCATGAAAGAGGAAACCGTTAACAGGCGTGGTCAAATTCTTGCCTTGGCGGCGTGAGAACCGCCGGCCCGGAATGGCTTGCCGTCTGCTGGCCAGCGGGCCACTGGCAATTTTTGGCGGCTTGCGCCATATAGGGATATTCCTTCCAATCACGGGCGAGGCAGACTGTGAGCGGCGTGCCGTTTCTCAAGATGAACGGGCTGGGCAACCAGATCATCGTAGTCGATATGCGCGGTCGCGCGGATCGGGTGACGCCGGCTGCGGCCATCGCCATCAATGGCACTGAGGGGACCAGGTTCGACCAGATCATGGCCATTCATGATCCGCGCACACCGGGCACCGCCAATTACATCGAGATCATCAATTCCGATGGCAGCCGCGCCCAGGCCTGCGGCAATGGCATGCGCTGCGTGGTGCAGGTGCTGACTGCCGAGCAGGGCGCGCAGCGCTTTACCTTCGAGACGGTGGCGGGACTGTTGTTCGGCGAGGCCCAGGCCGACGGCATGATCACCGTCGACATGGGCACGCCCAAGCTGGCCTGGTACGATATTCCGCTGGCCGAAGAATTTGCCGATACGCGCAAGATCGAGCTGCAGATCGGGCCCATCGATGCGCCGGTGCTGCATTCGCCTTCGGTGGCCTCGATGGGCAATCCGCATGCCACCTTCTGGGTGGCCGACGATGTGTGGAGCTACGCGCTGGAGCGGTTTGGGCCGATGCTGGAAAACCATCCCATTTTTCCCGAGCGCGCCAATATTTCGCTGGCCCAGGTGGTGGCGCCGGACAAGATCATCCTGCGTACCTGGGAGCGGGGCGCCGGGCTGACCGAGGCCTGTGGCACGGCGGCCTGTGCGGCGGTGGTCAATGGCGCGCGCACACGGCGTACCGCGCGGGCCGCCACCGTGACCGTGCCGGGCGGCGATCTGCATGTCGCGTGGCGCGATGATGACCATGTGGTGCTGACCGGCCCGGCCGAACGGGAATGGACCGGCACGCTCGATCCGGCCACGGGCGCCTGGGTGCGCGACGAGGTTGCGGCCTGATGGCGGTGGAGACACTGACATTTGGCTGCCGGTTGAACGCCTATGAGGCTGAGGTGATGAAGGTCGAGGCCGAAAAGGCCGGGCTCGACAATGCCATCATCATCAATACCTGCGCGGTGACGGCCGAGGCCGTGCGCCAGGCCAGGCAGGCGGTGCGCAAGGCACGGCGCGACAATCCGGCAGCCCGTATCATCGTTACCGGCTGCGCCGCCCAGACCGAGGCGCGCAGCTTTGGCGAGATGGCCGAGGTCGATCTGGTGATCGGCAATCACGACAAGATGCAGGCGGCCAGCTACGCACCCATGGTGTTCGGCACCCCGCTCAACGACAAGGTGCAGGTCAACGACATCATGAGCGTGCGGGAAACCGCGGGCCATCTGATCGAGGGCATGGATGGACGCACGCGCGCCTTTGTCCAGGTGCAGAATGGCTGCGATCATCGCTGTACCTTCTGCATCATTCCCTTTGGCCGCGGCCCGTCGCGCTCGGTGCCGATGGGGCTGGTGGTCGAGCAGGTCAAGAAGCTGGTCGGCAATGGCTATGGCGAAGTGGTGCTCACCGGGGTCGATATTACCTCCTATGGCCCCGACCTGCCGGGCGCGCCGACGCTGGGCAAGCTGACCCAGTCGATCCTGCGCCACGTCCCCGATCTGCCACGGCTGCGGATTTCCTCGATCGACAGCATTGAAGCTGATGAGGCGCTCTATGACGCGGTGGCCAGCGAGCACCGGCTGATGCCGCATATGCATTTGTCACTGCAATCGGGCGATGACATGATTCTCAAGCGCATGAAGCGCCGGCATAGCCGCGCTGATGCCTTGGCCATCATGGCCAAGCTGCGGGCCCTGCGGCCCGATATGGTGTTTGGCGCCGACATCATTGCCGGCTTTCCCACCGAGGACGCGGCGATGTTTGCCAATACGCTGGCCATTGTCAGCGAGGCCGATCTGACGCATCTGCATGTTTTTCCCTATTCGCCGCGCGAGGGCACGCCCGCCGCGCGCATGCCGCAGGTCAGCCAGACGGTCGCCAGGGATCGTGCGAGGCAGTTGCGGGCCGTCGGCGCGGCGCAGTTCCGTGCGCTCTGCGACAGCCGCGTTGGCCAGATCGAACAGGTGCTGATAGAGCATGACGGGCTGGGCCGCAGCGAGCAGTTCGTGCCGGTCAGCGTGCCGGGGGCGCAGCCGGGCGCACTGCTGGCGGTGCGGATTACCGGTGTGGCCAGGGATGGTCTGGTCGGCGAAGCGGTGCGTGACGCTGCCTGAAAGTTAAGAAAGTCCACGATGACCGACAAGAAGCCGGGATTTTTCAAACGTCTGTTTGGTGGCGATGCGCCAGCGCCAGCGCCTGTTGAGCCAGCAGCGCCAGCCGACGATACCACTGCGCCCGCCGTGCCGGCAGTGACGCCGGATGCGGTCGCGCCGGAGCCGGCACCCGAGCCAGCACCCGAACCCAGTGCAACGCCTGAGCCGGATCCTGTCGCCGCTCCCGACCATGTGCCGCTGCCGGGCCCGCCGGAAACGACGCCTGACTATGTCGAAGCGATTGAAGAGAAGGCGGCGCAGGCGACGAGTGTCGCCGCCATCGAGACACCAGCGGATGCCCCGGCAGAGACAAAGGGCTGGTTTGCGCGGCTGGCTTCGGGGCTGAAGCGGTCGTCCGATCAGCTGACCGGCTCGATCACCTCGGTGTTCACCAAGCGCAAGCTCGACAATGCGACGCTCGAAGAGCTTGAGGACGTGCTGATCCAGGCCGATCTGGGCATTGAAACCGCAACCACCATCACGGACACGCTGCGGCGCGACCGGTTCGACCGCGATGTGTCGGGCGAAGATGTGCGCGCGGTGCTGGCCGCCGAAGTCGAAAAAGTGCTGGGCCCGGTGGCCCGGCCGCTGGAGATCGACGCCAGCCAGAAGCCCTTCATCATCCTGATGATCGGGGTCAATGGCTCGGGCAAGACCACGACAATCGGCAAGCTGGCGCAGAAATTTGCCAACGAAGGCAAATCGGTGATGCTGGCGGCAGGCGACACCTTCCGGGCGGCAGCCATCGAACAATTGCAGATCTGGGGCGACCGCACCGGCGCGACCGTGGTGTCACGGCCAGCCGGTTCCGATGCGTCGGGGCTGGCCTTTGACGCGGTGACCCAGGCGCGCGCCGAAGCGCGGGACGTGCTGATCATCGATACGGCCGGCCGGTTGCAGAACCGCGACGAGCTGATGAATGAGCTCGAAAAGGTCATTCGCGTCATCAAGAAGGTTAACCCGGGCGCGCCCCATGCCACGCTGCTGACGCTGGACGCCACCACCGGGCAGAATGCGCTCAAGCAGGTGGAGATCTTTGGCCAGCGCGCCGGGGTCACCGGGCTGGTGATGACCAAGCTCGACGGCACGGCACGCGGCGGCATTCTGGTGGCAATCGCCAGCAAGTTTGGCCTGCCGGTACACTTTATCGGCGTCGGCGAAGGGGTGGGTGATCTCGAGGCTTTTACCGCCGCCGAGTTTGCCCAGGCCATTGCCGGGCGCGACTAGCCCTAATCTGACCACGCTTGGTGCCTAGCACACCTTGCATGCCGGGGCTGCTACCCTCACATTGCCCCGACGCTGAACCGAGAAAATGTCCATGTCCGAAAAAGCCAAGACCGAGCACGCTGAACCCGAGGTCAACTGGGATGAACTGCGTCCGCAGCTGATCAAGATGGCGCTCGAGCTTGGGCCGCTGGTGGTGTTCTTCATCGTCAATGCGCGGGTTGATATTTTCGCTGCGACCGCCTGGTTCATGGGCGCGATGGTGATTTCGCTGGTCTTGAGCAAGGCGATCCTGAAAAAGATCGCCGTGATGCCGCTGGTGACCGGCGCCGTGGTGCTGGTGTTTGGCGGGCTGACATTGTGGCTGCAGGACGACACCTTCATCAAGGTCAAGCCGACCATCACCAATGGGCTGTTTGCCGGCGTGCTGCTGGGCGGGCTGCTGTTCAAGCACTCGCTGCTGAAATATGTGTTTGGCGACGTCTACAAGCTCAAGCCCGAGGGCTGGAGCAAGCTGACCCTGAACTGGGGCCTGTTCTTTGTGGCGCTGGCCATCATCAATGAAGTGCTGTGGCGCAATTTCTCGACCGATTTCTGGGTGACGTTCAAGGTGTGGGGCGTGATGCCGCTGACCATAGCCTTTTCGATCAGCCAGCTATCGCTGCTCAACAAATACGCGCCCCCCGATGAGCCGCACCACGTGCCGCCGATCGTCGTCGATAGCTGAGGCCCGCCAGCCACCGGCAGCAATCAGCCGAACAGGCCGATGACCGCGCCCGATATCAGCAGGACGCCGAGCAGATAGCCGCCATCGATGAAGGTGCGCGCCCAGGGGGCGCCCTCATAGCGATGGTTGAGCACCATGGATGTCAGCACAAAGCCCAGCCACATGGTGGCGCCAACGATCAGGCCATTGGCCACATTGGTTGCGCCGGTCACCGCCGGCGTCAGCAGGGCGATGAAATAGGCCATGACGAAGATGCACAGCACCGACCACAGATAGGGCGCGACGTCAGAGCGGTCGATATCGTCCATCTCCTTGCCGATGGAAGCGACCCACTGCCTGGCCAGCACCATGTACCAGGCGGCACCAAAGGCCCAGGCGACGACAGTGGCCAGAATGACGGCCAGCCAGTTTACCTCGAGATATGACATCGATCTTCTCCCCCAGAGTGAACGCTGCCGGCAAGCCTAGCGCCGGCTTGTCCGCTTGGGTAGGGGGCTCAGAGCCCGCCCATCTTGCACAGCAGCGCCCATTCGTCGGGGCTGACCTTGGAGACCGAGAGGCGCGACAGCTTGACCAGTTCAAGTTCGGCCAGCTCGGGCGTCGCCTTGATCGTGGCCAGGGTGACCGGCCTGGGCAGCGGCTTGATGGCGGCGACGTCGACACAGTCCCACACCACCTCGCCCTTGGCGTTGCGCTCGCCGGTGCTGTCGGGGTGGGCGGCGGCGACCACCTGCATGATGCCGACGATCTCCTTGCCGATATTGGAGTGATAGAAGAAGGCTTCATCGCCCAGGGCCATGGCGCGCATATTGTTGCGCGCCGCGTAATTGCGCACGCCGGTCCATTCCTCGGGCTCGTTGCGGGCGGTCTTGGCCTGCAGATCGGCAAAGGAAAACACGTCCGGCTCGGACTTCATCAGCCAGTAGGCCATGGCTTTAGTCCTTCGTGACCATGTGGTTGATGGCCAGGTTCCAGAGCTTGACCTCCCAGGAGGCAAATACCCCTTCGGTCACGAAGGGATCGGCGGCAAACAGGGCCCTGGCCTGTTCGAGGCTGTCGGCTTCAAGCACCATGACCGAGCCTTCGGCCTGGTCGTTCTCGTCCCAAAGCGCGCCGGCCAGCCGGAGCTTTTCCCCCAGGGAGGCGAGGTGTTCGAGATGGGTGGGACGGACCGCGAGGCGATGTTCGAGGCCGCCTGGCTTGTCCTTGCCGATAAATACAAACAGCATGTTCTCTCTAGTCCTCGCGTTTGAGCGGCCGGGCCATCAGGCCCGCAACCACGGTAGCTATATTGGCTTGGCCGCTGAGCACGGCGTGCACGGCGGCAATCAGGGGGGCATCGACATCGAGGCTATTGGCCAGCGCGTCGGCGACCGGGGTGGTGGCGACACCCTCGGCCAGCTTGGCGCCCGACGCAATGATCTGTTCGACCGATTGACCGCGGCCCAGGGCCATGCCGAACTGGTAATTGCGCGACTGCGCCGAGGTGCAGGTCAGCGTCAGATCGCCCAGGCCGGCCAGCCCGGTCAGCGTGGTCGTCGAACCGCCCATGGCCTTGACCATGCGGGCCATTTCGGCAAAAGCGCGGGCGATCAGGGCGGAGCGGGCCGAGGCGCCGAGGCCGGCGCCCTCAATGGCGCCGCAGGCCAGGGCATAGACGTTCTTCAGCGCCCCGGCGACTTCCACGCCAATGCGGTCGTCGCTGGCATAGGGGCGAAAGCTGGGGCCGGCCAGCGCGGCAGCCAGTTCGGAGGTATGATCGGCGTCATCGCCGGCCAGGGTGACGGCGGTGGGGCGACCGGCAGCAACGTCGGCAGCAAAGCTGGGCCCGGACAGGACGTAGGGAATGGCGTCGGGCGCCATATCGATCAGGATTTCGCTCTGGCGGTCCAGCGTGCCGGTTTCCAGCCCCTTGGCGGAGAGGATAACCGGCCGGTCGGCCAGCAATGCCGGATCCAGCGCCCCCAGCGCGGCGCGGGTCGATTGGGCGGGCACGGCCAGAATGATGATGTCGGCTGGCGCCGGCTGGGTGCTGGCCGTGATCGCCTCGTGCAGGATCTGGCCACCGAGATAGCGCTGATTGGTGTGGGCAATATTGATCTCGTCGGCCTGCGCCGCATCGCGGACCACAAGGCGCACCGTGCGGCCCGCCATGGCCGCAGCCTGCGCCAGCGCCGTGCCCCAGGCGCCGCCGCCAATCACCAGAACCGAATCAAGCGACATCGGGCACCTTCATGTCGGGCAGGTCGAGCGGCCAGCGTGGCCGGGCGGTAACGTCGAGCGGGTCGCGGACCCCCAGGGCAAAGCGCTCGGCGCCGGCCCAGGCGACCATGGCGCCATTGTCGGTGCACAGGGCAATGGGCGGCACAATCAGCGTGGCCCCCGCCGTTTCGCACACATTGGCCAGGGCCGTGGCGATGCTGCGATTGGCGGCAACGCCGCCGGCCACCACCAGGAGTGGCCTGGCCTGGGGCAATTCGGCCTTGAACCGCTCCAGCGCCTGGCTGGCCCGCACCGAAACAACTTCGGCGACAGCAGCCTGAAAGCTGGCGGCGATATCGGCGACGTCCTGGTCGCTGAGCGGGGCCAGCGCCTCGGCCTGCAGCCGCACGGCGGTCTTGAGGCCGGAAAAGGAAAAATCCAGCCGGGCCTCGCGCAATAGTGGGCGCGGGAATTTGAACCGCTTGGGGTCGCCTTGCATGGCAATGGCTTCCACGGCCGGTCCGCCGGGATGGCCCAGACTGAGCAGCTTGGCCACCTTGTCAAAGGCTTCGCCCAGCGCATCGTCAATGGTGGTGCCCCAGCGCTGGTAATCGCCGACGCCGCGCACCAGCACGAACTGGCTATGGCCGCCCGAAACCAGCAGCAGCAGATAGGGGAACGCCGCCTTGTCGGTCATGCGCGCGGTCAGGGCGTGCGCTTCAAGATGGTTGATGGCCAGCAGGGGCTTGTCCAGGGCGGCGGCCAGCGCCTTGGCGGTGGTCAGACCCACCAGCACGCCGCCGACCAGACCGGGGCCGGCGGTGACCGCGATGGCATCGACATCGGCCAGGGTGAGATCGGCCTCGCGGCAGGCCTGGGCAATGATATGGTCGAGATAGGTGACATGGGCGCGCGCCGCCAGTTCGGGCACCACGCCGCCGAATGCCGCATGTTCATCGAGCTGACTGCGGACCACATTGGACCGAATCGTTGAATTGCCTGATTGGTCTCGTACAACGATGGCTGCGGCGGTTTCGTCGCAGCTGGTCTCGATGCCAAGGATAATGGCTGGCGCTTGCCCGGTCACGATGAACTGGTTACTCCCTGAAGGGTCTCTCTGCCTACTATAGGACCAAATGACTTTGCAATCTCCCCAAGCCTTTGCCCGGATCGGAACGCGCGGCAGCCCGCTGGCGCTGACCCAGGCGCGCCTGGTGCGCAGCCTGCTGGCCCAGACCCATGGTGTCAGTGAAGACGACATCACCATTGAGGTGCTCTCGACCGGCGGCGATCGCAGTCAGGCCAGCAATGCCAGCCTGAGCGATATTGGCGGCAAGGGCCTGTTCACCAAGGAAATCGACGAGGCCATGCTGGCCGGGCGCATCGATATCGGCGTGCATTCGAGCAAGGATGTGGCGACCCGGCTGCCGGACGGCCTGGCGCTGGTGGCGTTTCTCGAGCGCGAGGATGTGCGCGACGCCTTCCTGTCGGTGAAGGTGCAGAGCCTTGATCATCTGGCCGAGCGCGCCAAATTCGGCACCTCATCGATTCGGCGGGCGGCGCAGGTGCTGCGCCAGCGCCCGGATCTGCAGATCGTGCCGTTTCGCGGCAATGTCGGTACCCGCCTGCAAAAACTGATCGAGGGGGTGGCTGACGCCACGCTGCTGGCCATGGCCGGGCTCAATCGGCTGGGCGAAGGCCATCGCGCCACCGGCCAGATGGATCCGGAGATTTTTCTGCCCGCGCCGGCGCAGGGCGCCATCGGGCTGGCGGTGCGCAGCGACGACGCGCGGATGGCCGATCTGGTGGCGGCGCTCGACCATGCCCCGACCCATCGGGCCATTGCGGCCGAGCGGGCCATGCTGGCGGTGCTCGATGGCTCCTGCCGCACCCCGGTGGGGGCGCTGACCAGGCTCGACAATGGCACGCTGACCCTCAAGGGACAGATTCTCAGCCTGGATGGCCAGACCGCCTTTGACAGCACTGCCAGCGGGACGGATCCGCTGGCGCTGGGCCGCGGGGTGGGCGAGGATCTGCTGGCGCAGGCCGGGACGGATTTTCTGGCGCAGTGGGCCGCCACATGACGCGGATGCTGGTGACCCGGCCGGAGCCGGATGCGCAATCCTCGCTGGCGCGGCTGCTGGCCCTCGATATCGACGCGGTGGCGGTGCCGGTGATGGAGCGCGTGAGTCTGGATGTCAGCCTGCCGCCTGCCGATGGCTTTGCCGCCGTGGTGCTGACCAGCGCCAATGCGGTGCGCACGCTGGTGGAGCGCAATGTCGTCGGCGACTATGCGCATCTGCCGGTGCTGGCGGTGGGCGACCGTACGGCGCGCGACGCCGAAATGGCCGGCTTTGCCCATGTCAGCAGCGCAGCCGGGGCGTTTGCCGATCTGGTCAATGCCATCAGCCTGTCCGGCCTCAAGGGGCCGCTGTTCTACCCCACCGGCAAGCATCAGAGCGCCGATCTGGCCAAGGCCGTGGCGCCGCTGGGTGTGATGGTGGCCACGGCGAAAATCTACGACATGGTCGCCATTGCCGCGCTGCCCGGGGCCATTCTGGCCGAGCTGGGCGATGGCCGCATCAATGCGGTGCTGGTCTATTCACGCCGCACCGCCGAAATCTTCGCCGATCTGGCGCAGAGGCTGAATCGTACCCAGCGGCAGGCGCTGGGCATGCTATGCATGAGTGAAGCGGTGGCCGAACCGCTGCTGGGCGCCCATTTCAACCGCATCAGCCTGGCCGATCGCCCGGACGAAGAGGCAATGATGGCCATGGCGCTGGGTTTTGCCCGCGCGCAAACTGGGCCATAGTCGATATTGAACATGAGGATTCCCGGATATGGCCGATAGCAAGGGCAGTGATCCCAAGCCGAGCGAGACCAAGGCGAACCAGACCAAGCCTGGCGCAGTCAAGCCGCCCGTGCTCGATCTGACGGCGCGTCCGGTTGGCGCCGAGGCCAGCAAGGCCGCGCCCGGAACGGCCGGGGCCAGCAAGTCCGACGCCGGCACGGCCGGGGCAGGGACAACCGCCAGCGCCGGCAAGCCTGTGGACGCGCCAGCCTCAGGCGCCGGGGCCACTGACAAGCCCAGGCCAGCCGACAAGCCGCCAGAAAAGCCTTCAGAAAAACCCTCAGACAAGCCAAGGCGGGTGCCGGCCGCGCCGGCTTCATCGGGCTTTGGTTTTGGCGCGGCGCTGCTGGGTGGCCTGCTCGGGCTCGGGGCGGCCTATGGGCTGGCCTATGCCGGCTGGTGGCCGGCGCCGGCAGCGCCGGTGGCCGTGGCCGATCCGCGGCTGGCCGAGTTCAGCAAAGCCATTCCCGAGCTGGAAACCGTGACCCGGACCACGCAATCGGAACTGGCCACCCTCAATCAGCGCATCGGGGCGCTGGAGCAGGCCGAGCCTGCCGCTACCCCGAGTGCTGCCGCGCCGGTTGATCTGGTGGGGATCGAAGGCGACATTGCGGCGCTGGCCGCCCGGGTCGACACACTGGCGGCAGCACCTCCGCCGGTGGCCGATACGGATGCGCTGGACCGGCTGCGCGGCGATTTTGTCACGCTGGGCGCACGGATAGACGAACTGGCGGCCCGGCTGGGCAGTGCCGAAGCCAATCTGCGCACGCTCGACAGCAGCGTCAGCCAGACCAGCGCTGCCCTGGCGTCGCAGCCCAGCGATATCGGCGCTGTTCTGCAATTGCCCCTGATCCTGTCGGGCTTTGAAACCGCCTTTGCCACGGGCCGCCCCTATGAGACCGAGCTGGCGGCGCTGCGCGCTGCCGCGCCCCAGGCCGATATTCCCACCCTGATCGCCAACAGGGCGCCGCAGGGCCTGACCCGTCCCGACGTCATCGCCCGGCAGTTTGACGCCGTGCTGCCGGCCATTCTGGCAGGCCGGCCGGTCGATCCCGATGCCCAGTGGCAGGATGGTGCGCTCGACTGGTTCGCCGGGGCCATCGCGCTGCGGCCGACGGGAGAAATCGCGGGCGACACGCCCCAGGCCATTGCCTCACGGCTGATCGGCGCGGTGGAGCGGCGTGATTTCGCCAGTGCCCAGACCCTGCTCGAAAGCCTGCCCGCGCCCATGCAGGCGGCGGCCGGTGCGGTGCCGGCGCTGTTTGCCGAGCAGGCGGCGGGAGAGGCTTTTCTGCAAGAGCTGCGTGATGCGGCCCTCAGTGGCGAGGTCGCCCGATGATCCGTCTGGCGTCCTGGATCGTGGGCAGTCTGGTCATCGCGGCGCTGGCCGCCTGGATGATTTCGCTGCCCGGCACGCTGACGCTGGAGGTGGCGGGCTATCGCATGCAGCCGCGGCTGGGCGTGGCGGTGTTCATGTTCATGGTGATCGCCATTGTGGTGATTTTCATCTGGGCCATTGTCCGGCGGATCATCTCGGCGCCGCGCGCCATGGCCCGGCGCCGGCGTGAACGGCGTCGCGAGCAGGGTGTCGAGGCGCTTGGCGCGGCGATGATTGCACTGCAGGCCGGTGATCCGGGCCGGGCGCGGTCGCTGGCGCGTGATGCGCAGGCGCGTCTGCCATCCAATGCCGCCGCCCGATTGCTCGAGGCGCGGGCCGATCTGGCGCTGGGCGACATGGCTGCAGCACGCGAACACTACCGGGCGCTGATTGCCAGCGACCAGACCGCGCTGGCCGCGCTGACCGGACTTTATGACCAGGCGCGGGCCCAGCAGCGGCCGCAGGCGGCGCTGACCTTTGCCCGCAAGGCCCTCAATCTGGCGCCGGACAGTGCCTGGGCGGCTGAAGCGGTGTTCAACGATCTGGCGCAGCGCGGGCAATGGGCCGAGGCGGTGGCGATGGTCAATGCCGAACAGGCCGGCAGCCGCGAGCAACGCGCCCGCAAGCGGCGCCGGCAGGCGGTGATCGAGACTGCCCGGGCCCGCGAGAGCGAAACCAGCGAGCCCCTGTCGGCGCTGGAACATGCCTTGACCGCGCTCCGGCTGCTGCCCGACTTTGTGCCCGCAGCGCTGATTGCGGCGCGCATCCACATCAATCGGGGCGAAACGCGCAAGGCGATGAGCCTGCTGCGCCGGATCTGGCGCGCCACCGGACATCCCGACATTGCCGCGCTTTATGGCCATGCCCAGCCCGGCGCTTCGGCCGTCGATCGGCTCAAGCGCATGGGCGAGATCATCGAGACCCCGCCGCCGCACCGGGCGGCCGGCATGGCCCTGGCCCGCGCGGCCATTGATGCCTATGACTGGGTGCTGGCGCGCCAGGCGCTGGCGCCGTTCGCCGGCCCCGATGCGACCCAGGGCGTGGCCAGCCTGATGGCCGAGATCGAAGAGGGCCAGCATGGCGATCAGGGCCGGGCTCGCGAATGGCTGGCGCGCGCCGTGCGGGCGCCGCGCGATCCGGCCTGGACGGCCGATGGCATGGTGAGTGATGAATGGGAGCCGGTGTCCCCGGTCACCGGTCGGCTGGACGCCTTTGAGTGGAAGGTACCAATGATCGCCACCATGACGGCGACAACGCCGCCCGATGGCGGGCTGCTGGCACAATCATCCCCCCAGCCCGCCTTGCCTCTTGCACCCGCCCCCAACCCAACGTAAAAGCTCACCCGTTGCCGCATTAGCTCAGTTGGTAGAGCACATCATTCGTAATTAGCGGGTCCGCTAGAGAATGACGTTCGAAGCCAGTGCGTTGGGGCTGGTGAGTGAAAGTTAGTAGGGCCATAGTATGGCCGTGTGTGAAGGGTTAAGCCGCTTTAGCTCAGTTGGTAGAGCACATCATTCGTAATGATGGGGTCAGGTGTTCGAGTCACCTAAGCGGCACCACTTTCCAACCAAACACGATGGCCGTGTCTGAGGCCTAATCGGGGCTTTGGATTGTTCGGACCTCTTTGATTAAGCGTCTAAACTCGCCGTCGTCGCTAGCACCCTTCCAAAAATTGACAAACCGACAAACGATTTGAAGATTGCCCGGCTCGTAGTGGCCAGCGCTGTCGATGCGGTCGAGAGAGCAGAAAAACTGCTTGTCGCCCCCGCGTTCGTCATAGTCCAGCCGCAGATCCGTAAGGGCACACCTATGCTCTTGGCGCTCCACGAGTTCGAGAATGTGTCGCTCTAGGCTGGCTTGGTCGTTGAACAAGAACTTCTTGTCCTTAAGCGTCCTGACAACCTCTTGACCGTTGGCTGTTTTCACAGTCTTGAGCACAGTAAGTGCCATTCGTTCGGAAGCTTCCCGGTAGGCAGCAATTCGTTTTTCGTCGTAGCTGGTGACGGGATTATGCTGCGCTTTGGCGTTGTCGTTTTTGCGTCGCCATAAAGGTCTTGAGTGCCATTCGGACAGGTCGGCACCATTGATGAGTGCGGCGGCATACGCCGCGTAGTCTTCGCTCAGCTCCTGCAGAGTTGCTTCCGTAGACAGGAAATCTTTCGCCTTAGGATGAAGCGAGCGCCAGAACAATTCCTGGCCCGTACGACTTCGGTCGGACCACTCCGCGCAAGGTTTATGGCAGACAATGACGTCGCGTTTGAACCCCACAGGTTCTGTCTTGCGTTCGAAAGTTGGCTGTTCCGAAGTTGAGATGGTCCACCAGACTTTTTCGCCATCCCTATGAATCCATATGTCATCTGAGGTATCAGAAACGATGGTCATAAGGTTGTACCAGCGCGCCGCGACCGCACGCGTCGGCGTCAGCCCCGCTGCGGTCTTTCCCCGCATTCGTGAGGTTATGTAGGCTTCACGGTCCCCGGCTTCCCAAAGCTGTTGGGCACTGACCTCATTCATCGTCGCTACTGTTCCGCGACGCCTGCACTCTGGCCACTCGTAATTCTCACGACCGAAATTGGCGATGAAAACTCGCAATGTTCGATATCCCCATGCCAACCAAAGCAGTTCGCCATCGCGAGCCTATCGGAATACGACGCGGTGTCTATGCATCCCCCTGCGCTGCTCCGCGTGAGTGCAAGCTATCCGGTTCGATTCGGTGGCCGCTGCATACGCTTCTGCACGGCCTTCCTCACCCGATGCCAATAGGTCTGCTCCGCCCCGTCGCTATCGTACCAAGCGCGCTCGTGGCGGGCGAAAGCCTCAAGTTCCGGGTCGGGGTAGCCGGCGATGATGTCGTCAGCTTCGCGGGCGATATCATCGGCGGGGATTAGCCTAGGTTTTATCGCGTCGGTCCAGATCGTCCAAACGATCATCCCAATGAAGATAAACGCCTGCCCGCCGAAGAAGATCAGCAAGAGCCACGAAAGTGCTTGAGCAAATATATCCCACATCGCACTACCCCCGGTGAAATGCGATGTAGCCTATAGTCGACAGTTTGAATCTGAAAGCAGAAATGAGACTCATAGTCCGTGGTCTCATCGTCTACACATCGGCCCTATCGCGGGCATGGAAGACGTGTGCGCGATACTGGCCCGAAACATCAAGGAAGCCCGAAGCCTGCTGGGTTGGTCCCAGGAAGAGCTTGCCGCACGCGCCGAAATCGACCGCACTTATATCTCGGGCGTTGAGCGGCAGGTGCGGAACCCGACGATTACCGTCGTCGCCAAGCTGGCCAAGGCTATCGGCACCACCACGGCAGACCTGTTAACTGACCGATCGAATTGACCCGTGCGGGCGCGGACCAGGGTGAAAAACGACGCGCATGCGCTGCCAAGCCTGCGATGCATAGCCCTGCCGCGCTGGCCCACAACCTGCCCACAGGCCCGCCACGGTGGTTACCGCAAAGTTACCGCAAACCGCCCTGCTCGGACGTCTGAGGGCGCTCTGAGGGGCATGCAATAGGCCCGGCGGGTACACTGCCCGGCCGGGCCTATTGGTTTTGAGGGGTTATGCGGGTTTGCAGGGCACGGGCGGTGGCGGCAAACCCGGCAAACCCATTTAAACCCGGTTCAGCACATTAACCGGATTTCAAAAGGGTGGACCGCCATCACTTCGCTCGGCACGGGCAGCGGTGCTGACGTCCATGACACGATATGCCTTCACGCCCGACCCGTCTGCTACCGACAACAACACCAAGCCGCCAACTCTGCGGTCAACATGCTTGGCCAGGAATCGTCCTACGCTACGCGCATTGAAATGCTGGTACCGCGTCGTGGCGATGAGTTCAGTCACAAGATCCTGTGCCGATCCCTTCCCCTGCTTGTCAGCCATCACGGCTAGCTCGGCAAGCGTGACGGGGCGATCCTTCAATGTCGTCCACCAGAGTCGGAGCAGGTCCAGTAGGACGGCCTTGGCCGGGTCGTCGGCAAGGACGCGTTCGCGCGTGTCGGCCGGATCGTCGTAGCCGAGCCAGACGATGGCCTCGCGCACGAGATTCCAGTCCTCGAACGAGCCAATCTTGTCCATCGGGTTCGGACGCCCTGCCGCTATATAGGCCCTCAGCACAGTCAGTCCCGCTGTCACCAGTCGCGGACGGTTGGCCCTAGCTTCGATACGCGGGTCAAAGCCGAACTGCCGCTGATCGGGCCGTTCCATGCCCGCGTCCATCCGACAGATAAGTGCACGCCGTGTGACATCCCCCGAAAGCGTCAAGTTGTTGCCAGTCGCCATGACGAGGCATCTCGTCGGTAATGTCCGCATCTCTGACTTGCCGAGGATACGTGGGCGCACATGTTCTTGGGTCAGCATTGTGCAGAGGAACTCGCCTTGAATCGGTCGATCGCAATTGTCTATTACGATGATCTGATCTCCGGCCATGAGGACCGAGGAAAGACGTTTTTGATCTTCCTCGCCGTTGAAGCCCTGCGACAGCATGGCCGGCTTATGGCCCGTAGCGATAATGCCCACCGTCTCGGCCAGGAGTGACTTGCCCGTCCCCGCCGTTGGCGCATCGATTGCGAAAAGCGGTGCGGCCGGAAACATCGGCCGCACGAGCGCAGTCAGCACCGCCGCAACAGTGACGCTTCGATCCGCCGCGCTGGCAAAGCAAAAGTCCCGGAATGGCTCGGCGAGGGAAGCGATGGCATGCTCCGCGTCGGCCTTACTCGGTATTTCCGGCACTGATTCGAAGACCACATTGCCCGGATCGTAAAGAAGCGCGGACGCTGCGTCGTATCCCGGTTCTTGGAGCATAGTGCCATCTGCGCGGAGTGTCGGGCTCTGAATCACGCCCTGCAGGAAAGGAGCCCGCCAATCGCCGACTCTGGCGAGATAGGCGAGGCTTGCTTGCGATGGCGGGTCGATCCGTTTCGGACCTTCCTCAGTCTCTCGCAGCCATTTGGCCGTGAGCGCGAACTGCTCACGTAGCCATGCCGCAACGACCGGCTGCAAGATTAGTGCGCCGCTGTCCCTGCCGACTCCTTCCAGATCGGCGCTGACCTTCAAACGGATCGGACGGACGAGCGTGTCGTAGCGCTGATAGATGGGGACGCCTGCCGTGAGAAGTGCGGCTTCAGCGGCGTCTACAGCCTGTGGCAGGAAGCCGGGGCGGATAGTAATAGCGTTGCCGTCCGAACCAGGATCGCCGGATAGCAAAGCCCCAAGCCATTTCCGCAAAGTGGGCTCCATCTCCGAGATGCCGAGCAATTCGCAGAGCTTCGGCAGGCCCCACACCTCCTCTTGAGCGTCCAGCTTTGCTCGAGAGGCGGCGGCTTTGCCACCGCGTTTAGCGGCCTCATCATCACCGGCAAGGTTGGCGACGAGTTCGACCAACCGATCAATCTCGCCCTCATCAATCCCGGCTCGCAACAGTGTGCCGGTGAGAGCGAGGCATACATCGTCGCGATAGCCCGCCGATCTGGGATAGGCGCGCAGGATGAGAGCCATGAACGCTACTTGCCCGGCGCGCCGTTCCAGATCATTGCCATTGATCTCCGGTATTGTTCCCGGACCATTGTGCCAGCGGACGCGCTCACCGGATGGGTGTAGCGACGGCGGAACCATCGTCTGGTGACCGTCGCCCCTCAGTTCCAGCACCATCAAGCGCTCTCCGTCGAAGAGATGCGCTGCGACCTTTGGGATCTGGAAATGTACCACTCCCTTAGTCAACTTCCCGCGTGCAAAGCGGTGACTATAGGGGGAGCCGACGCGCCCGAAGCTTGGCAGATCGCTCAGCAGTTCGCGCCCGATCTGCGCGGCCTCGGACCAGTCGAAGTCGATATCAATCAAGCCACCCGAACGTTCTCCCAGAGCAAGGCCGACATTGCCAACCGGACTAAATTTCCGGCTGATGTCGTCATTGGTCCACACCATTGGTGTCTTCCAGTTGCGTTGCGGTTTCTTTTGATTTGCCGGGAGCGGCAGCGGCTCCCAACCCAACTGCCAGTAGTACTGGGCGGCTGTGGCCGACGACTCGAACTGCATTTCCGCGTTGAGTTTGAAATCAGTCATGGCATTCACCTCCGGACATACGGCCGGATTCAAGCCATGCTTCAACTTCGGACCTTCGGTAGAGAACGCGTCCTCCTACCTTGTACCAAGGCAGGCCATTTCCACGGCCTCGGATCCTCGCCTTTTCAAACGTGGACTTGCTCCGCTTGGTTAGCCAAGCGACTTCTTTCGTGCATAGCCATTCGTCAGCTTGCGCGCGTGTTTGCATAACGGGATGTGCCATTTGGCCACTCCACCTTTAGGCACGCGCCACAGACAGGCGGACGTGCCAAATTGAGGTTTCTGGGTGAGTGACTTCGGCGCTGGCTCCGGCCCGCCATAGAGCGGGCAACTCCCGTTCGCTTACGAGACCTCCACGTTGCACTGGTCCCGCCGACTTGGTCCCGGACTGCTACCGGCCTCGCGGATGTCAAACCGCTTTAGGTGTACCGCTCGCCGGAAAACCGGAGAGGAACGCGCTTCCAAGCCCGACCAAGATACGAGGTGGAAAAGACAAAAACAAGAAGGGTCTGCGGGGTGTGAAGCGCGGTGCTAGCCGATCCAACATTCGGCCTGCAGATAATTGGCCTCACGGCCTCGTGGGCACGGCCCATTCCGCGAGTTCATCGCAGAGCCGTCGCACGGCCTCCGCTTCAAGCGCTTCCTGAACGTGATCCGGTGCCACATCACAGGCATTGCCACGTTTGCTGAAAATCTCGCAAAGAACGCGCGCGGTCGCCTGCACCTCGCCAGCGGTGGCGCAACCTAGGACCCTACGCGCTGCGAGAGTTGCCAGTTCAGGGACCGTGCGGGTTGCACACCTTGGCGAACCAGCGCCTGAGCCCAGCGCTTGCATCTCGACGTCGCAAACATCCCGCCGCCTTTGTCGCAGCATAAACAGCAGCGCCCTCTCCATATCCTGTCCGTCCCGCGCCGCTGGCCCGATCAGCGCCGCTATCGCCGTTTGCAGCCGTTCTGCCTGAAGACCCTCGGTCTCGCTCGTCGTATGGGCATTGATGATCGCCAGCAGGAGGCGTTCCAGCACGCTTGGGCTTCCGCCGAAAGCTGCGCCGTAAGTGGATCCACTACCTGACATTGGCCAACTCCAATATCCGGGTCGCGACCAGTTCGACCGGCACGCGCAAGCGTTCAGCATTGACCACGATATAGCCGCCCGTGACGTCGCCATTGGCGCGGTGGTTCAGGAGCCGCTTGAGCGCGTAATATGGAACATCGAGGCTTTCAGCGATGGTGATGAAGGTACGCCGCAAATCGTGCAGGGTGAAGCTGACACCCGACCCCGTGGTGACGCGGAGCAGGAACTTCTTGGTTTCCACGAGGTGCCCATTCTTGCCCGGTCCGGGGAACACCCAAGGCGAGCCTTCCGACTGCTCCTTGCGCTTGGTCAGCAGGTCCGCCAGGAACGCCGACAGCGGCAGGTTCAGGGGATCGCCGTTTTTGGTGGTGGGCAGGTGCAGGGTCCGCGCTTGCAGGTCCACGTTGTCCCAGCGCAGCTTCATCAGCTCGCCCCTGCGCATTCCCGTGAACAGTGCCGTCAGTAGAAAGTCGCGGGAATAGTCAGGCTCAGCCATGACGGCCTTCCACCACATGGGCAGGTCCAACGCCGTGACCAAGGTCTGCCGACGCCGCTCGCGATACCATGCCCGCGCCTGCGAAAGGATCAGAACCGGGTTCGGCGGGAAGTCGTCCTGGGTGGCGGCAATGAAATTGTAGACCGAGCGCAGATGGCGCATCGCGTTGTTGGCAGTCACCTCGCCATGCGTCCTGGCAATCTCCTGATGCTTGGCCAACACCATTTGCCGGGTGATCTGGTTCATGGGCTTTTTGCGCCATGCCTTGAGGTATAGCTTGGCCGTGCGCCCGTAATTGGTGACGGTGTGAGGCGACAGCTTATTGCGTGCCTCGAAGAAGCGTTCGAAGGCCACGGCGAGCGTGACGCGCTCAACCGTCTCCTTGCGCTTTTCTTCGTTGGGGTTGCGGCCCTCCGCCATTTCGCCCAGCAGCGCCAGCGCCTTCTTGCGGGCCACCTCCGGCGCAAACAGGTCCGCGCGTCCTATGGTGACGCGGCGGGTATCGCGGTTCACCTGCCCTTCGGCGAAGTAGACCTTGGAGCGGCTGCCGACCCGAAGGCCGAAACCGGAGAGCAGCGTATCTCGGTAAAGGATTTGGCCGCTGGCAGCGAACGGAATGTCGTCAATGGCGCGGCGGGTAAGACGTAAGTTAGGCATTTGAGACCTCCTGTTGGCCTCAACTCAAACTAACCAAAACAACTTGAAAATACAAGCAATATCAGACCCTTATCTAAGATTTTCCAGCCCGATCCAGCATGATGTAACGCCATCCAGCGCCTGCGCACGCGCGATCGGACGCACATGAGCAACGGCAGGTTCAGTTTAGCCAACAAGGCCAGTGCTCCTTTTCCTGGATTCGCTGTGGGAAGTGGGAGGAAGCAAGCATCTGTGGATAGCCTCCGATCGCCAAACGGCATCTCCGGAACCGCATTGCAATGCGGACCCATGTAGCTAAAGTAGCTATTATGGATCGTACTCCGCAGAAAACTCTGTCTGCCCGTGAGGCAAAAAACCGCTTCGGTTACCTGATCGATTTGGCACGACAGGAACCGATTTTCATCGAAAAGCACGGGAGGCCGGTTGTCGTCGTCGTCAGCGTCGAGGACTACGAGCGGATGCGGAAGGCATATAACTCAGTGAAGAATAAGACAGGCCGTGAATAAAGTCTCTTACCCCGTAGTCGATATATTTGCTGGACCTGGTGGTCTTGGAGAGGGATTTTTGTCTTTGGACGACGGCAACGGAAGGCCTCGTTTCGAGAGTGTCGCGTCGATCGAGCGCGATGAGCATTCGCACCGCACTCTTCATTTGCGTCATTTCCTCAGAACGTTCCCGGACGGATTCCCGGAAGACTATTATGACTACCTCAAAGGCAATTTGTCGTTAGAGGAATTGTATTCGCGCTTTCCGGAAAATCGGTCTCATGCAGATGCCACTGCTCTCCGTATTTCACTCGGACCGGAAAGTCATACGACCGTTCGCCGGACTATTTCGGCCAAGCTAAAAGGGAAGCACAAATGGGCTTTGGTCGGGGGGCCTCCCTGCCAAGCCTACTCTTTGGTCGGCCGATCCCGCATGATGGGTGATCCTGATTTCGCCACAGATGCCCGGCACCGCCTCTATCAAGAATATCTGAAAATTATTATTGACCATGCTCCGCCTGTATTTGTGATGGAGAATGTCAAAGGACTCCTTTCCTCGAAAATCGACGGGAAGCTGACCATCGATCTTATACTTGCGGACTTGGCAAGGCCAACGGAGGCCGTGGATGGCGGGGCGACTGGTCTTGGTTATCGCCTGTTTTCACTTTCCGAGGCGGAAATACCTGGCCCGGATGCAGACCCGCGAATGTTCTTGGTTCGCGCCGAGGATTTCGGCGTCCCTCAGGCAAGACACCGAATGTTCATTGTCGGTATACGGGAGGATGTTCCCGTTTCACCCGGGAGGTTGAAGCGCCACAAGTCGCCCACACTCAGGCAGACGATAGAGAGTCTTCCTTCGATACGCAGTGGCTTGTCGAAAGCCGCGGACAGCTTCGAGGCATGGGTGAAAGAGATTGACGGTTTTGATCCCGAGTCTGTTCGCCAGCGGTTGAACGGCCATGCTTCCACGGGCGATCTCTTTGACGCCGTCAGCTCTGAGATTGTGCGCGTGCCACCGGGGAAACTCTCGCGACGATCAGCGATCTATCCGGCGCGTCCTGCGTTCCAGCACCCCGCTTTGGACTACATCTACGACCGTCATCTGGATACATTGGACGGCCATGAGGCCCGCACTCATATGGCCTCCGATCTTCGTAGGTACGCCTTCGCCGCTTCCTTTGCTCTGATCACTGGCAAAAGTCCTAAGCTGGCCGACTTTCCGGAGGAGTTGTTGCCCAAGCATCACAATGTTGAATTGGGCCGAGAGGGGAAAATGTTCTCCGACCGCTTCCGCGTGCAGCTTCCGGATCAGCCTTCCACAACAATTACTTCTCACATCTCCAAAGATGGACACTACTTCATCCACTACGATCCACTTCAATCCCGCAGCCTTACGGTCAGAGAGGCGGCGCGACTACAAACCTTTCCCGACAATTATAAGTTCTTGGGGACGCGCACGGCTCAGTACCATCAGGTCGGGAATGCAGTTCCGCCTTATCTTGCCAATCAAATCGCCGCAGTAATTGCAGAGGTTCTTGACGCGATGAGAGACGGAGACACTTGACGGACAGAATTTCACAAGAGCGCCGCAGTTGGAACATGTCCCGGATCAGGGGCAAAAACACGACGCCTGAGGTCCAGTTGCGGAAGCTCCTCCATGCAGCCGGCTATCGGTTCCGCCTTCATGGGCGGAACCTCCCCGGCAAGCCCGACATCGTCCTCAAGAAATACAAGACTGCCATCTTCGTTCACGGCTGCTTCTGGCACAGACATGAAGGATGTGCGGGGGCAACCGTACCCAAGACCCGCACAGAGTTCTGGACCGCCAAGTTCCAAGATACCGTTCAACGCGATCAGCGGAAACAGCAGGAACTTGAGAAGTCGGGCTGGCGGGTGATTACCGTCTGGGAATGCGACGTAAGGAGAAGGCCTGATGGCGTTCTAAAAGATATTGTAAGTCATATGGTTAGCATATAATTCTCCGAATTTTTCGCTCATAGAACGCATACATTTCCGAAATATACGGGTTTCTCTTGACACATTTCGTGGAAATATCCACGTTATGTGCAACACAGGAGCGATGTATGCGTGACAAGCGGAAAAAATTCGTTGATCTGGCCGAGGCCCGCGTGAACCGAGCGATCAAGGACATTCGTCTGATCGGCAATCTATCCAATCGCAGTGCCTACGAATTTGGGGAGGACGACATCCGCAAGATATTCAAAGCCCTCCAGAAGGAGATGGACAGCGCCAAAGGCCGGTTCGGCGGCGATGCGGATGCGAGTGAGGAGGGGTTTCGTCTCAAATGAATGTTCTGTCCACTGAGTCTTGGAGCTGGATATGGCCCAGCGTGGGAGCAACACCGATCCATCAGGGATTGGACTCGGAGATGTTCGACCGAACGGACTATCCGTACTCCGAAACCTTTGTTCGCGAGGCCATCCAGAACAGCCTTGATGCGCGGCTCGACCCGACGAAGCCTGTTTTCGTAAACTTCACCTTCCATGCGGAGGCGATAGGGCCGCGCCGTCCTTTTCTGGCGCAGGTGATGAACCATCGCAAAAAGGCCGGGCTTGAAATCCCGTCGGAGTGGACGAACGGAACCGTCCGCTGGCTTGTTGTCGAGGACTTCAACTCAAAAGGGTTAGGTGGCAGCCTGAGCAGCCGTGTCAGTGATTTCTGGAACTACTGGCTCAACTTCGGCCTGTCCAACAAGGACGGCTCGGGTCGAGGTGGCCGCGGGATCGGTAGAGTTACGTTCCTGATTGCTTCCCGCCTGCAGGGCGTTATTGGCTACACGCGGCGCGCTGCTGATGGCTCAAGCGCTATCTGCGGCATGGCGGTTCTGCGAGCGCAGGAAGACGGAGACGACCTCAAGTCCACCCACGCCTATCTGGCCGAGACTGAGGCCGGCAACATATACGCACTTCATCACTCGCCGGAATTCCAAAACAGTACACGCAACGCCTTTGGGTTCACCGGATATGATGGCGAGCACCAGAGTGGCCTTGGTCTCGCGATCCTCTATCCGCACGCCGAGTTGAAAGCAGACACCATTTTGGCCGCTGCGATCGAAAACTTCGCGCCAGCCATAATGAATGGGAACCTCGTCCTGAACGTCGATGACGTTGTGCTTGATGCCAAAACCATAGATGCAACCGCCTACAACGTTGCGAACTACTTGAACGACGAGGCTATAAAAGGTGATGTCGCCAGATATCTGAAACTCGTCCGCCTTGCCCAGACAGAAGCCTCGTTTCACACAATTAAGCTACCAACTGCCCAGAGTAGCGACTTCGCACTACTGCGGAAATCCCCCGCCATCAAAGCCTTGCAACTGAAGATCGCAAATGAACAGGACGTGGTGCTGAAGATCGCCTTTCCGCTGACCCGCAACGGGACCACAACAGAGGTTGCACTCAGAGCAGCTATCGGTTCCGCTGGATCAGGAAAAAGACCTATTGACCGCTTGTTTCGGGAAGGAATGGGCCTGCCCGATGTGAGAGCCAAGAGCCCTGGCGAACTGGACTCGGTCATGCTGGTTGGCGAGGGTGACTTGGCAGTCTACCTTAACTTCTGCGAGGGCAAGGCACATCTCGATCTGCTTGAATCAAAGGATGTAAGGCAGAAGCTGGAAGAACGCGGCTTCGATGGGCCACGCGTGAAGCGCCTCATAAAGAACCTGCCGATTGAGCTTAGGCTTCTATTGACGCCAGACGTAACGGCCCCGGATTCTCACGTTTTCGACACCTACTTCTCCAAGCCCTCAGACGAACCTGGCAAGAAGAAGAAGCCGAATAAGCCCGACAACCCTCCTGAGCCACCGCCACCGCCTCAGGCCCCGGCGTTCAGGGTGGAAACGCTTGATGATGGCCTGCGGATCAAGGCCAATTCCGACTATGTCGACTGGCCAGTGAATATGACACTCACGCTTTCGTATGCTGATGGCTCGCGCCGCCCGTCCTGGAGTCCGTTCGACTTCAAGCTCGATGACCTCAATATCAGCCACAAAGATTGTGATCTCGCCACTGACAAGAACAGAGTGAAAGCTTTAGATTGCGGCCCCAGTACGGAGATTGAGATCACCGGCTTCGACAAGAACCGGGAGCTGGACACCAATATAAGGCCTTGGAAGAATGCGTAAGAGGATCAGACTTACTGGACGCAGACAGCTTTCCCGGTCCTGCGTTGCGACCAAAGTCGTCGAGATTGGTGGCAAAAAGCTTGTTGCCATGACGATTGCGAACCCCAAGGCTTTTAGCAAAATGCCAGATACGGCGCGGCTCAAGCTCCGCCTTTTCGAGAACAAATTCTCCGAAACCCTAGAGTTCGGAACTGTTGGGGCAATGAAGACAACTGCTGAAATCAAAAACAGCGCCTTCTCCGCTCCATCGTGTCAGCTGCGTGTGGTTGCCACGGATGAAAATCAGAAAGGTCTTCTTCTGGGAAGCACCGATACGTGGACACTCCGCACTGGAGGTGATGACGACGGCGGCACCGCAAGTGAAGGGATCCTGCTGTTCCAACCGCATGACATCGCCCCGCGGGGCTGGAAGCTCGACGTCCGCGAAGACGATTACCCGATCGTCTACATCGACAAGAATATCCCGGATTCGCGTACATGGGTCCGAAATGATCCCGTTTTCGTTAGTTGCGTATTGCCCGCCATTATCCGCGAAGTGTTTGATGACATCCTCTTTGCCAGCGCTCAGCCAGAGCAGGAATGGGCAAGGGATTGGCTCAACTGGGCCGACACGCTGATGCCAGGCAAGGCCCCGCCATGGACTGAGGGCCGTCCGCAGAGGCAGGCCTGGATCGCTGATTTGCTCGACAGCTTCTGCCAAAGACATGGCATGCTGGACCAGTTGATAGGAAAGCTCAAACAGGAGGCGGCAACGTGAGTACCTACCCTTTCCTATATCAGTTCAACGCTGCCGGATTAGACGCCTTCGAGAAAGTCTTCACCGGCCAAATCGACGATTCTGCTATCAATCCGATGGATAGCACGTTGGCTATTCATTTGCCGGGTACCAAGCCCTTCTCCTCGGCAGAATTTCTAACAGCTAAAGAGATGGCCGAAGCAGTTCTCGCTTCCATTGGCACCGCCAATCTCTTTGATCTCCTTCCCAACGCGGGACTGTGGGCGTGGCTGACCTTCGTCATGCGCGACCAGCTCTTCAAGAAGGGGGGCGACGGCACATGGAAGGTGGGGGAAGTCCATCGCTGGTATCCAAGCAATCCAAATGACTGGCAGAAGGGCCAGCGGCACCTAGTCCGGATGCCAGTGCTGCTTCTCAAATCGCTTGGCGACACCGCTGATCACTTGCTTTGTAGCGCGGCTTCGGTTCTGCCTGAAATCCGTGAACAGCTCACCAGCCAACAGGATATGTTCAATCCCTCATTCCAGCAGGTGGCTCGGGTCCTCTACTTCAATGATGACACAAGCACACTTAAGCGCGGTGCTGGCGGTAAGAGCGGCGGTACGCCGCGCAGGCTAGCGAAGGTGCGTCAGCAGCTTGATGTAACCTGGGATCTAGAGGACCTAGACGCCATGAAGATCATTGAGACCCTGCCCGTTGAGTTCTCGCGTTTCAAGACCAAGCCACTTTCGGGCAAGTCCGTAGTGAGCAAACTTGATTCCAAACCTATGCCCGGCACCTCTATGTAGCCAGATATCTAAGACAACTTTCAATCGGGTGGTCGAGAGCAAAAGTGGCAAACACGAAGCTGGGAAATGATGTTTGGAACGATGATGAGCTTCGAGCGTCCGTGGACGCCTACCTTTACATGCTCCGGCTGGAAGTTGCTTCGATTCCATACTCGCTAACGGACTACTCGAAATTCCTGCAGACAGGGCCGCTGCGGGACAGGAATGACGCGTCCATTCGGTACAGGATGCGGAACATCTCTCAAGTCATGGAAGAGCGAGGCGCGCCGATCCTGCGCTCGTTTTCGCCAGCGCCGCAAGTGGGGAGAAACGTAAAGAAGAAGATAAACGAGCTCCTCGACGAAAGGCAGGTACCAACGCGGACGCAGGAAACGCGTAGTGCCCGCCGCGAAGGGCCGATTGAACTTTCAGATATTCTGGCCAGCCTAGATGAACTTAAGGACCTGCTCGCGAACTTGGAGCCTCAGCATATGGCGGGCTTCGGCCACAATAACCCGCCTGGCATATACGCCATCACTCCCGAAGATGTCTTGGATGCCAGCGATACGGTTACCGCGCTGGGTCGTGAACTCTCGAGTGAATTGACCGACCGGCAGTCCATATCTGAGTTGACGGATAGGCTAGGCAGGTTTGGTCTAAAACTGGCGATCTGGACGGGTCAGCGGATCACCGATTTCGCGAAGGCGGGGTCCATAGCCGCGGGAACCGGTTTCGGGGTGTGGATTACCGGATTAGGCGATCACATCATTGAAGCCCTTCACATGATAGCCAAGTTCGTGGGGTGATGGTCGCATCATGGAAGAGTAAGTTACACGAAATCGCATGAGTGGGACATCCCGACGCCCATGGACTCCCGCCCCCGCCCCGAACTGTGAGTGCCGTTGATAGGGGGAGGTCCGGTGGGTGCGATGCCGATTAGTAGGGCCAACCGCGAACTGTAGGCTGCTAGTAGTGTCGCGGGATCAAAGGGGTGGCAACCGGGTGATACCCTGTGCTATCTCTCAGCTCCCAAAAGTGGATTCCGGCCAATGGCTTGTCCAGTAGGGTCCAACGATTTCGTAGAGCGTCTAAATCTCTGATATTGTTACGAAAAACAATTCGTAATGATGGGGTCAGGTGTTCGAGTCACCTATGCGGCACCATTTTCCAATTACAGCGCGAGTCTGGGGCGCGATGGCTTTCGGGGATGCTGGCGGCAGTGCGCCTGGCTGTGACCCATCAGACCTGCGCGTACGCGTCAAGGGCAGCTTCATAGGCCTGGCGCGCCGAGGCGGGGACATGGAGATTGCCGGCCTTTTCCAGCTTCTGGGTGAACAATTGCTGGCGTTCGGCAGGGGTGGACAAAAAGAACGGGAAGCGCTCGGCGACGCGGGAGCGAATGGCCTCCACACTGGCCGCGAACAGGGCCACCGGAAAGTGCAGCCCGGGATAGCTGCGTGCCTCGCCCAGCGGTTCGGAGCCGAATACGCGCTTGTAGAAGGCGCCGTGTTCGGGGCGCACCAGCGCCAGGCATCGATCAGCCCCGAAATGCACCGAGGCCATGGCGGCCATGCGCAGGGTCAGAAATGGCAGCGCCGGATAGGCCAGCGAGGCTTCATGGTCGGCGGTGAAGCGGCTGGGGTCGATAAAGCTCATGCCCTGATCCAGCATGGGGCCCAGCACATCGGGGAATACCTTCATGCTGGGGGAGTGCGGACAGGCCTGGGTCAGATGGTGCAGCCGGATCGAGCTGACCAGCTGGCCATCAATGTAAATGCCAAAACTCATGCCGTTGGCCGTGGCATCAAGATCGTCAATGCAGATCTCTTGGGGATTGTGATCCATGAAGCCCTCCCGCGTATAGGCGCGATAGCGCAGCCGGTAGATGGGATCATCGATCACCGAGGGGTCAACGCGCATATAGCTGACCCGGTCCAGAATATCGAGCAATGTGCCGGAGAAACGCGAGGGTTTCCCGACCCGTGCCGCCGCAGCGCCGTCGGAATCAATTGGCATGTTCTGCTCGCTGTCTCATTTTGCTGCGGGCACGGTAACCATTGATTAACCTTGGGATAAGCGGCAATGCGCGTTCTTGGTTAATGCCGGCACTTCTGCGCGGGCACTAACGGGCTGTCGCCGGCCTGGCCATTGCGGGGCCTTTGGCGCCGCAACGCGTGCGCAGCAGGCAGGTCATGGCCTCCAGGTCCAGCGGCTGGCCATAGACGAAGCCCTGGATCTGGTCGATTCGGGTTTGCGACAGCAGCAGGTTGAGCTGCTCCTCGGTTTCCACACCCTCGACGGTGACCTTGAGATCAAGATCCTTGCCCAATTGGGCAACATTGGCCAGCAGGCGCAACGCCTGCGGATTGGTGGTGATTTCCATTACGAAGCTGCGATCGATCTTGAGCTTGGTCAGGGGCAGGGACTGCAGATAGCTCAGTGAGGAATAGCCGGTGCCGAAATCGTCGAGCGCCACGCCGATGCCACGGGCACACAGGGCCGCCAGGGCGACCGTTGCGGCCTGCTGCTCTTCGATGACGGCCGTCTCGGTGACCTCGATCTCCAGCCGATGGGCCGCCAGGCCCGAATGCTTGAGGGCATCGGTGACGATGGCTTCGACATCGCTGGCCCGGAAGTCGCGGGCCGATATGTTGACGGCCACGCAGATATCGTCCGGCCAGGTGCTGCAGTCCCGGGTTGCCTTGGCCAGGACGGCGCGCGTCAGGTCGGTAATCATGCCGGTTTCCTCGGCGATGGGAATGAACACCGCCGGTGAAATCTGGCCGTGTTCGGGATGATTCCAGCGGGCCAGAGCCTCGCATCCGACAATCTTGTCCTGTCGGGGATCAATCACAGCCTGATAGACCAGCGTTACCTGGTCGTCGGCAATGGCCTGTTTGAGGTCGGCCTTCAATTGCTGGCGCAACCGATAGTCGGTGTCCATCTGATCGTGGAACTGCACGACCATGGCCTTGCCCCCGCTTTTGGCGGCACTGATGGCCAGATCCGCCTTGACCATCATATTGTCCAGATCATCATCGGGATTGTCGCTGATCACCAGACCGATACTGACATCGACTGCCAGCTTCCGGTCCGGGATGTGCATGTCAGCGGCCAGAATGGTGAACACGCGCTGGGATTGTTCGGCCAGCACTTCAGGCGAGGCGCCATCGGCACGGAAGGCGATGAACTCATCGCCACCCAGGCGGGCACAAATGGTGGGGGCGCCAAAGGCCCGAGGCAGGCGACGACCCAGTTCGGCCAGGACCGCGTCGCCAGCGATGTGGCCCATGGTATCGTTGATATGCTTGAAATCATCGACATCGACGATCCATAGCGCCGCATGGACAGGCTTTCCCTTGGTGCGCCGCTTACGCAAAGCCAGTTTGACCTGTTCGGAAAAATGGGCGCGATTGGACAGCCCCGTCAGTTCATCATGCCGCGCCATATGCGCGATGCGTTCCTCGGCAATAATCCGGGTGGAAACGTCCTCGAACAGCAGCACCGTCTTGGTGCGGCGCGAGGAGACCGAGATTTCGAAGTACTGATAGGGGTCGACGGCGAGCAGCAGCTTGCCGCTGGCGCGGGTATTGATCAGGTCGCGCAATTGATCGTAGGCGGCCTGCGGCATGCTGCTATTGGCCAAGGCCACATCGAACAGATCGCTGGCCGGACGCCCGACCCAGCCATCGGCACCGCCCAGGTCGAAGGCGTCGAGGGCGCGACCATTGGCCACTTCAATGATGCAGTCGCTGTCGAGCATGAGCAGGCCATGCTCGAGTGTGGTCAGGGCCGTGTCGAGCTGGCTTGCCAGTTGCGAGGCGGCAATCCGGCCATGCACGGCGCGCAGCAGAATATCGCGTGCATTGCCGGCAATGCCACGCAAGCTGGCAAAGAACGGCAGGAGCAGCAGGGTCAGCAGCGCATAATACAGATTGCCGACCAGCAGCAGGCCAAGGGCCAATGGCACGGCGATCAGCAGCACCTGGATGGTCATCAGCCGGTCAATGGCAAAGTTCCGCTGCGATACACCCACCAGAACCGAGACCGAGACCGAGGCGGCCGTCAATTCGGCAAAGGCGTCGCCAATCAGCCAGAAGCTGACCAGGCACCAGGTGCCATAAACCAGGGCGATGGCCGCGGCGCCCACAGTGGCCCGTATTTCCCAGTGCAGCGCCAGCTGCACATCGGTATCGGACAATTCTGCCGCCTCGAAGGCCCGCATGTCGGCATAGCGCAGCAGGCCGACCAGAATGAACAGGCCGACAAACACCCCCAGCAGAACGGACCCGGCCTCCAGCGCGGCGACTGCAGCGGCCAGCGCCGATCCAAAGGCGCCAAGCAGCATGGAGCGCCGGTCCTGGTAAAGCGAGCGGATCATCGACACATAGTCGACTGGCGGCAAAATCTTATGGGCGTCCTGGAAGACCATTGCCCGTCCTGTCTGAATTATCTTTGCTGGCCATGGTCTGGATCGGTTGGGTCTGGATCGGTTTGGCTCTGGATCGTCGCGGTGAATGAATGGATGGGAGCACGGCATGCTCTGCCAACGTGTTGTGGCGCAGAGTTAATTCGGGGCCGTTAAGATGGCCTTGCGGGACAGCAGAATGGGGCTGATGCAGGGGTGATTCCACAAAAAACAGTGAATCGGCGGTTAATGTCGCGGGAGCCGGTTGGCGCATGGGCGCGCTGCTGCGCTCAGGAGTGGCGGCGGCGGGCGTGACGCCTGATTGGGGTCCGGCGCGTCCCGATTGCCTTGGAAGTGTCGCTTTGCGCTTCTATCGCTGTGGGCATCAACGGCATGGCAAAGGGTGCGAAAAATGGTCGACAGACTGGGTGAGAATGAGCGCGAGAAGGGCCTGGGCGAGCTCAATGGCTGGGTCTATGACGCGGCGACGGGCGCCATCAGCCATGTGTTCAAGTTCAAGAATTTTTCCGAGGCATTCGGCTTTATGAGCAGGGTGGCGCTGGCGGCAGAGCAGGCCGGTCACCATCCCGACTGGTCCAATAGCTACAATAGCGTCACGGTGACGCTGACCACCCATGACGCCGGCGGGCTGAGCGCCAGGGATATCAGCCTGGCCAAGGCCATCGACGCCATCGTGGCCTGACGCCTGTCGCCGCGCTGAACGCCGGCCTTTAGTGGAAATTGCGTCCTTCGGGCAGGGCGGCAAAGGCGGCGCGGCGGGCTTTTTCGATTTCCAGCATCGCCTTGTGGTCGCGGCCGGGCTGCGGGCCCGAGCGCCCCTCATCGCCGCGCGCCAGTATCCTGTCGCCAATGTCCTGGCCATGGGCGAGGTCGAGCAGGTGATGGGTCAGGTCGGCGAGCTGCTCGGCAATGATGTGCACCACCAGCCCCTCGCGCTGCACCTGCCCGCGCACTGCCAGGAGCCGCGCGCCCAGCACGGTCCTGCGGTTGGCTTCGAACACCTTGGGCCAGATGACGATATTGGCGACGCCGGTTTCGTCTTCCAGTGTGGCAAAGATCACCCCGCTGGCCGTGCCGGGGCGCTGGCGCACCAGCACCAGCCCGGCCACTTCGATGCGGCTGCCGGGTTTGACGCTGAGCAATTGATCGGCGCGGGTGACGCGGCGCGCCTGCAAAATGGGCCGGATAAACTGCAGCGGGTGGCCCTTGAGTGAGAAGGAGAGGGTGGAATAGTCGTGGATCACCTCCTCGCCGGGCAGCATTTTGGGCAAGCCGGTCTCCCGGTCAGTCTCGGTCCCGACGCTGCCGGCAGCAACAAACAGGGGCAGCGTATCGGCGCCATGGGTGCCGATCAGGCCCTTGACCGCCCACAGCGCCTCGCGGCGGGACAGGCCGAGCGAGGCGAAGGCGTCGGCGCGGGCGAGCTTTTCCAGCGCCGCAATCGGCACCTGGGTGCGCAGCCAGAGATCGCGCACTGAATCATAGCCAGCGCCCCGCCGCGCCGCGATGCGGTTGATATCGGCCTCGGCCAGCCCCACGATCTGCGACAGGCCGAGCCGGATCGCGTGGGTGGCATGGATATGGCTGGCCATGGATTGATGCTGGGGCCAGAGCTGCGCGCTGGCGGGGCGGCTGCCGGTTTCCAGCACGCATTCCAGATCGGACAGGTTCACATCGACCGCGCGCACTTCCACACCATGTTCCACGGCGTCGCGAATGATCTGGGAGGGGGCATAAAACCCCATGGGCTGGCTGTTGAGCAGGGCGGTGGCAAACACGTCGGGATAGTGGCATTTCAGCCAGCACGAGGCATAGACCAACAGGGCAAACGAGGCCGCATGGCTTTCGGGAAAGCCATATTCGGCAAAGCCCTGGATCTGGGCAAAGCAGTTCTTGGCGAACGTTTCGGGATAGCCATTGGCCAGCATGCCGGCGATGAATTCGGTGCCAAACTGGGCAATGCGGCCGGTGCGGCGCCAGGCGGCCATGGCGCGGCGCAGGCTGTCGGCCTTGCCCGGGGAAAAGCCGGCCCCGACAATGGCGATCTGCATGGCCTGTTCCTGAAACAGCGGAATGCCCAGAGTGCGCCCGAGCACGTCCCTGAGCCTGTCATCGTGATAGTCTGCTTTCTCCAGGCCCTGGCGGCGGCGCAGATAGGGATGGACCATATTGCCCTGGATCGGGCCGGGCCGGACAATGGCCACCTCGATCACCAGATCGTAGAATTTCTCCGGCCTGAGGCGCGGCAGCATGCTCATCTGCGCCCGGCTTTCGATCTGGAACACGCCCAGCGTGTCGGCGCGCTGGATCATGGCGTAAACCTCGGCCTTTCTGGACTGGTCCTCGTCGACTTCTTCGCTCAGCAGATCGACCAGCGCCAGCGACCGGCCATAATGGGTCTGCATCAGCTCAAAGGCCCGGCGCAGGCAGCTGAGCATGCCCAGGGCCAGCACATCGACCTTGAGAATGGCCAGCGCGGCAATGTCGTCCTTGTTCCATTCAATGATGGTGCGGCTGTCCATGGCGGTCCTGGAGATCGGCACCAGGCTTTCCAGCGAATCGCGGGTGATGACGAAGCCGCCGACATGCTGGGACAGGTGACGGGGAAAGCCGCGCAGCACCTTGACCACCTCGAACAGCTGCGCCAGCACCGGGTCATCGGGGCTCAACCCGATAGTGCTCAGCTCGGCCGGATCGAGCCGCGCGCCGCCGCCCCAGCGCAGGCCGTTCAGCGCGGTCACGGTATCGTCGGAGACGCCGAACACCTTGGCGGTTTCGCGCATCGCCGATTTGGCGCGATAGGTGATGACATTGGCCGTCAGCCCGGTGCGCCTGCCGCCATATTTGGCATAGATATAGGCCATCACCTCCTCGCGCCGTTCATGCTCGAAATCGACGTCGATATCGGGCGGCTCGTCGCGCTCGGTGGAGATGAAGCGGCCAAAGACCAGCGAACTGGTCTCGGGGTCGACCTCGGTGATTTCCAGACAAAAGCAGACCGTGGAATTGGCGGCCGAGCCGCGCCCCTGGCACAATATCTTGCGCTGGTGGCGGGCAAACATGACGATGTCATGCACGGTCAGGAAATAGGCGGCGTAGCGCTTGTAGCCAATCAGGCAGAGCTCGGACCAGATGGCGCGCTTGGTCTTGTCCGAGACCCCCTGCGGATAGCGCCTGGCAGCCCCGGCCCAGGCCAGCCGCTCCAGCGTCTGCTGGGCGGTTTCGCCATTGCCGATGGTTTCTTCGGGGTAGTTGTATTTCAGCTGGTCGAGTGAAAAATCGATGCGCGCGAGCAGGCTTTGCGTCTGGGTGATGGCGTCGGGATAGTCGGCGAACAGCCGGGCCATTTCGCGCGGCGGCTTGAGGTGGCGCTCGGCATTGGCCGCCAGCTGCCAGCCCGCGGTATCGAGCGTCAGGTGCTGGCGGATACAGGTCACCACATCCTGCACCACGCGGCGGCTGGCGTGGTGATAGTGCACATCATTGCTGGCCAGCATCGGGGCGTTGTGCCGCTTGCCCAATTGATCGATGCGGTTGAGGCGGGCCCGGTCCTGGCCATCAAAACGCACCGCGCCGGCCACCCAGACGCGACCGGGCGCCTCCCTGCCCAGCCGGTCCAGCACCTGCTCGGTCCGTCCCCAATCGGTTTCGTCGGGGATGAGAATGAACATCTGCCCCTGCGCATAATTGCCGCCCGGGTCCGGTTCGGTCGCGGCGGCGCCAAACAGATCGGCGAAATAGAGGACCGGCCTGCCCTTGTCGCCGCGCTGATTGCCCAGGGTGAGCAATTGGCAGAGCCGCCCATAGGCCAGTCGCGTGCCGGGATAGGCGACAATGTCGGGCGTGCCGTCGGCAAAGCACAGCCGGACCCCCACCAGATAGCGGAAGTCCGGCGGCATGCTGGCCATGTCGCGGGCAGCCACATAGCCGCGCACCACGCCGGCAAAGCTGTTGCGATCGGTCAGGCCAAAGCCGGAAAGACCCAGGCTGGCGGCGGTATTGACCAGTTCCTCGGGGTGCGAGCCGCCATGCAGAAAGGAAAAATTGCTGGTCGACACCAGTTCGGCAAAGGCCGGCGCCGGCGGCAGCGGCGCGCGCGTGGCTTCGGCTGGAGCCTGCATCAGGGTGATCAGATCGCTCATGCGAACAGCCCGTGCAGATACCAGACCGGGCTGGCATCGGGGTGGTACAGCCCCTCGCGGAAAATCCAGAAGCGGCGGCCCATGGCGTCTTCGGCGATGTAGTAATCGCGGGTCACGGCAGACGGGTTGAAGCGCTCAAGCCGGGGCACATGGGGCGGGGGCCTCGGGGTTTCGCCGGGCTTGGCCGGCCTGGGGGGCTCGGGCGGGGCCAGCTGCAGGCGCTGGCCGCTGCGCCACCATTCGGCGCCCAGCCGTTCGGGGCCCGAGGCCCTGGTGATGCGATAGCTGATGCGGCGCCAGATCATCGAGGCGGGCAGCCCGTCGGGCACTTCGGCATTGATGGCAATGGGTTCGGGCACCGGCAACAGACGCAGGGGCCGATCCCGATCGGGGCCCGGTTCGGCTTGGGGGCCGGCGGCATGGACCATGGCCGGCACCAGTCGGGCGGCGCGTTCGGGAATATGGGTGGCGACGAACTGGGTGCGCAGCACCGCCATGGCGCCGAGCCGGCTGCTCATGCGGTCCTGCAGCTGGACCAGATCGTCGGTGCCGTCCGGGGTGGCGAAGGCGCCCAGTTGCGTGCCGTCGAGCTTGTCGACCGAACTGACCGCCAGGCGGATCATGTCGATGCCGAAGCCGGCGTCATATTCGCCGGCGAGCCGTTCGGCGCGGTGGGAGAACAGCTTGGCGATATGGTCGGGGTCGCGGCTCGGCCGGGCCGAATTGACCGAGAGCGTCATCACCTTGTGGTCGACGCGATAGAGAAACAGGTGAAAGGCCTGCGCCCCCAGCCCCTCGGCCTCGAGCCGCAGGCCGAGCTGGATGGCCAGATCACGGGTGGTCATCAACACATCGTCGAGCAGGCCGATCGGGTCGGGGAAGCGCCGTTCGGCATAGCGCTCGGCCAGAGGCAGGCGCGGCGTCAGGCGCTCTTCGAGCATGCCATAGGCCTGGTCGAGCCGGGTCAGCAGGCTCAGGCCAAAGCGGGCCTGTAGCGGCTTGCGCTCGCGCGGGCGCAGGGGGGCCAGCGTGGTCAGCCCCATCTGGGTGAGGCCCGCGATCTGCTCGGGGGTCAGGCGCAGGGCGCCAACCGGCAGGGCGTCGAGCACCTGGGCCAGATCGGTGTCCGCCACCACCTGGCTGCGGGCGAAATGGCTGACTGCCCAGGCCGCGCCGATGGTGGGGGCGATGGCCCCGGCCACGCTATAGCCGAGCGCCCGCAGGCGCGCGAGCAGGGTGCGCAACATGGCGTGTTCGCCACCGAACAGGTGAGCGACCCCGGTAATGTCGAGCACCAGATCGCCAAAGGCGCTGACATCGCCGAGTACCGCCACCAGCGGGCTGGCATTGGAATGCCAGTCGGCAAAATCGGCAAAGGCGGCGGTGAGCAGGGGGCGGTCGATTTCGCGCGCCGTCATTTCGGGCAGCATGGCGCGGGCATCGGCCAGGTTCTGTCCGAGCCGCAGCCCGGCCTGGGCCGCCTGCGGGTTCATGGCGGCCAGCCGCAGCCCGCCCTTGATGCGTTCATACAGCACCAGCGGGCCGCTCAGGCCCGGTTCACGCCGTTGCAGGTAGTCGGTGGGCCAATGGGGCAGGAACAGGGCCAGAAAGCGCCGCGTCGGCAGCAGGGAACAGGGCGCGGTTGGCCGCGTCGCGGATGATGAAACCATGATGTGTCCAGCCCAGAAGCCAATGGGTTTGCTGATTGTCGAGAATCCCCTTCTCCAATTGCGCCTGCCAGCGCGGGGCGCCCGGCGCCAGGGCGTCAAAGCGCCTTGTGGCACTCAGGGCAGGGGTGATGCGCCAGCGCAGATGCGCTGCGCTGGCCTCGCGCCCGGTGCCATAGCGCAGCAGCAGCATGGAGGCGCCGGCGTTGGCGCTGCGCAGGCCCAGCCGGCGGCTGGCGGTGAAATCGAGCAGCTTGTGCTGGCCGGCAATATCGGCGACCACGGCGGCCACGGCGCGGCAGGCAATCGCCTCTTCGGCGGCCCAGAGCAGTTCGGTCATATTGGCGACCCGCACCAGCACCAGCGCTGCCGGGTCAAAACCAAAGCTGAGCAGGCCGGGGCCATAGGGCAGGCCCATTTCCTGAGCCTCGTGCGCCAGCTGCAGATAGATCACGGCCGGACGCGACGGCGTGAGCAGGCTGCGGGCCTGGCCCAGGGCAAAGCCGAGCGCGGCGCCGGCATGGCGGCGCTCATCGGTGAAGACTTCCTGCAGCAGGCCGCCGGCAGGCAGCGGAAAGCCCGCCCCATCGGCCTGCAGCAGCGGGCGTGCCTCAGCCAGCGCCGGTTTGCGCTCAATATCGGCAATGGCATCCCGCAACGCCGCAAGGCGCTGCTGGCGATCTGGCGTGCCCATGGGCAACGGTCTTTCTATGCGAACAAACAGAGAACAAGTAGACTCCGATTCCGGCCGGAGTCGAGTCCTTTTTCGGCGCGACGACCCCCGATGAGTGTGGCTGTTGCGCACCAGGGCCGGTCAAGAGCGCGTGAGGGGGGCAGGTGTTGCTTGAGGAAACGGCCAGGATCGCTAAGTCTGAGGCGCCTGCCCTCCCGGCGCCAAACCCATTGCTGTTCCTGTCGTCCCGCGAAAAGAGGCTCGCCGCCATGTTCGAGGCCATTACCCGCCTGTTCAACAAACCCGAAGCGCTGGACAGCCGCGACCCAAAACTGTCGGTGGCGGCGCTGCTGGTGCATCTGGCGGCGGTGGACGGCCAGATGAGCGATGCCGAGCGGGGCACCATCAAGGGTGCGCTGATGGATCACTATGAGCTGGACGAAGGCGCGGTCGAGCAGCTGATCAAGGCGGCAGCATTGCGCGATGCCGAGGCGGTGGACCTCTACAGGTTCACCTCAAGCCTGTCCTCGCTGGAGCTGGCCGACCGGCTGGAAATCATCCGCATGATGTGGACAGTGGTGTTTGCCGACAGCAAGAACCACGAGCTGGAAGACAATATGGTCTGGCGCGTGGCCGAGCTGATCGGCGTCTCCAGTCGGGACCGCACCCTTCTGCGCCAGCAGATCGGCCGCGCCGAACAGGCTTGATGGCGTCCTCTGGGGGGGCTCTGGCTTTCCAGTCGTCTCCCTCCCCCTTGTGGGGAGGGATCAAGGGTGGGGGTGTCACGGCACCTGGCCTGCGGAACCACCCCCCACCCGGCTCGATCACGGACTTAGCCAATGCCAAGTCTTATCTCGGCCAAGTCCTATCTCGGCTAAGTCCTATCTCGCTGTCCCTCCCCACAGGGGGGAGGGAGGCCGACTGATAGTCTTTGGTTTGCCCCGCTAGGCCGCCTTGCGTTCGACCATCATCTTCTTGATCTGGGCGATGGCCTTGGCCGGGTTCAGGCCCTTGGGGCAGGCCTTGGAGCAGTTCATGATGGTGTGGCAGCGATAGAGCTTGAAGGGGTCTTCAAGGTTGTCGAGGCGCTCCTGGGTGGTCTCGTCGCGGCTGT
The DNA here is from genome assembly GCF_039938915.1 of Devosia alba. Taxonomy (NCBI): domain Bacteria; kingdom Pseudomonadati; phylum Pseudomonadota; class Alphaproteobacteria; order Hyphomicrobiales; family Devosiaceae; genus Devosia; species Devosia alba. Next base: position 101,267 of record NZ_JBDUUI010000002.1, on the reverse strand, counting down.
CGATCAGCCAGCGATAGGCCTGCAACAGGGCGGCGGGGCCGAGATATTTGTCGCCATTCCACCAATAGGACGGGCATGAGGTCGAGCAGCAGGCGCACAGAATGCACTCATAGAGCCCATCGAGCTGGGCGCGCTGGGGAATGGTCTGGGTCCACTCTTTTTCAGGCGCAGGCGTGGTGGTCTTGAGCCAGGGCTCAATGGCGCGATGCTGGGCATAGAAGGTGGTGAGGTCGGGCACCAGATCCTTGACCACCGGCATGTGCGGCAGGGGGTAGATCTTGATCGGGCCGGCGCTGTCGCCCATGCCCTTGGTGCAGGCCAGCGTGTTGAGCCCGTTGATGTTCATCGAGCAGGAGCCGCAAATGCCCTCGCGGCAGCTTCGGCGCAGGGTCAGCGTGGCGTCGACCTTGTTCTTGATCCACAGCAGACCATCCAAAATCATCGGGCCGCAATCGTCGAGGTCGACGAAATAGGTGTCGATGCGCGGATTGGCCCCACTTTCGGGGTCATAGCGATAGATGTGGAACTCGCGCAGCCGCTGGGCATTGGCTGGCTTGGGCCAGGTCTTGCCCTTGGCTGGCCGGTCGGCCTTGGGGAGCATCAGTTCGACCATGTCTTCGGTCTTCCTTCTCAATACACGCCGGTCAACCAGCGCGACATCCTAATAGTCCGGCTTGCAGACCTGGTTGGATTTGGCGACGTAGGTGTTGTAGGCGACAAAATCGGTTGAGGCCGGGGTGCCGCCCCGCATCGAGGCGATCACCACGCCCATGAAGCGCTCATCGATCAGCGTCATGGCCGCCTTGGCCTTGCAGGCACACAGTGTTTCGTTGTCGGCAATGCCCATGCAGACGGCATAGAACTCGTCCTTTTGCGCGGCTGTTGGTGGCGCCGCCAGGGCGGGTCCACTCAACAGTCCGGCAAGAGCAAGGATCAGCGCCCACCGCATCAGTATACCCGTGCCTTGGGAGCGATCTTGCTGAGGTCGATGCCGCCTTCGCTTTCCGCCGTCAGCGGATCGACATGCACCGGCCGATAGCCGAGCCTGACGGCACCGGTGTCGCTATCGATCCAGCTCAATGTGTGCTTGCGCCAATTGGTATCGTCGCGACTGGGGAAATCCTCACGGGCGTGGGCGCCACGGCTCTCATGGCGGGCTTCGGCCGAGACCACGGTGGTCATGGCATTGGCCATCAGATTTTCCAGCTCCAGCGTTTCCACCAGATCCGAGTTCCAGATCAGCGAGCGGTCGGTGACGGCAATGTCCTTGAGTTGACCGTAGATTTCGCCAATTGCCTTGACGCCGGACTGCAGCGTTTCTGCGGTGCGGAACACGGCTGCATTGCGCTGCATGGTGTGCTGCATGGCGTCGCGAACCACGGCGGTGGGCTTGGAGCCGGCAGCGTTGCGCAGGCGATCGAAGCGGGCCAGGATCTTGTCGTCCTGGCTCTTGTTGATGGCCGGGATCGGCGCGTCGCGGTCCATCACCTTGCCGGCGCGGATGGCGGCGGCGCGGCCGAAGACCACCAGATCGGTGAGCGAATTGGAGCCGAGACGATTGGCGCCATGCACCGAGGCGCAGGCGGACTCGCCCACGGCCATCAGGCCGGGCACGATGGCGTCGGGATTGTCCGGCGTCGGGTTGAGCACTTCGCCATGATAATTGGCGGGGATGCCGCCCATATTGTAGTGCACGGTGGGAATGACCGGGATCGGCTCGCGCGTGAGGTCGACACCGGCAAAGATCTTGGCGCTTTCGGTGATGCCGGGCAGGCGCACTGCCAGCACCGCGGGATCAAGATGATCGAGGTGCAGGTAGATATGGTCCTTCTTGGGACCGACGCCGCGGCCTTCGCGGATTTCCAGCGTCATGCAGCGCGATACCACGTCGCGGCTGGCCAGATCCTTGGCATTGGGGGCATAGCGCTCCATGAAGCGCTCGCCTTCCGAATTGGTCAGATAGCCGCCTTCGCCGCGGGCGCCTTCGGTGATCAGCACGCCGGCGCCATAAATGCCGGTAGGGTGGAACTGCACGAATTCCATGTCCTGCAGCGGCAGGCCGGCCCGGGCCACCATGCCATTGCCGTCGCCGGTGCAGGTATGGGCCGAGGTCGCCGAAAAGAACGAGCGGCCGTAGCCACCGGTCGCCAGCACCGTGGTCTTGGCGCGGAAGCGATGCAGCGTGCCGTCGTCGAGCTTCCAGGCGATCACGCCCTCGCAGGCGCCATCCGCGCCCATGATCAGGTCGAGCGCGAAATATTCGACATAGAATTCGGCATTGTGGCGCAGGCTCTGGCCATAAAGCGTGTGCAGCATGGCATGGCCGGTGCGGTCGGCAGCGGCGCAGGTGCGCTGCACCGGTGGGCCATCGCCGAATTCGGTCATGTGGCCGCCAAAGGGGCGCTGATAGATCCTGCCGTCTTCGGTGCGCGAAAACGGCATGCCGTAGTGCTCTAGCTCATAGATGGCGGCCGGCGCCTCGCGCGCCAGATACTCCATGGCGTCATTGTCGCCGAGCCAGTCCGACCCCTTGACGGTGTCGTACATGTGCCATTTCCAGCTGTCGGGGCCCATGTTCTGCAAGGATGCGGCGATGCCGCCCTGCGCCGCGACCGTATGGCTGCGGGTGGGGAAGACCTTGGTGATGCAGGCGGTGCGCAGGCCCTGTTCGGCCATGCCCAGGGTGGCGCGGAGGCCCGCGCCGCCGGCGCCCACCACCACCACGTCATATTCGTGGTCGATGAGTTCGTATTGCGCCATGGTCACTAACCCCAGAAGACGAGCTTGAGAATGGCGGCCACGCCGGCCACCGCGATGAGGATGCAGAACGCGGTGTTGAGCATCATGTAGCGCTGGTAGGCGGCGCCGTGGAAATAGTCTTCCAGCGTGTCGCGCATGCCATTGCGCATGTGAATGGTGACGACCAGAAGCAGCGCCGCGAGCGGCAGGCCGACCCAGGCATTGCCAATGGTAGCCACCATGTCGGGGCGGTCCTGGCCGGCCAGGCGCAGCACGATGAAGGCCAGAAAGCCGACAAAGACGATATTGATCGCGCCGGTCAGCCGCTGGGTGATGAAATGGCGGGTCGAGGCCTTGGCATCGCCGTAGCGGGAGGTGGGATTGGCGATGACGGCGTCAGGAATACGGTCGGTCATATCAGCCCACCCACACAAAAATGGTCCAGACCAGCAGGGCCAGCACAATCGAGCCCACCAGATTGGCCCAGGCCAGGGCTTCGCGTTTGCCGGGCTCCATGCCGATGATGACATCCCAGATGAAGTGGCGGATGCCGCCCAGCATGTGATGCAGAATGGCCCAGCTATAGGCAAACAGCACCAGCTGGCCAAACCAGCTGCCAAACAGGTCATTGACCGGATTGAGCGCCTGCTGGCTGATCGCGGCGGCGCCGAGCCAGAGCACCAGCAGGGCGGTGCCGGCATAAAGGGCAATGCCGGTGGCGCGATGGGCGATCGACATCGTCATCGTGATGGTCCAGCGATAGATCTGGATATGGGGAGAAAGCGGGCGGGATCGAACCGTCATGAGGCCTCGCTGGCGGGCGGAAATCACCGCCGCAGTTTGGAATGGTTCGAGTCTTCTAGACCCCAAAGGTTACAAAATCAAAGCGGTTAACCGCCCTTGGCCTGCTACTTTTGGCGATAAGCGAACTTTGTTCGTATAGCGCACGCAATGTGCGCGTTTCGCAAAGTCTGGGCCGCCTGCGCCGGTGCGCCGCGGCAGTGCAAGGGGGCAATAACGCCCTGTTGGGCCAACATGGCTGGCGCCAGCGGCAGATTTGCGCCATAGCGCCGGCACAGAATCTGGGGAGACCGCATGTCCAGCAAGGTCAAGATCAATCGGGTGACCAAGCTCAGCCACAATTGGGGGCGCTTCGACAATTACGAGGTGACGCATGGCAGGCGCGACGGCAGCGAGCAGACGGTGACGCGCGAGGTCTATGACCATGGCAGCGCCGCAGCCGTCCTGCTCTATGCGCCACAGGCGCGCACGGTGATCCTGACCCGGCAGTTCCGCCTGCCGGTCTATCTCAATGGCGATCCGGCCTGGCTGATCGAAGTGCCGGCGGGCATGCTGGATGGCGAGGCGCCCGCGCTTGCGGCGCGGCGCGAGGCGCTGGAGGAAACCGGCTATGCGGGCGAGGATCTGGTCCTGCTGTGCAATGTCTATATGAGCCCGGGGTCGCTGACCGAGAAATGCGCCTGCTATCTGGGCCGCTATACGCCGGGCCAGCAGGCCCATCAGGGCGGTGGCCTGGCGGCCGAGGGCGAGGACATCGAAGTGCTCGAGCTGGGCCTCGATCAGGCACTGGCGATGATCGAGGCCGGTGACATCGCCGACGCCAAAACCGTTCTGCTGCTGCAGGCGCTGGCACTCCGGCTGGCGGCAGGCCTGTAGTCCGGCCCGACGCGCCACCACCATTGATCGCGTTATTGGATTTCAGCGGCGGCCTTGTTCGCGCGCGTCGTCATGACATTGTTGACGATTATCCCGACAATGACCGCTCCAAAGAGCTTTACGGCGCCCATCAGCGCCGGCTCAAACTGGACGTACTGAAAGACAAGTCCGCACAGTCCCCAAAACAGGAGAAATGCGACAATAGCGCAAACAAGGGGAATAACGTGCTTCTTGAACATAGACCAACCGTCCTGGAAAGTGCCTGCAAAGGCCCCTGGCTAGCATTGCGCCTGTTTAACAGCCGTAAATTCCCGCGCCCCGAACGCCGGCCTAATAATCGCTCAGCGGCTTGTCGGGATCATAGGGCTGATCCTTGGCCGCGCGGGTGACGGCCTGGCCGGCCCGCATTTTCTTGCTGTGCGAGTCAAAGGCATAGGTCGGTCCGCCATGCAGCTGCCAGCCCTGGCTGAGCGCCTTGGTGACCTTGTGGCAGAAGGCGGCGTCGTCCTCGCCGGTGAGAAATCGATAGATGAGCATGCATGCCCCCAATGCGTGAGCGCTGCACGCGCCCGATTGATCTTGTGACGTCTTAGCGCTATTCGAAATTTCATGCACAGATTTCCTGACTACCTGCTCAAAGGCCACGCCAACTTCATGGCTGGCCGCTATACGCGCGAAAAAGATCGCTATCGGGATCTGGCCAGTATCGGTCAAAGCCCCCAGACCATGATCATCGCCTGCTGCGACAGCCGCGCCGCGCCTGAAATGATCTTCGACAGCACGCCGGGCGAATTGTTCGTGCTGCGCAACGTGGCCAATCTGGTGCCGACCTATCAGCCCGATGGTGGCCAGCACGGTACCTCGGCGGGCATCGAGTTTGCCGTCAAGGCGCTGGGCATCGCCAATATCGTGGTCATGGGGCATGGCCGCTGCGGTGGCATCAAGGCGGCGCTCAGTCCCGATTCCAGCCCGCTCGACAGCGGGGACTTCATCGGCAAATGGATGAAAATGCTGGGCGGCCTGCCCGAGCAGATCGGCCACAATGAACTGATGACGCCCGGTGAGCGGCAGACGGCGCTGGAGCGCATCTCGATTCGCAACTCGATTGCCAATCTGCGCACCTTTCCCTATGTCGCCGACCTCGAGGCCGAGGGCAAACTGGCGGTGCATGGTGCCTGGTTCGACATCTCGACCGGTGAATTGTGGATCATGGACAGCGAAACCGGCGATTTCCTGCGGCCCGATCTGTAGCAGGTTCCAGTTGCCAGCCGGCAAGATCGGCCTGCGCGCAGTGTTCGAACACGCATAAAATTGCGTCCTGACCAGTTTCACGCCCCCGTGAACGCTGGTCATTGCGCGTTGTTCGACGCAACAGCACACTTGTTGTTCAGCATTGTCTCCGCGCAGCGTAAATACGTTCGTGTGATTGAATTATAGACCGGGCGAAACGGGTAAGATCTACAGCAAAAACGCGCGCCTTATTGTTGCTCATACTGCCCCAAAGTTACCCGATATTCTCCCGATATCTGCCCCGCTTCCGGCCCTTGTCGAACACAATGGCTGAGCATTGTCTGTGGCACGGGCTGCCAAGCTGCAGCGCGTCGGGGGCCGGTTGACCGGTCACCGCTTACCGACTCACTAATCGGAGCCACCTGCTATGAAAAAGATCGTTCTCTCCACCCTCGTCGTCCTTGGCCTGTCCGGCGCTGCCTTTGCGCAGGCTGCCACTGACTTCGTCGCCGTCGATGCCGATGCGAGCGGTGCCGTGACGCTTGAAGAAGCTCAGGTCGCCTGGCCCGAGCTGACGGCAGAAGCCTTTGCGGCGGCCGATACGGATGCCAATGGCGAACTGTCGGCCGAAGAGTATGGCCTGCTGGCATCGGCTGCGCCCGCCGCCATGTAAGCAAATGCCCCTCACGGGCATCGCAAGGCCACCCCAAGCAATTGGGGTGGCCTTGTTCGTCTGGCGGGGCAGGCGGGCTAGAGCAGGGGTGTCGCGCGGGGCCGCAGCAAAGTTACCAGCAGGCCGGCAATGACCAGCAGCGCCCCGACGATCTCGATCGAGGAGATGGTTTCGCCCAGCACCAGATAGCCCGAAGCCAGACCGGTAATGGGCACCAGGAGGGTAAAGGGCGCGACCACCGAGGCGGGGTGCTGGCCGAGCAGCCAGCTCCAGATCGCCATGCCAAGCAAGGTTGCGGGGTAGGCAAGGAAGGCGATCAGCGCGGCATCGCCCCAGCCAAAGCCCAGCAGGGCGTCCGACACCGCCAGCGGCCCTTCAAACAGCAGGGACAGCGCCAGAAGTGGCAACGGCACGACCAGGGCGCCCCAGACGGTGAGCGAGACCGGGTCAACCTTGCCCGCCTTCTTGATCAGGATATTGGCGGCGCCCCAGCACAGCGCGGCCAGCAGCGTCATGCCCAGCGGCAGCAGCGCCGCTCCGGCCAGCCGGTCGGCACCGATCACCGCAATGCCGGCAAAGGCGATGGCGGCCCCCAGCACCTGCACGCTGCGCGGGCGTTCGCCCAGCAGCACAAAGGCCAGCGCCATGGTAAAAAACGCCTGGGTCTGCAGCACCAGCGAACTCAGGCCCGCCGACATGCCCCAGGCCATGGCCAGGTTGAGAAAGCCATAGAGCCCAACGCCGAAGGCAAAGCCATAGGCCACGACCAGTGGCCAGGCCACCTTGGGCGGTTTGATGAAGAACACCAGCGGCAGGGCGGCAAACAGAAAGCGCAGGGCGGCGGCCAGCAGGGGTGGCAGGGCGGCGACACTGAGCTTGATGACGACGAAATTGAAGCCCCAGATGGCGACCACCAGCAGCGCCAGGGCGATGTGACGGATCGGCATCAGGCAGGCCGCAGCCGGGCCAGCAGGCGCGGTCCGAACACATTGAGCATCAGGCCGGCAAAGATCAGCACGCTGCCGGCCAGTTCGAGCGGCGACACGGCTTCACCGAGCAGCACGAAGGCCGCGGCAAAGCCGACCACCGGCACCAGCAGGGCAAAGGGCGCCACCAGTCCGGCAGGGTGGCGTCCGAGCAGAATGGCCCAGCCGCCATAGCCGAGCAGGGTTGAGCCATAGGCAATGAACAGCACCGAGAACAGGGCCTGCGGGCTGATGCTGACAAGGCTGGTCACGGCGCCGGGTCCTTCCAGCAGCAGGGCCAGCGCCAGCATGGGCAGCGGCGGGATCAGGCTGCCCCAGATGACAAAGGCAAACATATCGACCTTGCCGGCGCGCTTGGTGACGATGTTGGACATGGCCCAGAACAGCGAGGCCACCAGCGTCATCAGCAGCGGCACCAGCACGGCGCCGCCGAGATGTTCGATGCCGATGGTCAGCAGCCCGAGCAGGGCAATGGCCGCGCCGGTCAGGCGCAACGGGGTCGGGCGCTCGCCCAGAAACAGGGCGGCCAGTCCCATGGTGAAAAACACCTGCATCTGCATGACCAGGCTCGCCAGCCCGGCCGGCATGCCCATGCCGATGGCCGAAAACAGGAAGCTGAACTGCAGCACGCCCACGCTCATGCCATAGGCCAGCAGCAGGCTCCAGCTGACGGCGGGCCGGCGAACGAAGAAAATGGCGGGCAGCACGCAGCCGATATAGCGCAGGGCCGTCAGCATATAGGGCGAGACTTCGTCGACGCCCCATTTGATGGCCACGAAATTGAGGCCCCAGATGATCACGACGCCAAGGGCGAGAAGGAGGTCGCGTAGCGGCATGGTCACCTGCAGAGCTGTTAAGCGCGATGCCAGCAGGCGCTCGATCTGGCTCCCTCCCCCTGGTGGGGAGGGCTGGGTGGGGTGGTCTGGACAGGGTCGGAATGCCCGAACGCCCGCCACCCTTAATCCCTCCCCACCAGGGGAGGGAGAGTGTTCTGTGCAGAGCCGCCCTGCGTCGTTCTCAGCCCTCGGTCAGGCGGCGGTGGCCGCGTTGCGTGGCTTGAGGCCCAGCTCGATCAGCGTTTCGGCGATCTGGATGGTGTTGAGCGCGGCGCCCTTGCGCAGGTTGTCCGAGACAACCCAGATATTGAGACCGTTCTCGATGGTGGTGTCCTCGCGGATGCGGCTGACAAAGGTGTCGTATTCGCCGACGCATTCGACCGGGGTGGCGTAGCCACCAGGCTCGCGCTTGTCGAGCACCGTCACCCCCGGCGCCTCGCGCAGGATGTCGCGCGCTTCGTCCGCGCTGATCGGGTTCTCGAATTCGAGATTGATGGCTTCGGAATGGCCGACAAACACCGGCACGCGCACGGCGGTGCAGGTCACCTTGATCTTGGGATCAAGGATCTTCTTGGTTTCGGCCATCACCTTCCACTCTTCCTTGGTCGAGCCGTCTTCCATGAAGACGTCGATATGGGGAATGACGTTGAAGGCAATCTGCTTGGGGAACTTGCTGCCATTGCCGGGATTGTCGTTGACGAAAATGCCCTTGGTCTGGTTCCACAGCTCGTCAACGCCCTCCTTGCCGGCGCCCGACACCGACTGGTAGGTCGACACCACGGCGCGCTTGATCTTGGCAAAGTCGTGCAGCGGCTTGAGCGCCACCACCAGCTGGGCCGTCGAGCAATTGGGGTTGGCGATGATGTTCTTGCGGTTCCCATTGGCCAGCCAGGGGCCGAGCGAGGGGCCGTTCACTTCGGGCACGATCAGCGGCACATTGGAATCGTAGCGCCAGAAGCTCGAATTATCGATGACGATGCAGCCCGAGGCGGCAATGCGCGGACCCCAGTCCTTGGAAATCTCCGAACCCGCCGACATGATGGCGAAATCGACGCCCTTGAAGTCGAAATTTTCAAGGTTCTTGGCCTTGAGGATCTTGTCGCCATAGGAGATTTCGCGGCCGGTGGAGCGCGAGGAGGCGAGTGCGATCACCTCGGAGGCGGGGAACTTGCGTTCCGCCAGAATATTGAGAACTTCACGGCCCACATTGCCTGTGGCACCGATGACAGCGACGCGATAACCCATTTTTGGAACTCCAGTCCCTTACCATTTTCGCCCCCGCGCAAACCCTTGCGGTTTGCGGCCATTCGGATCAGCCTCTCCCCGTCGGGAGACGACCCGGGGAAAAGCGTCAGGCGGTTTTGGTGGTTTTGGCGGTTTTGGCCATGAGCGCAACGACGCCCCCGGCGGTGCGCCGGGTGAGTGCCAGGTCAGCAATGGAAAACACGCTGTGCATCATGGACTGCTTGGTTGGAAAAGCAGGCGAAGTCATACTCCACTGTAGGATTTAGTCAATGCTCGTCCTTGGCTCCTCCCGGCCCATCTCCGCCCAATGGCTGCGCGTGGCCATGACGGTTCGGCTTGGCAGGGACCCACGCTTGCCCTATGCCGGGCGTTCCCGCTTGCGCACAGGACCGCCCCATGCCTCACTATGATGTCGTCATTCTTGGCGCCGGCGCTGCCGGCATGATGGCCGCCATCGAGGCCGGGCGGCGCGGGCGCTCGGTGCTGCTGGTCGACCACCGCAAATATGCCGGCGAAAAGATTCGCATCTCGGGCGGCGGGCGCTGCAATTTCACCAATATCCACGCCACCATCGACAAGGGCCGCGATCGTTTCCTGAGCGCCAATCCGCGCTTTGCCCTGTCGGCGCTCAGCCGTTACACGCCCGACATGTTCATCGCCATGGTCAGGGATCACGGCATCCAGTTCCATGAAAAGACCCTGGGCCAGCTGTTCTGCGACGGGCCGGCGACGCAGATCAATTCCATGCTGCTCAATGAAATGCGCAAGGCCGGGGTGACGCTGGTGCTCGAAACCAGCGTCGAGGCGGTGGACCGCGGTACGGACGGTTTTTCGCTGCAGCTGAGCACCTCCTCGATCACCTGCGAGTCCCTGATCGTCGCCACCGGCGGCAAGTCGATTCCCAAAATGGGCGCGACCGGCCTGGGCTATCAGCTGGCCAGCCAGTTCGGCTTGCGGCTGACCGAGACGCGGCCGGGCCTGGTGCCGCTGACCTTTGAGACCGGGGCGCTGGAAAAGCTCAAGGCGCTATCGGGCATCGCCACCGATGCCATTGTCAGCCATGGCAAGACCGCGTTCGAGGAAGCGCTGCTGTTTACCCATCGCGGCCTGTCGGGGCCGGCCATCCTGCAGATCTCGTCCTATTGGCGCGAGGGCGATGCCATCGCGGTGGATCTGCTGCCGCATGAGGATGCCGGCGCAAAGCTGCGCGCGGCGCGCCGGGCGACGCCCAAGCTGCAGATCCAGACGGTGCTGGCGGGCTTTTTGCCCCGCAAGCTGGCCCAGCTGCTGGGCGAAGAGCTCGACATGACCGGCATGATCGGGGATTTTTCCGACAAGAAGCTGGCCGTGGTCGAAGCGATCCTCAAGGCCTGGACGCTGAAGCCGGTCGGCTCGGAAGGCTATCGCACGGCCGAAGTGACGCTGGGGGGGGTCGATACGCGCGATCTCGACGCCAGGACCATGGCCGCGCGGGACGTGCCGGGCCTTTATTTCGTCGGCGAGGTGGTCGATGTCACCGGCTGGCTGGGCGGCTATAATTTCCAGTGGGCCTGGGCCTCGGGCTGGGCCGCCGGGCAGGTGGCCTGACCGGTCCGTTTGCCCCGTCTAGAACTTCCAGCCCAGGCGCAGGCCGACATTGGACAGGCCCTGATTCATGTCGCACCAGCCATTATTGGACGTGTGCTCATAGGTCAGCGTTGCCGTTACAGTGTCGCTGACATGGGCGCCAATGCCATAGCGCTCGTAAAAATTCAGCCGGCAGCCGAAATTGGCGTAGCGCGTGTCGTCGGGCGAGCCGGTCAGATAGCCATTATGCACCGCGCCGCCGAAGGCGCCTTCGAGGTAGAGCGGGGTGTCAAAGATCGGCAGCTGCCAGGTCAGGCTCAGGTGCAGCAGGCTGTCCTGGCCATCGGTATTGATGGTGACGCCCAGATCGGGACGGGGCGAGCCGATCCAGCGGAAGGCGTCGAGGTCGGGCGATTTGAACAGCACCTCGAAGCTGACGTCCTCGATCTGGTTGAGCTTGTACTCCCAGGGCGGGGGAAACAGGATATAGCTGACGTCATGGGCATGCAGGCCGATGCGCAGCTCGTCGACCACATCGGCAAAGGGTTCAGGCGCGGTCAGGCTCTGGGCCTGGGCTGGGGTCGCCAAACTCATCGATGCTGCGATGGCAAGTAGAGCAAAGTGCAGTTTCGACACGACGGACCCCCAAGGCTGATGCACAGTAAAGGCGGCAATATTGCCATTGAGTCAACGTGGTGTGGCGCATTGGCGTGATTTTGTGACCGTGCGGCCACAAGGCGCCTCGCTTTCATCGTAATTTGACGATACAAGGCGGGCAATTGTTCTCAACCATGTGATTGCCATGACCGCCCCCTTCGCTCTGTCACTGCAGGACCTCGCCCCGATCGCCGAAGGCAGCACCACCGCGCAGGCCATGGCTGAAACCATCGCGCTGGCCAGGGCGGCCGACGGCCTGGGCTATACGCGGCTCTGGTATGCCGAGCATCACGGCATGCCGTCCATCGCCTCCTCGGTCCCCGAAATCCTGATCGGCAGCGCGGCGGCGCACACCACCGGCATTCGCGTCGGCTCGGGCGGCGTCATGCTGCTCAACCATGCGCCGCTGCGCATTGCCGAGGCCTATCGTACCCTCGAAGCGCTCCATCCGGGCCGCATTGACCTTGGATTGGGCCGCGCACCGGGCGGCGATGGCTATGCCATGCGGGCGCTGCGCAGTGGTGGTGGCGAGGAGTTCGCCAGCTATCTGGCCGAGCTGATGGCGTTTGATGAAGACGGTTTTCCGCCCGATCATCCCTATTCACGCGTGCCGGTGTCGCCGGGCGGGGTGCGCTTGCCGCCTAAATGGCTGCTCGGCTCGTCGGGCTCGAGCGCCCAGGCGGCCGGGCAATTGGGCTTTGGCTATGCCTTTGCCGCCCATTTCAGCCATACCCCGGCCGCGCCGGCCTTTGCGGCCTATCGGCAGGCCTTCCAGCCGACCGTGGAATTCCCCGCGCCGCAGACCATGCTGTGTGTCTCGGTGGTGTGCGCGCCCACCGACGAAGAGGCGCAGTATCTGTCGCGCTCGCAGGCGGTGAGCTGGGCGCTGTTCACCTCGGGCGAGCAGCGCAAGCTGATGAGCCCGGAAGAGGCCCATGCCAGGGTGCTGACGCCGCAGCAGCAGGCGGTGATCGATCACCAGTCGAGCCTGTGGATCGTCGGCTCGCCCAGCACGGTGCGCGATACCATTGCCGAAAAGGCCGAGGCCTGCGCTGCCGACGAGGTGATGATCACCACCACCATGCACAGCTACCAGCTGCGCCGGCGTTCCTACGAACTGGTGGCCAAGGCCTTTGATGTAACCCCGCGCGCCTGACCCTGTTGCGAAGTTTGCCTTGGCGGCGGCGCTGTTAACGTCTCATTGCGGCTGCGTCGTCTAGCATGGCGCAACATTTTTTCGCCCGGATTGATTTATGAGCGCCGCAGCATTCGTTCTGGCCATCAACTTCTGTGTGGCCGGCCTGTTCGTCACGGCATTTACTGTCGTGGCCGTCAATGCCCGCATCGCCACCGGCGCGCGCTGGCTGGCCCTGGCCTATTGCGCCGGGCTGGTCAATTTTGGGTTGGAGATTATCCTGCCGCTCCAGAGCGATCCGCGCCCGCTCGGCATCGCCATCTTCATGGTGTTCCTTTTGGCCCTGGCCGCGAGCGCGGTGGGCCTGGCGCGCAATTATCGCGTCGATCCGCCCTGGCTGTTGCTGGGCGGGCTGCTCATCGCCTCGTTCATCGATATCGTGCTGATTTATGACATGGAGCGCAACTCGCTGCTGCGCGGCCTGCTGTATCAGGCCCCCTATGCGCTGATGCTGCTGATCGGGGCCCTGGTCGTGCTGCGCTCGGGACGGCGGCATGTGCTCGATCTGGTGCTGCTGGCCATTCAGGTGCTGGGTGCGCTGCATTTTCTGGGCAAGTCGTTTCTCGCTGTGGCGCTGGGCTCGGGCGCCAATGCGCAGGCCTATATCGGCACCAGCTATGCGGCGATATCGCAGGCGGTGGGGGCGGTGCTGCTGATCGGCAATGGCATTTTGATGCTGGTGATCATTCTGCGCGACACCACCACGGAGATGCGGGCCCAATCGGAAACCGATCCGCTGTCGGGTCTGCTCAACCGGCGCGGTTTTGAGGATCACGCCGAAGCACTGCTTGCCGCGGCGCGCCGGAGCGGGGTGCCGGTGAGCGTGGTGGTGGCCGATCTCGATCACTTCAAGGCCATCAATGACCAGCATGGCCATGATGTCGGCGACGCGGTGATCAGGAGCTTTGCGCAAACCCTGCAGGACGCCGCCAGCCTTGGCACCATGACGGTGAGGGGGACCGTGCTGGGACGCCTGGGGGGCGAGGAATTTGCCGCCCTGGCCCCGGGCAGCGGTCTACACTCGGCGCAATTGTTCGCCGAGCGGGTCCGCACGCCATTCGGCACCAGGGGCCTGATCAGCCAGGCGCCGGAGTTGCAACCGACTGCCAGCTTCGGGATTGCCCAGCTCAGAGCCGATGAGGGCCTGTTCGACCTGCTGCGCCGGGCCGATGCCGCGCTCTATCAGGCCAAGAGAACCGGGCGCAACCGCATCTGCCTGGACGTCGTCGAGGCGGTGTCGGCACCGGCCAGTGCCGATCGTCGCCAGGTCTCGCGCCGGTCCTAGAGCGTCCTCAGCAAAAGCGGCTCCCCTGTGGCCGTTCGAAAACGCGACAAATCAGGACTCGCAGCCGTGTGACCGTTTCAGCCAAACGGCGAAATGGACTAGGGTCAGGACCTGTTAATTTGCAATGATCTGTGATTCAGATTCTCCATTGGAGGGTCTGATGGGTGATTTGTTTTTGTTGAGCGAGGCTCAGATGGCTCGGTTGTCGCCGCATTTTCCGTTAGCGCACGGTGTGCCGCGGGTGGATGATCGGCGGGTGGTGAGCGGGATCGTCTATGTGATCCGCAACGGCCTGATGTGGAAGGATGCGCCCAAGGGCTATGGCCCGCATAAGACGCTCTACAACCGCTTCATGCGCTGGAGCCGGCTGGGAGTGTTCGACAAGATCTTCGTGGCGTTGAGCCAGGATGGCCCCAGGCCAGAGCGGATCATGATCGATGCAACGCACTTGAAGGCTCATCGCACGGCGGCGAGCCTTTTAAAAAAGGGGATGTTCCCCGCCATATCGGGCGCACCAAGGGCGGGCTGAACTCCGAGCTCCATGCCGTCTGCGACCAACTGGGCCGCCCGATCATCCTCAAGCTCAGCGCCGGTCAGGTCAGCGACCACAAGGGCGCCGGCATGGTGCTCGATGAACTGCCTGCCGCCTCTCACTTGATCGCCTACAGGGGCTACGACAGCGCCTGGTTCAGACAAGCCCTTACCGACAAGGGCATTGAACCCTGCATTCCTTCGAGCCGCAGCCGGAAGGTCCCGTTCCCATACGACAAGGCCATCTATCGCCAACGCCACCGGGTTGAAAACCTGTTCGCAAAGCTCAAGGACTGGCGTCGCATCGCAACAACATACGACCGATGCGCCCACACATTCTTCTCGGCAATCTGCATCGCAGCAACAGTCATCTTCTGGATCAATGAGTCCTGACCCGGACTAGTTGTCGTCGCGGCGCTCGACGAATTCAAAGCCGTCGGCGTCGGGTTCAACCTTGAGGGCGAGTTGCTGGCGGTCAAGCTCGGCCAGCCAGGCGACCCAGGAACAGGGGCTCAATCCGGCCGTTTCGTCGGCGACAGGGCTGGGTGGGCTCGATTTGCCGGCCCGGCCGAAGCGCAGCTTGAGCTGGGCCCGCTCCTCGCCAAAGCGGTTGCGCACCCGGGCAATGGCAGGCACGCCGTGACGATTGGCGACCCAGGTGCGGATGTCACTATGGCCGATCAATGTCTTGTTGCCGACAGGGGACTTGGACATGCTGGCGTTCCTCCTCCAAAGAGCCATGCTGATCAGATTCAACGGGGCTGACGCGGGCGCCGTTCCATCACAATAGTCTCAATCCTGCAGCAGGACAGTAACAAGATTGAGACGCTGCATCTCCTCGACCGAAAAATAATACAGCCGCTCGGGCGGCGTCTGCAGCGCATGCAGCCAGAGCGCCGGATCGACGCCGCTGCGTGTCAGGGCGGTGATAATTTCGGCGGTGGTGGCTTGTGCGTCGCTCATTGCGGCGCCGGCCATGCGCAGGGCGTCCGGCGTGGCGCCGGCCAGGGCGGTGGCATAGAGCTGGTGCACGCCAATGGCCGAGGCCGGGCTGGCGCTGCGGGTCGTGCCGGCGGCAAAGATGATCGGGCAGGAGGAGGCGCAGAGCGCCCCGGCCAGCACCTGGGTGGCCAGGCCCTTGTCATGGATCAGCTCGCCAATGGCCAGGGCATCGCGCACCGCGCCGCCGGGCGAATCAAGCTGCACGGTCTGCACATATTCACCGCGGGCGGCAATCTCGCTGGCAAAGCGGGCTGCGGCGCCGGGGTCGATCGTGCCGGTCAGCGTCAGCACGCCACCACTGCCCAGGGCGATGTCGAGCGGTTGCTGCAACAGCGCCGGATCGGTAGTGATCGCCGGCATCGGGCCGGGATTTGGTCCCTCCAGCGCTGGCGGCAGGATGGGTTGCAGCGGCTGGTCGAGGCTGGCGTCCTGGGTGGCCGCCAGCTCGCGGAAATCGACAAACAGCATGGCGGCAACCCCGGCCAGCAGGGCAAAAAAGACCAGCCGCAGCAGGGCGCCGTCATCAATGGCGCCCAGGCGTTGCACGGCCCGGCGCAGGGGCGCGGCTGCGGTGGTGGCCGGGGCGGTCATGCGGGGCGCGGCGCGTCGGTGCGCTTGCGCTGGGCTGCGTCAATGGGGGTGACGGTGCCGTCGGCCCCAGGCGCCTCGGCGGCCAGGGGCGGTGCCGCTGGCGCGGGTTCAGGCTCACTGGCGCTGTCCTGCCCCGGCGGGCCGGTTGCCACCGCGATGCCGGCGGCCTCCATCTGGCGGAACAGGGCCATGGCGCGCAGCATTTCGGCGGCGGTGATGTTTTCCGCCTCGGCCAGTGACTGCGATTCCTGGCGCATCGCGTCATTGACGATCATCAGCACCAGAACCAGCACCACGGGCAGCAGGTCGATGGAAATGGCGCCGGCCCAGCTGGGGATGAAATCGGACCAGTAGCGGATCACCGCCTCGGCGCTCGAGAGCGGCACGAAGCGGCGTTGCTCGACGGCGGGGGTGGCCAGAATCTCATCGGCTGCCGCGCTGAGCGCGGTGGACTGGGCCGCCACCGAAACGCGCACCGTCTCCATCACCTGGTCCTGCCGATTGGCAAGGTCCGCGCTTTGCCCATTGGCCACAGGGGCAATGAAGCCGGCGCTGAGATCGGCAGCAGCGCGCTTGACCGAGGCGGCAATGTCGGTCTGCTGCAGCGCGGCGATCACGGCAGACAGCTGCACCGCCTCGGTCTGGAAACTGTCCGAGCGCGGCGCAACCGCGCCGGGGGTGGAGACCAGTTCGCGCATGCTGGCCAGCCGCGTCGAGCCCTGTTCGAACAGGCCCGCCACCGCGTCGCGATTGCTGGTGATGGTGGTGCTGAGCTGGGTCATCTGCGCGCTCATCTGGGTGAGCAATTGCACCACGCTGCCCGAGCCGGTGGTGCCGGTCAGGGCGCCGCTCTCGCGTTCGTCAGCGGCCAGGCCCGCAAAGCGCTCGGCGGCGCGCTGCACGTCGGGCAGCAGGCTCTGGCTGGCCAGCGCATTGGCATGGGCGGCGTCGAGATCTTCGGCATAGCCCTGCAGCGTCACCGCCATGTGCTGTTCGAGCGCGGCGGAGCCGGCCAGCGCAGCGGCGTTGAGCCAGCTGCTCATGGCAATGATCATGGCGCAGCCAATGGCCATGGTCAAAAACAGCGCAAGGCGCTGCACGCCCGAGGTGACCAGCGGCACAAAGCGCAGCATGAAGCTCCAGAAGGCATAGATCGCCACCGAAACGGCGGCCGAATAGATGATGGCGGCAAAGAACACAAAGCTGGCCGAGCCATCGAGCAGGCCGCGCACCCCCAGATAGGTATAAACGCCCGAGGCCAGGGCGAGCACGGCCAGGGCAAAGCGCGTCATGGTCTCGACGCTCTTGACCGTTTCGTTGAGACGATAGGCGTTCGGCTTGAGTTGCATTTTTTCCCGGGGCCCCCTGAACGTCAAGCAGAGCTTAACACGGCGATGGCGGCGAGATGGTGGCAGACTGCGGCAGGGTTAATGACGAAGCGGTGAGACGCGGGCCGGGAAAATTTGCCGAAATCGGCCGGGCATGTCGGTTTTGGGCATGCTCATCCGTTGTGTCAGTGTGAACCTTGCTGTTTTTGTCCCTCAACCCCGAGAATTCCAATGCGCTATTTCATGAGTATCATCCCGCCCGCCGACCTCAAGTCCGAAGACATCCCGCAAGGGCTGATGGATGCCATGGGCCCCTGGATGGAGAAAAACCTGGCAGCCGGCTCGCTTGTCTCGACCGGCGGCCTCAAGCCTGCCAGCGAAGGCAAGCGCCTGATGGGCCAGACCGGCGCCGTGGCGCTCACGGACGGCCCGTTTGCCGAAGCCAAGGAAGTCATTGGAGGCTATGCGGTGTTCGAGGCGCCCGATCTGCAGGCCGCGACGGCACTCGCCAGCGAGTTCATGCAGCTGCACATCGACAATGGGCTGTCCAATATCGTGCTGGAACTGCGCGAAATCGCTGGCGGCGCCAACTACTGATCCGCCCATCGCGCGCCACCGTGGCCGCCCGCTACCCCTCGATCGCGACCTCGAGGGCCACGCTCACCATTTCCCTGAGCGAGGTCTGGCGCTGGTCGGCGTCGATCTCCTGGCCGGTGATCAGGCAGTCGGTCATGGTGCAGATGGTCAGCGCCCTGACGCCGAAGCGGGCGGCCAGCGTATAGAGCGCGGCGGCTTCCATTTCGACGCCGATGACGCCGTGCTCGGGCAGCTTGTCGTAACCGGCCATGCCGTCGGCATGGTAGAAAATGTCCGAGCTGAGCATATTGCCGGCGTGGTAGCGCATGCCGGCGGCCTCGGCCTTGTCGGCGGCGGACCGCAACAGCCCGAAATCGGCGATCGGGGCAAAGTTGAAGGCGCCAAAGCGGCCCTTGACGATGGCGCTGTCGGTTGAGGCGGCCTGGGCCAGGATCAGGTCGCGCACCTTGACCTTGGCATTGAGCCCGCCGCAGGTGCCCACCCGGATCAGCGTGGTGACGCCATAGGTGTTGATCAGCTCATGGGCATAGATGGCCAGCGAGGGCTGGCCCATGCCGCTGGCCTGCACCGAGACGCGCTTGCCCTTGTAGGTGCCGGTATAGCCCAGGCAGTTGCGCACGGAATTGACCAGTTCTGGCGCATCGAGAAAGGTCTCGGCGATCCATTTGGCGCGCAGCGGGTCGCCCGGCAGCAGCACGGCATCAGCATAGTCGCCGGCTTTGGCGTGATTATGGGGGGTCATGGCGGTCTCCCGTTGGTTTTTGTCCACTTGGTCAAAGCAATGGCATTGCCGGCGCCGAACGGCAAGGCGCGGGGCTGGCCCTTCTTCTCCCTCCCCCTTGTGGGGAGGGTGGCCCCGGAGGGGTCGGGTGGGGGGCTTGCTGGAGCTGGCATATACCCCCACCCTTGATCCCTCCCCACGAGGGGGAGGGAGAAGAAAGGGCCGGCCGTCTTGACCCCGTGCCCGGGGCGGTCCATCTACGCAGCCGCATCAGGAGTGATAGAGCATGGTCAGCAAGATTTTCATCGATGGCGAAGCGGGCACCACCGGTCTGCAGATCCGCGAGCGGCTGGCCGGTCGGCGCGATCTGGAGGTGATCTCCATTGCCCAGGACAAGCGCAAGGATATCGATGAGCGGGCGCGGCTGCTCAATGCGGCCGATATTGCCATTCTGTGCCTGCCCGATGATGCCGCCAGGGAAAGCGTGGCGCTGATCGACAATGGCACGACGCGGGTCATCGACGCCTCCTCGGCCTTCCGGGTGCATGGCGACTGGGCCTATGGCTTTGCCGAAATGGACAAGGGCCAGAGCGAGGTCATCGCCCGGGCGCGCTTTGTCAGCAATCCGGGGTGCTATCCGCAGGGGGTGATCGCCACGGTGCGGCCGCTGATCGAGGCGGGGCTGCTGCCAAGCGGCTATCCGCTCACCGTCAACGCGATTTCCGGCTATAGCGGCGGCGGTAAGCAGATGATTGCCGAATATGAGGCTGCCGGTGCGGCGGCCAGCCATTTCATGCCCTATGGGCTGACCTTTGCGCACAAGCACGTGCCCGAAATGACCGCTTATACCAAGCTGGCCCAGGCGCCGCTATTCGTGCCCTCGGTGGGCGATTATGCCCAGGGCATGATGAGCTTTGTGCCCCTCCAGCTCAGCCATCTGGGCGTGGTGCCCAAGGGCGTCGAGCTGCATGCCGCCATTGCCGACCATTTCGCCGCCATCCCCAACAGCTTTGTCGAGGTGGCGCCCTATGTGGAAATGGCCAGGTCGCCCGAGCTGGATCCGCAGATCTACAACAATACCAACACCATGAAGCTGCATGTGTTTGCCAGTGACGCGCGGGCGCAGGCGGTGCTGGTGGCGGTCTATGACAATCTGGGCAAGGGCGCTTCGGGCGCTGCGGTGCAGAATCTGAACCTGATGCTGGGCGCCGATCCGCATACGGGATTGCACTGATCCCCCTCGCATTTTGCGAGGCTATCTGCATGTCGCATTGCATTTTGCAACGCTCAATGGTGAACAAAAACTTAACGCTGTCAGCCCTTTGACCCGCTAAGGCCCGGATTGCGGGGGCGGGCCGGTCGGGCGCGCTTCTGGCACGCTTTGTGCAACAGCGTTCGTATCCGGGTTGATTTGTACTGCGTACCGGATGTCAGTCATTGAGGCCCCGTTCTGTGCGACCAGAGCGGGGTCTTCATGGTTTGCGGCCTGCCCTTGTCGCGCGGCGGCGTTGCGACTAAATAGGCAGTGAAAACAGGAGACTGCAATGAAGGCCATTCTCGACGTGATCATGGTGATCCTCCAGCTGTACTGGTGGGTGTTGCTGATCATGATCATCATGAGCTGGCTGATCTCGTTCAACGTGATCAACACGCGCAATCAGTTCGTGGCCAGCGTCTGGCGCGTGGTCAACCAGTTGACCGAGCCCCTGCTCAATCCCATTCGCCGCGTCATGCCCAATTTCTCGGGCCTCGATATTTCGCCGATCATCCTGTTCCTGGGCATCTTCTTCATCCAGCAGCTGATCGTGCGCTACGGCTATGCCTACGTCCCCTGAGGGAACAGCATTTTGGCACTCTGTTACCGGCTCAGCCCCACGGGGCTGAGCCTTTTCGTTCGGGCCACCCCCAATAGCGGGCGTGACGTCATCGAGGGCGTGCAGCAGCGCGACGATGGCAGCGCCGTACTGCGCGTGCGGGTCAAGGCGGTGCCCGACAAGGGCCGCGCCAATGCCGCGGTGATCGCGCTGCTGGCCAGGGCGCTGGGCGTGCCCAGATCGGCCATCAGCGTCAGCCATGGCGAGACCGCCCGGCTCAAGACCCTGTCAGTGCTGGGGGACAGCACGGCTCTGGTGGCGGCGCTGGAAACCATCAGCTAGCGCCTTGTGCACCGCTCGGCCCATCCCGCCGCGACAAAACCGCGCAACTCCCATTGCGTAAGCCGATAATCTGGCTAATCTGGCGGTCAGGAGGGGGGCTCCTTGGAGGGCTGTCCGGCGCGGGTTGGAGGAACCGGTGGCGGCGCAGCGGCGGGTCCCTTGAGGCACATCGAGAGGGACTATTCTATGACTTTGGCACTCTGGCTGATCGTCGTATGCGGCGCTCTGTCCATCATTTACGGCGTTATCACCACAAGGCAATTGCTGGCCGCCGATGCCGGCTCCGCCCGGATGCAGGAAATCTCGGCGGCGGTGCGCGAAGGCGCTTCGGCCTATCTCAAGCGGCAATACACCACCATTGCCATTGTCGGCGCGGTCATCCTGATTGCCGCCTACTTCCTGCTCGGCATCTATGCCGCCATCGGCTTCCTGATCGGCGCGGTGCTCAGTGGGGCGGCCGGCTTTATCGGCATGAACGTGTCGGTGCGGGCCAATGTCCGCGTCGCCCAGGCGGCGATTTCCTCGCTCGGCAAGGGGCTCGATCTGGCGTTCAAATCGGGCGCGGTCACCGGCATGCTGGTGGCGGGCCTGGGCCTGCTGGGCGTGGCGCTCTACTTCATGGTGCTGACGCAGTTCCTCGGCTTTGCCTTCAATGACCGGGTGGTCATCGATGCGCTGGTGGCGCTGGGCTTTGGTGCCTCGCTGATTTCCATCTTCGCCCGGCTGGGCGGCGGAATCTTCACCAAGGGCGCCGATGTCGGCGGCGATATGGTGGGCAAGGTCGAGGCGGGCATTCCCGAGGATGATCCGCGCAACCCGGCCACCATTGCCGACAATGTGGGCGACAATGTCGGTGACTGCGCCGGCATGGCGGCCGACCTGTTCGAGACCTATGTGGTGACCATCGTCGCCACCATGGTGCTGGCCGCCATCATCCTGCCCGACGCCTTCAAGCTGATGGGCATGGTGCTGCCGCTGGCCATTGGCGGCGCCTGCGTCGTCACCTCGATCATCGGCACCTATTTCGTCAAGCTGGGCGCCGACAACAACATCATGGGCGCGCTGTACAAGGGCATCATTGCCACCGGCGTGCTGTCGCTGGTGGCGCTGATCCCGGTGCTGTGGTTCGTGTTTGGCGATCTCAATGTCGCCATTGCCGCCAATGACAAGACCTTCACCCCGATGAGCCTGTTCTGGTGCGGCGTCGCTGGCCTGCTGATTACCGGGCTGATCATCGTCATCACCGAATATTACACCGGCACCAATCGGCGCCCGGTCAATTCCATCGCCGAGGCTTCGGTCACCGGACACGGCACCAATGTGATCCAGGGGCTGGCCGTGTCGCTGGAATCAACGGCGCTGCCGGCGCTGGTGATCATCGCCGGCATCATCGTCACCCATAATCTGGCGGGCCTGTTCGGCATCGCCTTTGCGGTGGCGACCATGCTGGCGCTGGCCGGCATGGTGGTGGCGCTCGATGCCTTTGGTCCGGTTACCGACAATGCCGGTGGCATTGCCGAAATGGCCGGGCTGGACGATGCGGTGCGGCACAATACCGATGCGCTCGACGCGGTGGGCAATACCACCAAGGCCGTCACCAAGGGCTATGCCATTGGTTCGGCCGGCCTCGGCGCCCTGGTGCTGTTCGCGGCCTATACCCAGGATCTGATCTACTTCGCCAACCTGCCTGACGCCCCGGCAATCTTCCAGGGCATGGGCACGCTCACCTTCTCGCTGGCCGACCCTTATGTGGTGGTGGGCCTGCTGTTTGGTGGTCTGCTGCCCTTCCTGTTCTCGGGCATGAGCATGACGGCGGTGGGTCGCGCCGCCCAGTCGGTGGTGGTGGAAGTCCGCCGCCAGTTCAAGGCCGATCCGGGCATCATGGCCGGCACCTCCAAGCCCGACTATGCCCGGGCAGTCGACATGCTGACCCGGGCCGCGATCAAGGAAATGATCGTGCCCAGCCTGTTGCCCGTGCTCAGCCCGATCGTGGTGTTCTTCGTGATCTACTGGATCGCCGGACCCGCTGCCGGCTTCTCGGCCCTGGGCGCCATGCTGATGGGCGTCATCGTCACCGGGCTGTTCGTGGCCATTTCCATGACCGCCGGTGGCGGCGCCTGGGACAATGCCAAGAAGAGCTTTGAAGACGGCTTTACCGACAGCCACGGCGTCAAGCACCTCAAGGGCAGCGACGCGCACAAGGCCTCGGTCACCGGCGACACCGTCGGCGATCCCTACAAGGACACCGCCGGCCCGGCCATCAACCCGATGATCAAGATCACCAACATCGTGGCCCTGCTGCTGATCGCCGTTCTGGCCCATCTGGGCTGACCACCAGACATTGTCTGGACGGGAATGAAGAAGGCCCGGGGCGCAAGCTCCGGGCCTTTGGCGTGATGTTGTACGCCTAGTTCAGTGCCTGGGTCACCAGCGCCTTGAGCATCACCTCGGGGTCGGGGGTAAACACCAGGTCCTCACGGCCAAAATAGCTCTTCTGGTTGGTGGCGGACCAGTCATTGGTGACAATGGTGTAGCTCTGCTTGGCCGACAGGTCGGTCGGGGCGGCGTAGAGAAAGTCACCGGTGCGCTGTTCGAGGGTCTGCGCGCCGTCCTGGTTGGCCCGGGCGAGGATCTCGGCCAGCACCTGCGCGCTGACTTCGGCCAGCATCAGCTTGCCATCGAAGCGGACAATGGCGTTAAAGCCATATTGGCTGACATCGCCCTGGGGCAGGCCGGTACCCAGCGTGGTATGACCGACAAAGCCGACATCGGCCCCGGCGCCAGTGGCCATGGTGGCGGCGACGAAGCGGCCGGTTTCGGCGAGGCTCATGGCGGTCTCGGACTGGCCGATGGCGGCGCGTTCCTCGGCGGTGAGATGCTCGGCCAGCATGGCCTCGATCAGCGCGGCGAGTTCGGCATCGGGGGCGATATCGGCGGGCAGTTCGGTCTGGCTGAGGGTGATCGCCCCGTCGGCGGCGATCTCGGCCACCGTATAGACATTGCTCCAGGAGCCGGTATGGACGTAGCGGCTGCGGCCTTCCTCGTGGGTCAGCAGCAGATGGTCGTGGCCGCCCACGATCAGCGTGCCATCGGGCAGCAGGGGCAGGATGGCGCGGTCGGCGACCACGCCGGCATGGCTGAGCACCAGGTCGAGGCCGTCAGCGGCGAGGGCTTCTGCCAGATTGGCGCTGGCCCACTCGACCGGATCGGGCAGGGTGAGGCTGTCGCGCAGCGCTTTGGGATAGGTGAACAGGGCCGGGGTGGCGATGCCGACCACATTGACCGCCATGTCGCCCAGCTTGAGGCTGGCGGTGGCCGGGGCATAGGGGGTGCCGCTGCGGCTGTCGAGAATGTTGGAAACAACCGTGATGCCCAGCGCCTGGGCCTGCTCGACGACCTTGGCTAGGTCATCGCTGAAATCGGGTTCATGATTGCCGATATTGAGCACGGTGGGGGCCAGGCCGGCGAGGGCTTCCAGCAGCGCCCAGTCGACGCGACCGGCGGAGCGGCTGGCCACCACATTGCCGGCTTCGAACACATCGCCATTGATGGCAATGATGTGCGGCACGGCATGGTCCTGAATTTCGCTGCGCAACGCGGCCAGCAACTGGGCCGAATGCTCATAGGCCGAATGCAGGTCCGAGAGGATCAGTACCCGGCCGGCGGAGTCGGCGGCGATGGCGCGGGCCAATGGCAGGGCCAGCGGCAGCATGGCGGCCGAGCCGAGCAGTTGCAGGGTGAGGCGGCGGGAGAAGTTGAAGCTTGGCGTCATCGCGGAACAGTCCTTTGTCCAGAGCAGTGTGCGGCTTACGGCAGCGGTGTGACAGTGGCTGAACACGCTGATGACGAAAATATTGCTGCACGGTGACGATGCCGGTCTGCGCCGGGATGACACCGCGTTTGTGGGTGCCTCAATGCTTCCCACCCACCGCGTGACGACCGCGTATTTTGGCACGGTCTCACCCCACGCACCGGGTGGCACCTCCCCCTTGAAGGGGGAGGTTGGGAGGGGGTGCGTGAGCCCGGATATCAGGGCCAACCGCCCCCCACCCTTGATCCCTCCCCACAAGGGGGAGGGAGACGATGGGACCACGGTCACGGGCACGATCACCATCCAATGCGCCGGACAGGCCTCCCTCCCCCTTGTGGGGAGGGAATGAGGGTGGGGGGCGGCACCTGCGCAGAGTGCCGGCCACCCAAAAGGACTTATCCATCTTCTCCCCGTCCCCCAAACCTCCCGCATAATCCGCCCATCACCCCACACGGGCGGCCTGCAGGCGAACAGTGGTGGGGTGTGCCGGGTGGAGGTTCGTCTCTTCCACAGGTTCCAGTCCGGCCGTGTGGGGGCGAGCGATCCCCGTGCCGCCGTACAGTTCCAAAAACCGGCGCCCCGAGGCGGTTTCCGTCTCACTGTTTTAAATTACCAGAGGCGAAACCCGCCTCGGGGCCCGCTCCTGTTGTGACAACCGCGCTGCAGGCGGCGCTGACGGCTGCGCCCTTGCCCGCCCCCCAAACCCCTTGACGAATCCCGCGCCCTGGCCTCTGCCTCGTGCGGCAAAAATCCGGAGATTGCCCGCCATGCGTCAGGCGCTTGTTCATCTGCTCAGTTCCCGCCGCTGGGAGCAGGCCATCGTGGCCGTCATCCTGCTCAATTCGCTGGTGCTGGGGCTGGAAACCGATGCCGGCATTGTCGCCCGCTTTGGCCCGCTCCTGCAGGCGCTCGATAGCATTATCCTCGTCATCTTCGTGGTCGAGATCGCGCTGCGCCTATTTGCCTTCGGGCCGGCCTTCTTCCGCGATCCCTGGAGCCTGTTTGACTTCTTCGTCGTCGCCATTGCCCTGGTGCCGGCCAGCGGCCCGTTCCAGGTGCTGCGCGCCCTGCGCATCCTGCGGGCGCTGCGCCTGGTCTCGACGCTGCCGGCCCTGCGCCGTGTCGTCGGCGGGCTGGTGGCCGCCCTGCCGGGCATGAGCTCGATCATCATGCTGATGGGCATGCTGTTCTATGTGGCGGCGGTGATGGCGACCAATCTGTTCGGGGAGCAGTTTCCCGACTGGTTCGGCAGCCTGGGCGCCACGCTCTATACGCTGTTCCAGGTGATGACGCTGGAAAGCTGGTCGATGGGCATTGTCCGGCCGGTGATGGAGGCCTTCCCGCTGGCCTGGATGTTCTTCGTGCCCTTCATCCTGCTCTCGACCTATGCGGTGCTCAACCTTTTCATCGGTGTCATCGTCTCGGCCATGCAGGAGGAAACCGAGGCGACCGCCACCGCCGACCGGCAGGCCCTGCATGACGATACCGTCCATATCCTTGGCGAACTGCGCGCCCTGCGCGCCGAGGTGGCGGCCCTGCGGCAGGAGCGCCCGGGCAGCGCCGATTGAGGGGCAAATCTGCCTTGTCGGAACGCGGCCCATCGCTTCGTCATAATGGCAACGGGCGGCCAACGGGGCCGCGCCAACAGGGAGAATTTGATGCGAAAAGTGGTGGCGGGGCTATTTCATTCGATTGACGGCGTGGTGGAGGCGCCCAATCTCTTTCAATTCGACAGCTTTGACGACGAGCTGGGCGTGCTGCTGACCGGCGTACAGGAGCGGGTCAGCGACGTGCTGCTGGGTCGGGTCGGCTACGAGGAATGGAGCCGCTACTGGCCCAATGCCCAGCTCGACGATGACTTTGCCCGCTTCATCAATGGCGTGCCCAAGCATGTCGCGTCCGATACGCTGAGCGGGCCGCTGGGCTGGAACAATGCCAGGCTGATCGATGGCGACCTGCTCGACTTCGTGCGCGGGCTAAAGCAGGGAAGTGGCGGCGAAATCGCCGCCATGGGCGGCATTTCGCTGGTGCGCCAGCTGCTGTTTGCTGGCCAGCTCGATGAGCTGGTGCTGATCACCCATCCGGTGATTGCCGGCAACGGGCGGCACCTGTTCGAGCCGGGTGATCCGACCACCCGGCTGGCGCTGGTGGGCAGCCAGGTTACCAGCAAGGGCAATGTGGTGCAGACCTATCGGCTGGCCTGAGACGGGTCGGGTGGCGCCGGGCTGGCGGCTATTTCTGCGCGGCGGCCTCGTCGGCCTCAAGCGCGGCAATCACCTGCAGCAAGTGGGTGAGCAGGGCCTGCTGTTCGGCGGGCTGCAGATTGGCCATCGCCATGGCATTGATCTGCTGGACCACGGTTTGCACGCGGTCCAGCTGCCCGCTGGCCAGCGGCGTCAGCGCCACCAGGGCGCTGCGCCGGTCGGCCGGGTCGGGCCGGCGCTGCACCAGGCCATCACGCTCCATGCGCTTGAGGGTGGCGGCCATGGTAGGCTGTTCGACGGCGGCGCGCTGCGCCAGCGCCTTTTGCGTCATGGCCGTGCCATCGCCCAGCGCAAACAGCACCGGCAGATAGGCGGTGGCAATGCCGGCGGGCGCCAGGCGGCGTTCAATGGCCCGGGTAAACAGCCGGGCCGCCCAATTGCTCAGATAGCCAATGGAAGTCTCGCGCGTCAGGGTCATCGGTGTTGCTTGTCAGTCAAATACATAGTGTGCTATGTATAGGCCGTCACAGACGATCATGGCAAGGAGCCGGTAATGTCGCTCACCAGCACGCAGACCCGCTATGGCTCGGTCGCCATTGCCATTCACTGGCTCACCGCCCTGGCGATATTGGCCATGTTGATCAGCGGAATGAACGCCGCCAACACGACCGATCCAGCTACCGAAGTGACGCTGTTGCGGGCGCACGCGGTGATGGGCGTGCTGATCGGGGTGCTGACGATTCTGCGGATTTTCTGGTTCGTGCTGTTTGACCAGCGTCCCCCCGCTGTGACGGGCATGTCGCGGTTCCAGGCCATCGCCTCGCGCGGGGTGCATGGCGCGCTCTATCTCGTCGTGCTGGTGATGGTGGCCAGCGGCATCGCCACGCTGCTGCTCACCGGCGCCAATCTGCAGGTGTTCGGCACGGTGCCGCTGCCCTTGCCCGAGTTTGGCGCGGTCGCCCCGTTCAGGGTCCATGATGTGCTGTCCAAGGTGCTGATTGCGCTCCTGATCGGCCATATCGGCGCGGCGCTCTATCACCAGTTCATCGTGCGGGACCGGGTGATGGCCCGCATGGGGCTGGGCCGCTAGGCCCCGGAGGCCCACCATAAACAGCGAAAGGGGCGCCGGCGCCCCTTTCAAATCGCAAAGATCAGGCCTGCTTGTTGTGCAGCGCGATGGAGTCGAGGATCACCTTGCGCGCATCCTCATAGCCGCCGACATGGGAGATCTTGGCCCATTTGCCGGGTTCGAGATCCTTGTAATGGGTGAAGAAGTGATTCACCCGCTCGACCTGGATGGCCTGCATGTCGGTGATGTCCTTGATCTCGTCATACATGCGGGTCAGTTTCTGCACCGGCACGGCAAGGATCTTTTCGTCCTGGCCGCCATCGTCTTCCATGAACAGCACGCCGATGGGGCGGCAGCGCACGACGGCGCCGGGAACCAGCGGGCGCGAATTCATCACGATGACGTCGAGCGGATCGCCATCGCCGCACAGCGTGTGGGGCACAAAGCCGTAATTGCCGGGATAGCGCATCGGCGTATAGAGAAAGCGGTCAACAAACAGGGCGCCGCTGGCCTTGTCGATCTCGTACTTGATCGGCTCGCCGCCCATGGGGACTTCGATAATGACGTTGAGGTCGTCAGGCGGGTTGTTCCCGGTGGGGATGGCGTCGATATTCATCTGGCTTCAGGTCTCGTTCAGCAAGGGGGCCACAAAGTGGCTGCGTTGTGCCCATAATGGCCCGGCAAAGGCAAGCGCGTTTGGTGCATAGGCGCTGCCGCAAAATGTTTGTGTTTCCTACGCGCCCCGGAGCCAAGATGAAACCCTTTGTATTTGCAACATTGGCCGTACTGGCGCTGGCCGGTCCCGCCCAGGCGCAATTTACCAGCGCCTATACCGATCTCGATCTGGACAATGATTGCCTGGTGCTCGATGCCGATGACTTCGGCGTCAGCTGGTCCTGCCCGGGCTACAAGGGCTATCCGGTCCATGTCAGCGAGGGCGATCTGCGTTTCACAATCGTCTATGGCTTCAATATCGACAAGGAGCCGGGCGGGCAGACCCTGGGGCCGTTCAACCGGCTCGGCGACACGCTGGAGTGGCGGTTGAGCAAGGCGTCGGGGCGCTGGCTGCCGGTGGCCACCATTGTGCGCTACCACATTGCCGGTATCGACACCGGCGTCGATAGCGGCCAGGTGCTGGTGGTGACGCAACTGGCCGAGGGCAATAGCTGCCACATCGCCTATGTCGACGCCCGGGCCAATTCCAATGCCAATGAGCTGGCCCGGGCGGCGGCTGACCGGGCCGGCAAGTTCGATTGCGGCACCGACACCATCGCCACGCCGGGCACATTTGCCGCCTGGTAGCGCCGCGCCCGGTCAGGCGTTTCAGCGTGCCTCTAGCGCAACATCACCAGGCCAGCCTCATAGGCGGTTCGGCAGTCGGTGGCGTCGTGTTCACTGTCGCTGTCCAGCAGCGTCGGGGCCGCGCCGGGGCCTTCAAAGCGCGGGTCGTCGCACTCGCCATCAAGGGCATAGCTCGAACTGTCGTCACCAAAGATGATGCCGGTGCTGTCATAGGGCGCGCCGGCGGCATAGTCGGGCCGATAGACGGTACGGATGCTGACCTCGCCCCGCGCCTCGAGTGACTGGCAGTCATTGGCATCGGCCAGCATGTCGTCGGCCAGCAGCTTCTTGTCGGTGCCCGGGCCCTCAAAGCGCGGGTCGTCACATTCGCCGTCATAGGCATAGACGCTGGTGTCGCTGCCATAGTCAAAATCGACAAGGGCGGGCCCCCCGGCCGATGCCAGCGCGATCGTGCCCTGTTCAAAGGCGGCGCGACAGTCGCTGGCGTCGTGCAGTCGGCTTTCCGGCGAGGGCTTGGCGGTCATGCCGGCGCCGACGAAATCGGGATCGTCGCATTCCCCGTCATGGGCCCATTCCCCCGAATCATCGCCAAAAATGATGCGGGCGACGCTGCCGGTATCGCCTGCCGCTTCGCTGGCGTCACCGGGCGTGATCAGTGTCAGCCTGCCCTGTTCAAAGGCGGTGCGGCAGTCGGTGGCGTCGTGCAGCCGGTCGGCTTCGAGCAGTTCGACTGCCGCAGCGGGGCCGGTGAAGCGCGGGTCATCGCACTCGCCGTCATGGGCCCACTCGCTGGCGTCGTCGCCAAAATCGATCGGTTCGGCGGTGGCATTGGCGGCAGCTTCATCCTGCGCCAGGGCCGGGGCAACAGCGCCCGCCGCCAGCATCAGGCTCAGCGCCGCGCTGGTGAAAACAGTCTTCCAGGCATTCATCGGTGGTCCCTTCCCAGATCAATCCGCAAGTGCTTGCACTACATTAGAGGGGCTTGGGGCTGTCCAACAGCCCCGGCGGGAGGAATTCTGCGCGCGCCTGCCGCTCGGCGCGGGTGAACAGCACTGAACCGGTCAGCACCAGCGCCGTGCCGATGGCATGAAACAGGGTGAACGGTTCGCCCAGCACCCAGACGGCGATGATGATGGTGACAATGGGGCCGAAGGCGCCCGTCGAGGCGGTGGCCCGGGCGCCGATTCGCGCCATGCCCGCATTCATCAAGAACGAGGGCAGCACGGTGCCCAGTAGCCCCAGCGCCAGCCCGTAGCCCCATATTTCCGGCGCCAGGTTTCCATAGCTGGCGGGGCCGGCCACAATCAGGTTCTGGGCAATGGCGACCACGGCGGCGGTGGACATGCCGATACAGGTGAACAGGCCGGCGCCGATCAACAGCATCTGCCGCTTGGCCAGGTGTTGATACAGCGCAAAGCTGATGGCCGAGCCCAGTACCAGCAAGGTGCCGGTGAGCAAGCCGTCCGGGCTGATCGCCAGGTTCCAGCCGAAAATCACCAGCAGCCCGGCATAGGACACCAGCATGGGCGGCACGACGCGCCAGGCCATGCGATCGCCAAAGAACCAGACGCCAAACAGCAGTACGAAGAAGGGATAGGTGAACAGTACCAGCCGTTCATATTGTGCGGTGAGGAAGTTCAGGCCCAGAAAGTCGAGATAGCTGGAAAAATAGTAGCCCAGAATGCCCACGGCCATGCTGGCAAGCACGACCGGCAGGGTGAGCAGGCGGCGCAAGTTATCCTCGCGCCGCAAAAGGGTGAGCATAATCAGCAGATAGACCGGCAGCGCCACCAGCATGCGCAGGCTGAGCAGCATCTCGGTGGAGACGCCATGAGCGTAAGCGAGCTTGATGAAAATGCCCTTGGTGGAGAACAGCACGGCGCCGGCCACGGCCAAGCTGTAGCCGAGCGGGTCGTTGACGGGGGCGATGGGTGCGGACGGGTTCAAGAGCGGCTCATTTGCCGAGCATTATCGCAGCGGCAGAGCGTGGCCGACAAGTCGGGCCAGACGAAAACGGTTCGGCAGTTTGGGTGGCGAGAGAGTGAAGGCGGTGTCAGCCGCGCGGATGGGCGTTGCGGTAACTTTCGAGCAGCCGCTCGGTGTCCACGGCAGTGTAGATCTGGGTCGAGGAGAGGCTGGCATGGCCGAGCAATTCCTGGATAGCGCGCAAATCCCCGCCCTTGCCCAGCAAATGGGTGGCAAAGGAATGGCGCAGCGCATGGGGAGTGGCCGAGGGTGGCAGGCCCAGCGCCCCGCGCAACTGGGCCACCCGCAGCTGGATCAGCCGCGGCGACAATACCCCGCCCCTGACGCCGCGGAACAGCGGTTCTTCGGGCCAGGATTTGAACGGGCACAGGTCGAGATAGAGCGCGATGGAGCGCCGGACGGCGGCGATCAGCGGCACCATGCGGGTCTTGCCACCCTTGCCCGTCACGCGCAAAACCTCGGTTTCGAGGTCACTGCGGGTCAGCGCCAGTGCCTCGGCAATGCGCAGGCCGGCGCCATAGCACAGGCTGAGCACCGCCATGTCCCGGGCCGCCACCCAGGGTCGGTCTTCCAGTTCATTGGTGGTGGCGATGGTGGCGCGGGCCTCGATGACGGTCAGCGCCTTGGGCAGGGATTTGGGCAGCTTTGGCGTGCGGATCACATTGAGCGCTTCGGTGGCCATCACCCCTTCACGCTCGAGGAAGCGGAAGAAGCTCTTGAGTGCCGAGAGCACCCGGGCCAGCGAGCGCGACCCCAGGCTCTCGCTGCGCCGCTGCGCCATGAAGGCGCGCACATCGGCGCCGCGCAGCTCCTTGAGCGTATCGAGCGATACCGGGCCGCCGGTATGGCCGGCGAGAAACTGCAGGAATTGATCGAGATCGCGGCCATAGGCGTCGAGCGTATTGGCGGCCAGCCGGCGCACCGAGCCGAGTTCGCGCTGCCAGGCACTGATCCGGGCGCGGATAAACTCGTCGGTGGCAAAAGCGGAATCGACCATGGCAGCAATTTCGGCCTGCAGAGTAAACCTGAGCTTAACGCGGCCGGCCCGGATCGTCCTGGTGTTGCATATCAGCAGCAGCCCGAACCGGGCCGTCAACACACCGGCGTGAGGGCCTTCCGCGCCAGCGCCAGCCGCGCTATGGCCACGCTATGAAACGTCTTTTGGGCATTGCTGTGTTGATCCTGGCGTTGGCCGGCCTGAGCGCCCCCAGCCTGTCGCTGGCTGCCGGTGTCTCCAGCGCGATGTGGTCAGCGGGCCATAGCCAGGTTTCCGCGACGACCCCGACCAAGGTGGTGACCTGCAAATCGCTGGGCGGCA
The DNA here is from genome assembly GCF_039938915.1 of Devosia alba. Lineage (NCBI taxonomy): Bacteria > Pseudomonadati > Pseudomonadota > Alphaproteobacteria > Hyphomicrobiales > Devosiaceae > Devosia > Devosia alba. The sequence goes on along the minus strand of NZ_JBDUUI010000002.1, from coordinate 68,562 downwards.
AACGCGTGCTGCCCTGCCATCCCGATCAGGGTGTGATGACGAGCGCCACGGTCGCCAGCGGCGTGACAAGCCATGCCGACCTGCGCCGGCTGGTGGCGCTGGCTGCCGCCGCCATTGAGCCGGAGGCCGAGCTGCCACCGCCACGAGGGGCCTGATCGTTCAGCGTTTCATCCTTCCCGTTTCTGCGGCCCCCGGGGCCCCAATCTTCGAGTTCTCGATATGATCAGTCTTTCCGTAGGCCGCCGCCAGTTTCTGGCCGGCGCCGCTAGTCTTTCTGCCCTGGCCCTGGCCGGCTGCGCCACCACCACGCCACAGCGCGTGGCGGTGGATACCGGTCCGGTCCGCCATCCAGTGCCCTCTGACGTGCAATTGATGTACGGCGCGGTCTATGATGAGCCCTACTTCCTGCGGGCCGCCGACATGTCGCTGGTCGATCCGATCTACTGGCGCCAGACTGTGGTTGACCCAACCGGGGAGAAGCCGGGCACGGTGGTGGTCGATACCGCCAGCCGTTTCCTCTACCATGTGGGCCAGGATAACCTTGCCACGCGCTATGGCGTTGGTATTGGCCGGGACGGCTTTGCCTGGGCCGGCCGCGCCCACATCGCCTACAAGAAATCGTGGCCGACCTGGACGCCACCGTCCGACATGATCGACCGCCAGCCTGAACTGGAACAATATCGCCGGGGCATGGAGCCGGGCCTCGACAATCCGCTGGGCGCGCGCACGCTCTATATTCATCAGGGCAATGTCGACACGATCTACCGTATCCACGGCAATCCCGATGAGCGCTCAATCGGCCAGGCTGTTTCAAGCGGCTGCGTCCGGCTGTTGCAGCAGGATGTGATCCATCTGGCCGAGGCGGTGCGGAGCGGCTCGACCCTGGTCGTGGGTTAGCCCCGCGCCAAACCCGCGTCGGCACTGTCGCAGAATCACCACGCGCTCCCTATGTTCACAGCGAACAGAACGGGCACAGATGGAACAGCGTCCAGATATAGTCGCCGTCATGGTGGGGGTCGCCGTTGACGGCCCCTACAGCTATCGCGTGCCGGCGGGCATGGCGGTCAGCCGCGGCTCGATTGTTTCGGTGCCGCTGGGGCCGCGTCTGGTGCTGGGCGTGGTCTGGGGGGCGCCCAAGGACATGGTGGCGCATAACCGGCTGCGCGATATCGCCCATGCCTATGATGTCCCCCCGCTCAGCGAGGAGCTGCTCAAGCTGGTGGAGTGGGTAGCCCGCTACACCCTGGCCGCCCCCGGCCAGGTATTGCGGGCAGTGTTGCGCTCGACCGAGGCGCTTGATGCGCCCCGGCCGGTGCTGGCTTTTCGCCGAACCCGCACCGAGCCCGACAAGCTGACGCCGGCCCGGCTGCGGGTGCTCGAGGTGCTGATGGACGATATGGCCTGGCCCAAGGCGGCCCTGCTTGAGGCTGCCGGCGTATCGGCGTCGGTAGTCGAGGGGCTGGAGCGGGTCGGGGCCATCGAACGGCTGGAACTGCCGGCGCCTCCCATTGTCGAGCCGCCCAATCCGGAGGCGGCAGTGGCAACGCTGTCGGTGGGCCAGCAACAGGCGCTCGAGCAGATCCTGGCGCTCGATGCGCAGCAGTTCGGGGTGGCGCTGCTGGATGGCGTGACGGGCGGTGGCAAGACCGAAGTGTTCTTCGAGGCGGTGGCCGATACGCTGCGGGCGGGGCGGCAGGCCCTGATCCTGCTGCCCGAGATCGCCCTGACCAACAGCTTTATCAGCCGCTTCACCAAGCGGTTTGGCACGCGGCCGGCCGAATGGCATTCCGATATGACGCCCGTGCAGCGGGCCAAGGTCTGGCGTGGTGTGCTCGATGGCACGGTACGGGCGGTGGTGGGCGCGCGTTCGGCGCTGTTCCTGCCATTTCGCGAACTGGGCATGCTGGTGCTCGATGAAGAGCATGACGGCGCCTATAAACAGGCCGATGGCATCACCTATCACGCCCGTGACATGGCGGTGGTGCGCGCCCATCTCAGCAATGCCCGGGTCATCCTGTCCTCGGCCACGCCATCGGTGGAAACCCGCAACAACGCCAATGGCGGCCGCTATGCCCATGTGCTGCTGACCTCGCGCTATGCCGAGGCGGCGATGCCCAATATCACCACCATCGACATGCGAATCGATGGCCCGGAAAAGGGGTCGTGGATTGCGCCCCTCCTGGCGCGCGAAGTGTTCGGGGCGCTGGACCGGGGCGAGCAGGCGCTGCTGTTTCTCAACCGGCGCGGCTATGCACCGCTGACGCTGTGCCGCTCCTGCGGGCACCAGTATCAATGTCCGGACTGTTCGGCCTGGATGGTCGAGCACCGGTTTCGTGGCGTCTTGATGTGCCACCATTGCGGGCACGAAGTGCGCACGCCCACGGTCTGTGGCGAATGTGGCGCGGCCGATGCCCTGATCGCGGTAGGGCCGGGCATCGAACGGGTGGCCGAAGAGGCGGCGGCGCGCTTCCCCGATGCGCGGCGGGTGATTCTGTCCTCGGACATGGGCAGCACTGCCCAGCTCAAGGAGCGGCTGGCCGAGATCGAGCGCGGTGAATTCGACCTGATCATTGGCACGCAGCTGGTGTCCAAGGGGCACCATTTTGAAAAGCTCACCGTGGTGGGTGTGCTCGATGCCGATCTGGGGCTGGCGCATGGCGATCCGCGCGCGGCCGAGAAGACCTTCCAGATCCTGACCCAGGTGGCGGGGCGCGCCGGACGCGCCTCCAGGAATGGCAAGGCGTTCCTGCAGACCTATCACCCTGACCATGCGGTGATGCGGGCCATGGTCAGCGGCGATCGGGAAGCGTTTTACGCCCATGAGCTGGCGGCGCGCGAATCTGGCGGGTTGCCACCCTTTGGCCGGTTGGCGGCTCTCATCATTTCGGCCAATGAGCATGACGTGGCGATGGGCTTTGCCAAAAAGCTGCTTTCTGCGGCGCCGATGGCCGAGGGCGTGCGGCTGTTCGGCCCCGCCGACGCCCCCATTGCCATGGTGCGCGGCCGCTACCGGGTGCGGCTGCTGGCCCAGTCGGGCAAGGATTTTGACCTCTCGGGCTATGTCCGGTTCTGGCTTGCCTCGGCCGACAAGGTCAGCGGCAATCTGCGGGTTCAGGTCGATATCGACCCGATGAGCTTCATGTAGGGTCAGCCTGCGACACTTTCGCCGCATTTGAATCATGCCCCTAAGCCTTGCAAGGCCCGCGAGCCTTGTGCTAGAGCGAGCGCGACTTTGAAGGGGGCTCCGGACGTCCTCTTTTCCATTCAAGAACAAGCGTCAGCGACCGCCCGGGTTTTCCAACCAGATCAGGCGGCAAGCAGGCAGGCAACCAAGAGGGTGATGCGGCATTGGCAGCGCAGAATTCAGTGCTTACCCAGATTGCTCGGCCATATGCGTCGGCGCTGTTTGATCTCGCCAGCAGCGAGAACCAGTTGGCATCGGTTGAGACGTCACTTTCCGACATCTCCCGTCTGATCGGAGAGAGTGCAGATTTTGCGCGCTTCCTGCGTTCGCCCGTGATTTCCGCCGACAACAAGGCCAGTGCACTCGATGCGCTGCTGGCCAAGGCGACGACCAATGAACTGGTCGGCAATTTCCTGCGGCTGGTGGCTCAGAATGGCCGCCTGTTTGCGCTTGATGCCATCATTGCCGGGTTTCGTGACCTGGCCGCCAAGGCACGTGACGAAACGACGGCGGATGTGACTTCCGCGGCGCCGTTGAACGCCGATCAGATTGCCGCACTCGGCGAGACGCTCAAGGCCAAGATCGGCAAGACCGTCACGCTCAATCAATTCGTCGATCCCTCCTTGATTGGCGGCCTTCAGGTGAAGGTCGGCAGCCAGATGATCGACTCTTCGCTCAAGACAAAACTCGCTGCGATGAAGATCGCCATGAAAGAGGTCGGATAATGGACATCAAAGCCGCGGAAATTTCTGCGATCCTCAAGGACCAGATCAAGAATTTCGGCCAGGAAGCCCAGGTTTCCGAAGTCGGTCAGGTGCTTTCCGTCGGTGACGGTATTGCCCGCGTCTATGGTCTGGACAATGTGCAGGCTGGTGAGCTCGTCGAGTTCCCGGGCGGCATCAAGGGCATGGCCCTGAACCTTGAAACCGACAATGTCGGTGTCGTGATTTTCGGCAATGACCGTTCCATCAAGGAAGGCGATGTCGTCAAGCGTACCGGTTCGATCGTGGATACCCCGGTCGGCATGGGTCTGCTGGGTCGCGTTGTTGACGGTCTGGGCAACCCGATCGACGGCAAGGGTCCGATCGAGCATACCGAGCGCAGCCGCGTTGACGTCAAGGCGCCTGGCATTCTGCCCCGCAAGTCGGTGCATGAGCCGATGTCGACGGGCCTCAAGGCCATCGATGCGCTGATCCCGATTGGCCGTGGCCAGCGCGAGCTGATCATTGGTGACCGCCAGACCGGCAAGTCGGCGATCATTCTCGATACCTTCCTCAACCAGAAGCCGGCGCATGACGCCAATGCTTCGGACACCGAGAAGCTCTACTGCATCTATGTTGCGGTCGGCCAGAAGCGCTCGACCGTGGCCCAGTTCGTGCGTCAGCTCGAAGAAGCCGGCGCGCTGCAGTATTCAGTGGTGATCGCAGCAACCGCTTCCGATCCGGCGCCGCTGCAATACATCGCCCCGTTCACCGGTTGTGCCATTGGCGAGTTCTTCCGCGATAATGGCAAGCATGCCGTGATCGCCTATGACGATCTGACCAAGCAGGCCGTTGCCTATCGTCAGATGAGCCTGCTGCTGCGTCGTCCACCCGGTCGCGAAGCCTATCCCGGTGACGTGTTCTACCTGCATTCGCGTCTGCTTGAGCGTGCTGCCAAGCTGAACGAAGCGCACGGTCTGGGTTCGCTGACCGCGCTGCCCGTGATCGAGACACAGGCCAACGACGTGTCGGCCTATATCCCGACCAACGTGATTTCGATCACCGACGGCCAGATCTTCCTTGAAACCAATCTGTTCTTCCAAGGCATCCGTCCTGCCGTGAACGTTGGTCTGTCGGTGTCACGCGTGGGGTCCTCGGCACAGGTCAAGGCGATGAAGCAGGTTGCCGGTTCGCTCAAGGGCGAGCTCAGCCAGTATCGCGAAATGGCGGCCTTCGCCCAGTTCGGTTCTGATCTGGATGCGGCTACCCAGCGTCTGCTCAACCGTGGCGCGCGGCTGACCGAGCTGCTCAAGCAGCCCCAGTTCAGCCCGCTCAAGATGGAAGAGCAGGTTGCGGTGATCTTTGCCGGCGCCAATGGCTATCTCGATAGCATTGCCGTCAACAAGGTGAGCGACTTCGAGCAGACGGTGCTGTCGGCGCTGCGCGGCAAATATGCCGAGCTGCTCTCGACCATCGCCACCGAGAAGGCCCTGAGCGACGACACCCGGGCGCAGCTCAAGTCCGCACTTGACGAGATCAAGAAGACCTACGCGGCTTAAGGCCAGCAGGGAGATCGACGGCCAATGGCTTCGCTAAAGGACCTCAAGAACCGGATCGACTCGGTCAGATCGACCCAGAAGATCACCAAGGCCATGCAGATGGTTGCGGCGGCCAAGCTCCGCCGTGCCCAGGAAGCAGCCGAGGCCGCGCGCCCCTATGCCGAACGCATGGGCAAGGTGCTGGCGGCGCTCGGCGCCGTTTACGAAGGTCAGGAAAACGCCCCTGTGCTGCTTGGCGGTACGGGCAAGGATCAGGTGCATTTGCTGGTGGTTGCCACCGGTGAGCGCGGCCTGGCTGGCGGCTTCAACTCCTCGATTGCCCGTCTGGCGCGTGAACATGCGGCCAAGCTGCTCAGTGAAGGCAAGACGGTCAAGATGCTGACCGTGGGCCGCAAGGGCCACGATATCCTGCGCCGGCAATATGCCGACAACATCGTCGACACCTTCAATTTCCGCGAGATCAAGCGGGTCGGATTCGTCCAGGCCCAGCAGGTCACGGACAAGGTGCTTGAAATGTTCAACGCCGGCGAGTTCGACGTGGCAACGCTGTATTTTGCCAAGTTCGGCAGCGTGATCAGCCAGGTGCCAACGGCGCAGCAACTGATCCCGGCCAAGCTGCCGGCCAAGGCAGACGGCGCCGTCGAAGCGTCGGCGATCCCCTACGAATATGAGCCGAGTGAAGAAGCGATCGTGGAAGATCTGCTGCCGCGCAATATTGCGGTGCAGGTGCTGCGGGCGCTGTTGGAAAACAGTGCTTCGTTCTATGGCGCGCAGATGTCGGCAATGGACAATGCGACCCGCAATGCGGGTGAAATGATCGGCCAGCTGCAGCTCAGCTACAACCGTCAGCGCCAGGCCCAGATCACCAAAGAACTCATCGAAATCATTTCGGGCGCGGAAGCGCTCTAAGCAATCGAAGCGAAGGACGAAACAAATGGCAGAGAAAAAGGCCGGTCGCGTATCGCAGGTCATCGGTGCCGTCGTGGACGTCGTGTTCGACGGCCATTTGCCCGCGATCCTGAACGCCCTCGAGACGACCAATAATGGCCAGCGTCTGGTCCTGGAAGTGGCGCAGCATCTGGGCGAAAATGCCGTGCGCACCATTGCCATGGACACCACGGAAGGTCTCGTGCGCGGCGCCGAAGTGACCGATCTGGGCAGTGCCATCACGGTTCCCGTCGGGGAAGAAACCCTGGGCCGCATCATGAACGTGATCGGCGAGCCAATCGACGAGGCCGGCCCGATCGGCTCGTCCGTCAAGCGCGAAATCCACCAGGAAGCGCCAGCCTTTGCCGAGCAGAACCCGGAAAGCACCGTGCTGGTTACCGGCATCAAGGTGGTTGACCTGATCGCCCCTTATGCACGCGGCGGCAAGATCGGCCTGATGGGCGGCGCCGGCGTGGGCAAGACCGTGCTGATCCAGGAACTGATCAACAACGTCGCCAAGGCGCATGGTGGCTATTCGGTGTTTGCCGGCGTGGGTGAACGCACCCGTGAAGGCAACGACCTTTACTACGAAATGATCGAATCGGGCGTGAACGTGAACCCGGCCGAGAACAATGGTTCGGCCGCCGGTTCCAAGTGCGCGCTGGTGTTCGGCCAGATGAACGAGCCCCCAGGCGCCCGCGCCCGCGTGGCCCTGACCGGTCTGACCATTGCGGAAGACTTCCGCGACAAGGGCCAGGATGTGCTGTTCTTCGTGGACAATATTTTCCGCTTTACCCAGGCTGGCGCTGAAATGTCGGCTCTGCTGGGCCGTATTCCGTCGGCTGTGGGCTATCAGCCGACGCTGGCCACGGACATGGGCGCGATGCAGGAACGCATCACGACCACCAATAAGGGCTCGATCACCTCGGTGCAGGCCGTGTACGTGCCCGCCGACGATTTGACCGACCCGGCCCCGGCGACCTCGTTTGCCCACTTTGACGCCGTGACCGTGCTGAACCGCGCGATCTCGGAAAAGGGCATCTATCCCGCCGTGGATCCGCTGGCCTCCAACTCGCGCATTCTCGATCCTTTGGTGGTCGGTGATGAGCATTATCAGGTGGCCCGCCGCGTGCAGGAAGTGCTGCAGAAGTACAAGGCGCTGCAGGACATCATCGCCATTCTGGGCATGGACGAGCTGTCGGAAGAAGACAAGCTGGTCGTGGCCCGCGCCCGCAAGGTTGAGCGCTTCATGAGCCAGCCCTTCGACGTGGCCGAGGTGTTCACCGGCACGCCAGGCGTGTTCGTGTCACTTGAAGACACCATCAAGGGCTTCAAGGGCCTGGTGGCTGGTGAGTATGATCACCTGCCCGAAGCTGCCTTCTACATGGTCGGCACCATCGAAGATGCCGTCAAGAAGGCCCAGAAGCTGGCGGCCCAGGCAGCCTAGTGCATTGTTCGGGCTTGCCGCACGCGGCGAGCCCAACCTTCCGTTAAGGGACCAAAATCATGGCTGAAGGCCTCAAGATCGAGATCGTGTCGCCAGAGCGCCTGGTGCTGTCGGAAGTGGTGACATCGGTCACTGTGCCGGGCAGCGAAGGCTATTTTACCGTGATGCATGACCATGCGCCGTTCATGTCCACGCTGCGTTCGGGCTTCATCACCGTGAACGGGCTGAATGGCCGCGACGAGATATTCTTCGTCAAGGGCGGGTTTGCCGATGTGTCACCCGAGGGTCTGACGATCCTGGCCGAGCAGTCCGCGCCCTTCGTCGAGTTCGATCACGCCGATCTGGCTGAACAGATCAAGGCGGCCGAGGCCGAACTGGCAACGGCAGCCACGCCTGAAGACAAGTCCTATGCCCAGGAAGTGGTCAGTGCGCTGTTGAACCTGGCGATCGAAGCAGGCCAGATCAATGGTGGTCACGTCCACTAGGACGCCCGCACCACCAACCGAGTTTTGCGCCCGTGGATGAAAATCCGCGGGCGTTTTCGTTGGTCCTTGCCCTGAAGGGGCCCGCGCCAACGCGGCAAGTCCAGCGCCCTAGCGGGGGCGCTGATCACCAATCAAGGACTGCCGGCCAGCTTCTGGCCGTGGTTGACCTGCTTGCTCCGCGACCGTGTCCAGCAGCACAGCCATCGCGCTGACGGATTTAAGTTCCTCGGTGAGAGGCTTTATTGAATGTTTACTGTCATACCTGATGCTTGCCTCCAAGCCGCCATTGTCGGCGGCAGAGGAGGACACTTTTATGACGACCCATTCCTTGCGGTATCTGAGTCTGGCAGGCCTGAGTTTTGTCGCCCTGCTGGCAACCAGTGCCACAGCGCAGGCGCAGGACGAATTCACGGCGCCCTTGACCGCGCTCGCTACCAGCGACATTGCCGCCTTGGCCAGTGATCCCGTGCTGATCGACGCCATCAAGGCGCAGAATGCGATCTCGGGCAGTTATGATCAGGCCAAGATTGACGCACTCGATGCCCAGTGGCGTGCTGAGGTGGATGCGGCCAGCAAGCCATTGATCGATGCGACACTGGGCAATGCTGCGTCGATGTATCTATCGGGCGTGCAGGAAGAGGCGATGGGTAAATATACCGAGATATTCGCCATGGATGCCAAGGGCCTCAATGTCGCCCAGAGCACGCTGACCTCGGATTACTGGCAGGGCGACGAAGACAAATTCAGTGCCAGCTTCGGTGCAGGCGCCAATGCTGTCCATATCGGGGAGATCGAACAGGACGAAAGCACCCAGGCCTTCCAGAGCCAGGTGTCGATCCCGATCAGTGACCCCGCGACGGGTGCACTGATCGGTGCCATCACCGTTGGTGTCGACGTTTCGATGCTCTGACTGAAATTTCCATCGAGAACCTGAAGCGTCGAGGTCAATGATGATAAAACTATCTCTTACCCAGAAAATCGTTGGCCTCGTGCTGCTTGCCCTGATCGTTGGGTCAGCGGCCATCAGCTATGTTGGTGCCAGCCAGAATGGCGCCCTGCTGCGCGCCGAACTTGAACGCGCCAATATGACATTGTCTGCCGCCAGCACCGAGCAGCTGGCCGGTGGGATCCGGTTCGGCAAGGCCGATGCGCTGATGACGGTCTATCAGGGGCTCGACACCTCGCTGGGTGAGCAGTTCTCGGCCGGCGCCAGTTACAATCTGGACGGCGCGGTGATTGCTGCGACATCGGAAGACTCCACAGTCAATGCGGCGCTGGCCGATGTCGTCGGCAAGACCTTGGCCAGCGGCGCCATTGAAATGGTGTCGGTCGGCGCCATTGGCTATGTCGCTGTCCCTGCCCATTTCGGGCCGGAGGGCGCCACAGTGGGCATCGCGGCCTTTGCCTGGGACATGAGCGAAAGCCTGGCTGAGCAAAGCAAAACCCTGATCACGTCGGCGCTGGCGGGTATTGCTGTCATCCTGGTGCTGACTGTGGTGCTCTATTTCTTCATCCGCCTGTCGATCACCGGTCCGTTGCTGCGGCTGGTGAACACGGCAACGCAGATTGCCGAGGACCCCTCCTCGGTCGACGCGGTACCCGCGACCAATCGCGGAGACGAGTTGGGCGCCATGGCGCGGGCGGTGGAAGTGTTCCGCGAGAATGGGCAGAAGGTGGCGCAACTCACCGAGGCAGAGGCTGCCCAGGTGCTCCGCAGCCAGGCTGAACGTGAAACAATGATGCAGCAACTGCAGCGCGCGTTTGGCGATGTCGTGGATGCCGCCATTGCCGGCGATTTCAGCAAGCGGGTGGAGGCTGAATTCCCTGACACCGAGCTTAATACCTTGGCGAGCAGCGTCAACAAACTGGTGGCCACAGTGGATGGCGGGCTACTGGAAACCGGCCAGGTACTGGCGGCGCTGGCCGAAACCAATCTGACCCAGCGTGTCAATGGGAGCTATCAGGGTGCCTTTGCCAAGCTCAAGGATGACACCAATGCGGTGGCCGACAAGCTGACCGATATTGTTGGGCAGCTACGCAAGACTTCGCGCGGGGTGCGCTCCGCAACCGGGGAAATCCTTGCTGGCGCGAACGATCTGAGCGAGCGCACGACCAGGCAGGCCGCCACCATTGAAGAGACATCGACCACGATGGAGCAATTGGCCGTGACGGTGCTGGAAAATTCCCGGAAAGCGGAAGATGCCAGCGTCAAGTCTCAGGGGGTGTCGCGCACCGCCGAAGAGGGCGGCGCGGTGATGGGTCAGGCGACCGATGCCATGGAAAAGATCACCTCGTCCTCGGCGAAAATCTCCAACATTATCGGGCTGATCGACGATATTGCCTTCCAAACCAATTTGCTGGCGCTGAACGCCTCGGTGGAAGCGGCGCGGGCCGGTGATGCCGGCAAGGGCTTTGCCGTGGTGGCAGTGGAAGTGCGGCGGCTGGCGCAGTCCGCCGCCAGCGCCTCGGCTGACGTCAAGGTGCTGGTTGAGCAGAGTGCCACCGAAGTCTCGGGTGGATCCAGGCTGGTTGCGGAAGCGGCCGGCAAGCTCGAAGCGATCCTCGCCGGTATTCGCGAGAACAGTGTGGTGATGGAAACCATTGCCCGCGACAGCAAGGAACAGGCTTCGGCAATCGAAGAGGTCAATGTTGCGGTGCGGTTGATGGACGAAATGACCCAGCACAATGCGGCGCTGGTGGAACAGACCAATGCGGCCATCGAGCAAACTGAGGGCCAGGCTGGCGAACTGGACCGGATCGTCGATATCTTCGTGCTGGAGGATCACGCCGACATGGGACGGCGTGAGCCACCGGTCGCGGCATCAGCACCGCGCAACGGCATCAAGGGGCTGCAGGATCGGGTCAAGCAGGCGGCCAGGGCCTATGTCAGCCAAGGCAATGCTGCCGTCGCCGAGGACTGGAACGAGTTCTAGGGACAGTGCAGTCAACGGCCACAATAACAAATCTGCTCGCGGCGCGGCCTAGGCCAGAGCCGCCGCGACCAGGGCCTTGGCGTGCAGATCGGTGGTGTCATAGACCGGGATCGGGCTGACATCATCATCGATCAGCATGGTGATTTCGGTACATCCCAGGATGACCGCCTGGGCGCCACGGGCGGCCAGCTGTTCGATGGCCCGCACATAGATGCGGCGCGACTCTTCCCGCACAATGCCGCGGCACAGTTCCTCATAGATGATGCCATTGAGATTGGTGCGGTCGATTTCCGGGATCAGCGAGGCGAGACCCCTGCTGGTCAGGCGATCACGGTAGAAGCTCATCTCCATGGTGAAGCGGGTACCCAAGAGGCCCACGGTGTCGAAGCCATCGGCCAGCAGTGCCTCGCTGGTCGGATCGGCGATATGAACGAAGGGTATGTTGAGCGCCTCGATGATCTGATCGGCAACGATATGCATGGTGTTGGTGGCCAGGCCCATCACCTCGGCCCCGGCCGCCTCCAGACTGCGCGCGATGGCGGCGAGCTGCTGGCCGGCCCCATCCCAGTCACCAGCCGCCTGCAGGGCGGCAATCGGCGCGAAATCCACCGAATGCAGCATCAGTGGCGCCGAATGCAGGCCACCGCGTAGGCGTGCGGTTTCCTGATTGAGCACCCGGTAGTAATGCGCCGTGGACTCCCAGCTCATGCCGCCAATCAGGCCGATCGTCTTCATGGTCTAGGTCTGGCTGAAGCGTTGCGGGATGTCGGCAAAAGCGGCAACAACCTGGTCATAGGCATCCTTCTTGAACGGCACGATCAGCGCCGGGGTGCGGCTGAGCTTCTCCCAGCGCCAGGCGTCGAATTCTGCCGAGAACTTGCCCGCGCCGGGGGTGTGGACGTCGATCTCGCTGTCCTGCCCGGTAAAGGCGAAGGCGAACCAGCGCTGCCGCTGGCCGCGAAACCTGCCCTTGAGCGCAATGCCGAGGGCGGCGTCGGGCAGCTCATAATAGATCCACTCCGGCGCCTCGGCGAGCAGGCTGACCGAGGTGATATTGGTTTCCTCATGCAGTTCGCGCAGCGCCGCCCGCAGCGGGTCTTCACCCTGGTCGATGCCGCCCTGGGGCATCTGCCAGGGTGCCTCTATTTCGGACTGGTCTTCCACGTCGTGATCGCCGATGCGCCGCCCGATCAACACACGGCCTTGCTGGTTGAACACCGTGACCCCGACGCAGTCGCGATATGGCAGGGATTGGCGGTCGGGGCGGGATGCGGTCATGGGTGGCCCTATTTCATCAAAGCGCTGGCCGGGACCAGCAAGATACCCTTGGCTTCAAGGTCGCGCGCCCATTCGGCGATGGAGGTGATCGAGATGGGCAGCGCACTGACAATACCAATTGCCTGGCCATTCTCCACTGCCTTGGCTTCAAGGCTGGCCAGCGCTGCCAGAATGGCTGCCCGGGCGGGATTGTCATCGATCATCAGATCGGCGCGGGAAAACGGCACTTTGTTGCCCTTGGCCAGTTGCGGGGCCAGCGAGCGATTGGACGAGCCGTCATCGAGATAACCCAGGCCACGCGCGCCCAGTTCTTCCATCATCGGCGAAAAATCGGCGGCCGAGGCGGTGAAGCGTGCGCCCATATTGTTGATCAGCCCGACATAGCCGCCAAACCGCGACATCAGCCAGAACAGCTTGTCGAGATTGGCGCGGGTCGGCTCGCCGGTCAGCAGTGTTTGCGGACCGGGGTCGTTCTGGGGATAGTCAAATGGCTCGAGCGGCACTTCGAGCAGGACTTCATGTCCGGCCGATCGTGCTGCGGCCACCGTGGTGGACAACGCCTTGCCATAGGGGGCAAAGGCCAGCGTCATCGCGCTGGGCAGTTTGTCGATGGCATTGAGCGAGCCCTGCTCATTGATCCCCAGCCCGGTCACGACAATGGCGATCATGGGCTGGCCACTGGCCAGCGCGGCTTCGGCAGGGTGGGCATAGGCGACAAAGGGGGTCAGCCCGGTGGCGGAAATGCGCGGGATGGGACCGTCGGTGGTCTCTTCACTCAGATCGGGCAGGGCGCCAAACATGCTGGGCAGCCCCAGCACTGAACTGGGGCCGCCAGAGCCGGTGGTGACGGCCGTCAAGGCACTGCCGGCGGGATATTGCTGGGGATCAGCCTCGATGGTCACCGGTCCGTCCGAGACCGCATTGGCCACCGAATTGGCCTGCAGGGTTGAGGTGATGGCCACTTCCTGGCGGGGGCGCCCGCCATCGGGGTCGTCCACCAGCAGCACGCGGGCCACAAAGCCGATGGCGAGCAGCACCAATAGCCCGAACAGGGTGCGCGCCACGGGCAGGCGCCGGCGCGAATTGGCGCGCCGCTTGCGGCCGGTCAGGGGGGTGGTCAGATCATCGGTCATCGAGCACGGTCCCAAAGAGCAGGGGCGAGGCAGCGAATCAGCCGCCCCGCCCCAGCAATTTCATAACACAAGGAAGGTCTATTCCGCCTTGGGCGGGTAGGCATCATTGGTTTCAAGGCCCTCAATCAGGCGAATGGCATATTGCAGCTGGGTGTCCTCTGCATTGTCGGCGGGCACATAAACCGACGAACCCACGGTGGTTTCGGCCTGGCCTTCAATGGTGATGTGACCCGCCAGACCGGCTTCCCCAATGATCTCGTCGCGGCCCTGGAACTCTTCGGGGACCACCTGCAGAATCTCGATATCGGGGGTGATGCCGAGCGCCTGAATCGAGCGGTTATTGGGGGTGTAGTAGCGCGCCGTGGTCAGGCGCATCGCGCCATCGGGGCCCAGCGAGATGATGGACTGCACGGAGCCCTTGCCGAATGAGCGGGTGCCCACCAGCGTGGCGCGCTTGTGGTCCTGCAGGGCGCCGGCAACGATCTCGGAGGCGGAAGCCGAACCGCCATTGATCAGCACCACCAGGGGCACATCGGCGATCTGGGCGTCCAGCACGTCGGGCTGGGCGTCATAGCGGGCGCTTTCCTCGGGCAGACGGCCCCGGGTCATCACGATGGCGCCCTGCTTGAGAAAGGCGTCGGCGACATAGACCGATTGATCGACCAGGCCACCGGGATTGTTGCGCAGATCGAGAATGATGCCGGTGGGCGCCACGCCGTCACGTTCGGCAAAGATATCCTTGATGGCTTTCTCGATGCCCACGAATGCCTGCTCGGAGAAACGCGACAGCCGCACGACGGCAACGTCACCTTCCATGGAATAACGCACGGCGCGCATGGCAATGATGGCGCGGGTCAGATCGAACTCGAGCGGCTTGTCGACGCCCTCGCGCACCACGGTAACGTGGATGTCGGTGCCGATAGGGCCGCGCATCTTGCCGACGGCCTCATCCAGGGTCAGGCCCTGAACCTGGGCGCCGTCAAGCTCGACAATCAGGTCATTGGCCATGATGCCGGCCTTGGCGGCAGGCGTGTCATCAATGGGCGACACCACCTTGATGATGCCCTCTTCCATGGTCACTTCGATGCCCAGACCACCAAATTCGCCGGAGGTGTCCTGGCGCAGATCGTCGGCGTCGGCGGGCGGCAGATAGCCCGAATGCGGATCAAGCGAGGTCAGCATGCCCTGAATGGCGGCGCGAACCAGCTCCTGCTCATCGGGTGGATCGACATATTCAGCGCGGATGCGATCGAAGATTTCGCCAAACAGGTTGAGATCGGCATAGATCTCGAGCGGGTCGCGCGGCGTCGGGGCGACGGTTTCGGGCTCGAGCTGTTCGGCGTCGGGCATCGGCTCGACCTGGGCTGGCGCGGGCTGGGCACTCAAGGGGCCAACCGAAAGCAGCAGCGCCGCGGCAAGGGCTGAGACGCGAAGGGGCAAAAGGCGCATGAGGGTTCTATCCACTCTGTGTCGGGGTCGCCCACCAGCCGGTGGGATCGACGGGCTCGTTGTTTTCTCGAAGTTCAATATAGAGCGTCGGCTGGGCAGCGCCAGCGCTGGTGGTCACTGTGCTCCCAATTGTGCGTGAACCCATCGTGCCCAAGGGCATGCCCATTTGCACGAATTGACCGATATCGACGGTCACGGTTTCCAGCCCGGCCAGCAGCGCGGTGTAGCTTTGACCGGTATTGAGAATGATGATTTGGCCATAATTGAGGTAAGGTCCCTTGTAGAGCACCCAGCCATCGGCCGGGGCCACCACCTGCGCCTCGGCGCGGGTGACCAGCGAGATGCCGTGGCTGATGCCGCCGAAGCCGTCACTGGCGCCATAATCGAGCACGGTGACGCCATTGGCCGGCACGGTGAGATAGCCCTTGGCCACCCGGAACGGCAGGGCGGGCTCGGTGCGGGCGCTATTGGCCAGTGCCAGTTCGATCTCGGCGGCCGACATCACCGGCAAATCGGGGTCCAGCGCCGCATCGGCGGCTGCGGCGGCGGTGGTCACCGAACTGACCTGCGCCGAGAGGCTATCGACCAGATCCTTGAGCGTGGCGGCGCGGGCGGCCAGCGCCATGGCTTCCTGCTCTTCGGCCTGGAGCTGGGTGGTGCGCACGCCAATGCCCTGCTTGCGCGCGGCAATCAGGGTGGCAATGCGCAATTGTTCTTCCTCAAGCACGGCATGGTTGGCGCGCAGCGTGGCCTCTTCGGCCAGGGCGGCGGCCTTGATATTGGTCAGCTCGGTCAGGTCGGTGGTGACCGAATCGGCCTTGGCGCGCAATTGGGGGACGATGGCAGCGATCAGAATGGCGCTGCGGGCCGAGCCCAGTGCGTCATCGGGGTCGACGATCAGTGCCGGTGGCGGATTGAGTGAAATGCGTTCGAGCGCCGCCAGCACATTGGCGATCTCGGCATTGGAGCCGTCGAGCCGGCCGCGCACTTCAAGTTCGGCAATTATCAGGTCGGAAAGCCGGGTCTCGACATCGGCAACTTCGATTTCGGCGAGTTTGACGCGCTGGGCCGCAGCGATCAGGGCAGCATTCTGCTTGGTGCGATCGCCTTCCATGGCGGCAATTTCGGCCTTGAGCTCGTCAATGCGCTGCTGGCTCAGCGAAATCGAGGCTTCCACCGAGTCTAGGTCCGATTGTGTGGCAGCGGGGTCGACCGGCGGTGGCGCGGCAGGATCGGTTGGCGGCGTTGGCTCAGGGTCACTTGCTGGCGCCACAATGCCTGCCGCGGGCGCTGTCGGGGCAGGAGTTGTGGGATCGGTCTGGGCCAGCGCCGGCAGGGTCGAAAACCCCGCCAGTAGCGTGCCGATGAGCAGCAATCCCCGTGATTTGCCCGGCAGCAATGCCATGACGTCTCCAGCAAAGGCGGTGCGCGCCCGAATCAATGGGCGCAGCATAGCAAGTGCACACAAAACCGCAGGTTAACGCGGCTTAACCATGCCGTGATTGACACGGATTAATCGCCGCGATGATAGGGGTGCCCCGCCAGGATGGTGGTGACGCGATAGAGCTGCTCGGCCAGCATGATGCGCACCAATTGGTGCGGCCAGGTC
Organism: Devosia alba; assembly: GCF_039938915.1. NCBI lineage: Bacteria > Pseudomonadati > Pseudomonadota > Alphaproteobacteria > Hyphomicrobiales > Devosiaceae > Devosia > Devosia alba. The sequence continues at coordinate 51,857 of NZ_JBDUUI010000002.1, read as the reverse complement.
AGCGGCGAGAAGCTCAGCACCAGATCGGCCCTGGCGGTGAATTGCGGATCAAGGCCATCGGCCCCGCCAATGACAAAGCTGATCGCCGGGCGGCCATCGTCGCGCCAGCGGCCGATTTGCCGGGCCAGCGGCTCGGAGGCCATCAGTTTGCCGCGTTCGTCCAGCGCTACCACGATACCATCGGGCACAGCAGCGTGCAGCGCCTTGGCTTCCTCGGCCTTGCGGCTGGCGGCGGATGAGGAGCGTGCTTCGGTGAGTTCAATCACATCGAACCCGGTCAGGGCCAGCGGCTTGCCGCCGCCAACCGCCCGCTCGAGATAGCGGGCAACCAGTTCCCGCTCCGGCCCGGCCTTCATCCGGCCGACCGCCGCAATGCTCACGCGCATGGAAACGCTCTAGTGCGCGTCAGCCGCGAAATCGGCCTGCCACATCTTTTCGATGTTGTAGAACTCGCGCACTTCGGGGCGGAAGACATGGACGATGACATCGCCCGCATCGACCAGCACCCAATCGCAATGGGGCAAGCCTTCAATGCGAGGCTTGCCGTAGCCGGCGTCGCGCAGGGCGTTGACCAACTGGTCGGCAACAGCACCCACATGGCGCTGCGAGCGGCCCGAGGCGACAACCATGTGGTCGGCCAGCGAGGATTTGCCAGTGATGTCGACAGCGACAATGCTCTCGGCCTTGGCATCGTCAAGGCTGTTCAGGATCACGTCGATCATCGGTCGTTCCGGGGTCGCCAGAGTAGGGGTGGCGGGAGTGGCGGTGTTTTCGGGCAGCGCGGCCATCATCAATGGCCTTCCGCCCATGCGCGTGCATGGGTCATGCGGGGGATCAGCATCCTTGGTGGTTGATCGGAATGTGCAGGCGTCTTTGCAAACGGCAAGCAGTCGTTCCTGTTCCGGTGACGGTTATCACACAAGGTCAATATGCCCTTTTGATGACGACTTCGCAAGATTGCGTCTTCACTTTGGCTTAACGCCATGCCGGCGTGCCCGAATGACCGATGATGAAAGGGGCGATTGGCGCCCGTGCAGATAGACCCAGGCCGGTGCCGGCAGGCTGGCCAGGCGGGTGGCGTCGTCCTCATCGATGCGCCAGCGCGCCAGGGCGCTGGCGGCCATGGAGACGGGCGCGCGGCGGCTCGAGCCGGGCCGTACATAGACGGCGATGGGCACCATGGCGGCGATATCGCGCCAGCGTTCCCAGCGGCTGAAGTCGACAAGATTGTCGGCACCCATGATCCAGACAAAATGCCGGTCCGGCATTACCTGGGTCAGATAGCGGATGGTCTGCCAGGAATAGGTGAAGCCATAGGCGGCCTCAAAGCCGGTGACGCGGACCTTGGGGTGGTCGAGCAGGCGGCGGGCGGCAATGACCCGATCGGCCAGCGGCGCCAGGTCCTGGTGGTTCTTCAGCGGGTTTCCCGGCGTCACCAGAACCCAGAGCGCGTCAAGATCAAGACGGCGCAGGGTTTCCTCAACCACCAGGCGATGGCCCTCATGGATGGGGTTGAAGCTGCCGCCAAACAGACCAATGCGCATGCCGGACCCGGAGGGGGGCAGTTCGGTTATGCCGGGGATGCGGATGGGATGGCGCAGGGTCATGGTGCGGTATCGGGACTCGATGGGTGTCTCGCCCTCTCCCCTTGCGGGAGAAGGTGCCCTGGATCAGTTTCTGCCAGGATCATCACGGTCTCGTCTGACCGGTACCGCGGACGCGGTATTTGAAGCTGGTGAGTTGCTCGACGCCGACCGGGCCGCGGGCATGCATCTTGCCGGTGGCAATGCCGATCTCGCCGCCAAAGCCGAACTCACCACCATCGGCGAACTGGGTCGAGGCATTGTGCAGCAGGATGGCGCTATCGATCTGGTTGAAGAATTTTTCGACAGCCGCCGTATCCTCGGCAATGATCGCCTCGGTGTGGTGGCTGGAGTATTTTTCAATATGGGCGATGGCCTCGTCCAGGCTGTCGACGACTTTGACCGCGATGATGGCGGCTTCGTATTCGGTGCGCCAGTCTGCCTCGGTTGCGGGACTGGCGGATGGAATGGCCGCCATGACGGTGGCGTCGCCGCGGATTTCGCAGCCCTTGGCGATCAGCGCGTCGATGATCGGCTTGAGGTGGCTGCCCACGACATCCTTGTGCACGAGCAGGGTTTCGGCGGCCCCGCAAATACCAGTGCGGCGCATCTTGGCGTTCAGCGTGATGGCGACGGCCTTGTCCAGGTCGGCCGAGGCGTCGACATAGACATGCACCAGCCCTTCGAGATGGGCAAAGACTGGTACGCGCGCCTCATCCTGCACGCGGGCGACCAGGGTCTTGCCGCCGCGCGGCACGATGACGTCGATATTGCCATCCAGCCCCTTGAGCATCTCGCCAACGGCGGCGCGGTCGGTGCTGGGCACCAGCTGCAGGCATTCCTGTGGCAGTCCTGCGGCATGCAGGCCATCGAGCAGGCAGTCGGCAAGCGCCTGGCTGGAGTAAAAACTGTCGCTGCCGCCGCGCAAAATCACCGCATTGCCCGATTTGATGCACAGCGCTCCAGCGTCAGCGGTCACATTGGGGCGCGATTCAAAGATCACGCCGATCACCCCCAGCGGGGTACGGACGCGCTCGATATGCAGCCCGTTGGGGCGGTCCCATTCGGCAATGATGGTGCCGACGGGGTCGGGCAGCTCGGCAATGGTGGTGACGGCGTCGATGATGCCGTCAATGCGCGCATCGGTCAGCTCCAGCCGGTCGAGAAAAGCGGCGGAAATGCCCTTGGCCTGGGCGGTGGCCATGTCCTTTGCATTGGCGGCGAGGATTTTCTTGCGGTGCGCATTGATGGCGCCGGCGGCCGTCAGCAGGGCGGTGCGCTTCTGCTCGGGACTGGCGATGGCCAGCGCCCTGGCGCCGATGCGGGCATTGCGGCCGATCTCGGCCATGATGGCGGTCAGCTCGGTCGTGCTGTCAGCTTGGCTCATGGCTATCCTCCTGGGTGCCTACCAGCACCAGATTGTCACGATGGATCAAGGCGGCGCGATTGCCGGTGCCCAGCAATTCAAGCACGGTATCGCTGTGCTTGCCCATCACCAGCCGGGCCTCTTCGCTATCCAGCGAGGCAAGGCCACGGGCGATTTCGATGCCATCGGGATTGTTGACGCCGATGGCGTCGCCCCGACCGAATTCGCCGCTCACCTTGGTGACGCCCACCGGCAGCAGCGATTTGCCGGTCTGCAGCGCGCGGGCGGCGCCAGCATCAACCTGCACCGTGCCGGCCACCGCCAGCGTACCCATGATCCAGCGCTTGCGCGCCTGCGCCCGGCTATGGGCGGGGTGGAACAGGGTATGGCGACCGCCCTCGGCCAGGGCCCGCAACGGGTGGCTGTCGGTGCCCTTGGCAATGATCATGGCGGTGCCGGCCTGGGTGGCGATCTTGCCGGCTTCGACCTTGGTGGTCATGCCGCCGCGCGACAGATGGCTGGCGGCGCCACCGGCCATGGCTTCAATGGCCGGGGTGATGGCGTGGATTTCGGGCAGATGTCTGGCATCGGAATTGGTGGCGGGTGGCGCGGTATAGAGACCATCAATATCGGAGAGCAGCACCAGGCAATCGGCCTCGATCATGGTGGCGACGCGGGCCGAGAGGCGGTCATTGTCGCCATAGCGGATCTCGGCGGTGGCGACGCTGTCATTCTCGTTGATGATGGGGATCGCGCCCAGGCCCAGCAGGGTGGCAATGGTGGTGCGGGCATTGAGATAATAGCGGCGTTCTTCGGTGATATTGGGGGTAATCAGGATCTGACCGGTGACAATGCCATGATTGCCCAGCGCCTCGGCCCAGGCCTGGCTCAGCGCGATCTGGCCAACGCTGGCGGCCGCCTGGCTCTGCTCCAGGGTCAGGGCAACAGCGGAAAGGTCCAGCAGCCCCCGGCCAAGGGCGATGGCACCCGAGGACACGATCACCACTTCGCAGCCCGCGCGCTTGAGCGCGGTGATATCGGCTGCTAGCTCGCCCAGCCATTGCTTGCGCAACTGGCCCTGCTTGTCGACAAGCAGGGCCGAGCCGATCTTGATGGTCAGGCGCTTATAGGGCGCAAGGGCATTGGCGCGCATCAAGGGGCCCAGTTCGGCTCGATCTTGCGCCGCGCTGCTTCAAGCCTGGCGGCCTTTTCGGCATCAAGGATGTCGATGACGCCATAGAGCACCATTTCGGTGCCCTTGCCGGTGACGGCCGAAACCTGCAGCACGTCCTGCTTGCTCAGCTTTTTGAGAATCTTGACCTTCTCCTTGAGCTCGTCGGGCGGAATGGAATCGATCTTGTTGAGCACCACGATCTCGGGCTTTTCGGCTAGCCTCGGATCATAAGCGGCCAGCTCATAGCGGATCGATTGATAGGCCCGTTTGACGTCATCCTGGGTGCCATCGATCAGATGAATCAGCACGCCGCAGCGCTCGATATGGCCAAGGAAACGATCGCCAATGCCGACCCCTTCGCTGGCGCCTTCGATCAGCCCGGGAATGTCGGCCAAAACGAAATCGCGCTCGCCGATCGACACCACGCCCAGATTGGGGTGCAGGGTGGTGAAAGGATAGGCCGCAATCTTGGGCTTGGCCGCTGACACTGCCGCCAGGAAGGTCGACTTGCCGGCATTGGGCTCGCCGACCAAGCCGGCATCGGCGATCAGCTTGAGGCGCAGCCAGACCCATTTTTCGACGCCCAGCTGACCCGGATTGGCGTGGCGGGGGGCCTGATTGGCGCTGGTCTTGAAATGGGCATTGCCGAAGCCGCCATTGCCGCCGGAGAGCAGCACGACGCGTTGACCCACTTCGGTCATGTCGGCGATCAGGGTTTCGTTATCGTCTTCAAACACCTGGGTGCCGACAGGCACGCGCAGCACCGAGTCGGTGCCATCGGCGCCGGTGCGGTTCTTGCCCATGCCATGGGTGCCGGTACTGGCCTTGAAGTGCTGTTGGTAGCGATAGTCGATCAGGGTATTGAGCCCGTCGACGCATTCGATCACGACGTCACCGCCGCGGCCGCCATTGCCACCATTGGGCCCGCCGAACTCGACGAATTTTTCGCGGAGGAACGACACAGCGCCGCCCCCGCCATCGCCGGATCGGACAAACACTTTGGCTTGATCGAGAAATTTCATGTCGGTCTGGCCTTCCAGACGCTACGCGTCAGTTGGGTGTCGATATGCTCCACCTCGGCGTCACGCGCAAGGCAGAGCAGGGTGGAGCGTCCGGTTTGGGTAAACCCGAGCTTGGTTTGGATGGCCAGGGAGGCCGAATTGAAGACAAAGACACCCGACAGCACGGTCTCATGGCTGGTGGCGGCGAAAAACCAGTCGAGGCTGGCCACCACCGCTTCGCTCATGATGCCGCGGTTCCAGAAGGGCCGCCCCAGCCAATAGCCCAGAATGGGCCCCTTGGGTCCGGCATGAAAGCCGATATGACCGATAAAGCCATGATCGGGCAGTTCGATCGAGAACGTGGTTTCCTGCGCTGGCAGCCCGGCGCGCCGTGTGCGCAGCCATGCTCTGGCATCGGAGATATGGTAAGGAAAAGGCACGCGTGCAAGGTTGCCGGCAACCTCAAAGTCATTGAGGTAACGCGCAATGGCTTCAGCATCGCCCAATTGAGGCTGGCGCAGCAACAGGCGTGGCGTGTGCAGGGTGACATTCATGGCGCGGTCCACTGCATGGCGAGCAGCGGCTTGCCGCGATGGCGGTCGACCACGCTGGTGGTGTGCTCGATGACGATGAAGCCAGCCTTCTCCAGCACGCGGATCGAAGCGGGGTTGCTCTGCAATACGCGGGCATTGATGGTGGCGAAGCCGGGCAGGGTGCACACTGCGTCGAGCAGTCCGCTGAGGGCTTCGGCGGCATAGCCCTTGCCCCAATGCGGTTCGCCCAGCCAATAGCCGATCTCGGGATGTTTGCCGTCCACCAGCTTGAACAGCATGGTGCCCAGGAAGGCGTCATCGGCATCGGCAATTGCCCAGGCACGCTGTCCCGGGCCGCCGGCCTGGGCAATGACATCGCGACCGTCGCTGTCGGCGAAGGGAAAGGGCAGCGTGGCAGTGGTCTCGACCATTTTGGGGTTATTGGCCAGGCGCACAATATCGTCCAGGTCGCGCAGGGTTGGCGCGCGCAGCGTCAGGCGGGCGGTCCGGACAGCGACCGGGAGGGTGTCCGCGACCCCGGATATCAGTTGCAGCTGCATAAAGGTGGTGGGTTTGCCCGCATTGGTGCCGTGCTGTGCAGGGCCTTCATGGGTCTCGATGAATCCGGCCTTGGCCAGGACCTTGCGCGATCCGGCATTGCTGGTCAGTGCCGAGGCGCGAAGGGCGGCAAAGCCGGCCACCCGGGCCGCCGCGACGACCGCCTTGGCGGCCTCCGTGCCAAAGCCCAGACCCCAAGAAGACTCTCCCAGCCAATAGCCGAGCTCGGGGGCCTGGTTGGGCAGCAGGTGCAGGCCGATGACGCCGATGAAATGGCCCTCGTGCAGGATCGACCAGGCAAATTCACTGTCGCCGCGGGCAATGGTCTCGACAAAGAAGCGTCCGTCGCTCTCGGCATAGGGATGGGGCAGGCGCGCCAGCACTTCGTGAATGGCGCGGCTATTGGCCAGCACGGCCATTTCGGGGACATGGTCCAACACCGGCGTGGTCAGCACCAGACGCTCCGTCGCAATCGAGGCGGGCAGGTGTTGTTTGATGCTGTCCATTGTCGTGCTCAAATTCTGCAATGCAAAAAGGGGAACCGGCGAACCGGCTCCCCTTGTCAATTTCGCTTGGTCGCGAACACGAGCCGGGGAACGGGTCACCGGCTGGGTTCGAGAGACCGGCCGGGTTATTCGGCGGCCAGTGCCGGGTCGACAGAAACAAACACCTTCGAGTTCGCGCGGGTGCGGAACGACACATTGCCGTCGACCAGGGCGTAGATGGTGTGGTCCTTGCCCAGACCAACGCCGGTGCCGGGGTGCCACTTGGTGCCGCGCTGACGGATGATGATGTTGCCGGCAACGACAACTTCGCCACCGAACTTCTTGACGCCGAGACGACGGCCAGCCGTATCACGACCGTTGCGGGATGAACCGCCTGCTTTTTTGTGTGCCATGGTGCTCTAGCTCCTTACTTCGTCTTGTCTTCGGCTGCCGCGTCCTGGTCAACCTTGGCGCGCGGCGGCTTGCCAGCGACCAGATCCTTGGCCTGGGCAACCCATTCGTCACGCTCGGCACGGCCACGCAGGTCAAGCTCTTCGTCGAACTTGGCAATGTCGGCCTTCTTCCAGGCAGCGATCTGGACGAGGCTGGTGACGCCGGCGGCGTGCAGCTTCTTTTCCAGCGCCGGACCCACGCCACCGATGAGCTTGATGTCGTCGGTGAAGTCGGCGGCTGGCTTGGCGGCGGCCTTCTTGGCGGCCGGTGCCTTGGTTTCGGTTGCGGCTTCAGCCTTGTCCGCCTTGGGCGCTGCGGCCTTCTTGGCAGGCTTGGCTTCCGTCACCGATTCAGTCTTGGCCACGACGCCAACAGCCTTGATGGTCGGCTTGGCGCCGCCGGTCAGGATTTCGGTGATGCGCACGGTCGACAGCAACTGGCGGTGGCCATTGCGACGACGATAATTGTGGCGACGGTTCTTCTTGAAGATGATGACCGTCTTCTGCTTGCGGGTTTCAAGCAGCTCGGCAGCGACGAGCGCGCCTTCGATCAGCGGGGCGCCGACTTCGCCATCAACCATCAGCACCTGGTCGAAGGTGACGATGGTGCCGGCTTCGGCATCGAGCTTTTCAATCTTGAGAACGTCGTTGGCGGCAACCTTATACTGCTTGCCACCGGTTTTGATCACGGCAAAAGTCATAGTTTAACCGGGAGCGTCAAACGCCCGGTCCCATTGTGTCGCGTCCTGTGGCGCCGCAGGGCAAGCCCTGATCCTGCGGTCTTCGTGAATGCGTGCCGGCGATCAAACCAGCGGGCAACCTCGAACAGCGTTTTCAAACAAAGGCAGCGCGCAAGACCAGCCTGCACGCAATTCCGAGGCGCTTATCAGGGCAAATGCCCCAAGAGTCAAGCGTGGCGCGGCCTAGCCGGCCGCAGAATACCAGTTGCGCAGGCGCAGTTCGGTATCGGGTCCGATGCCGGTTTCCAGTACGCCCAGATCACTTTCGCCATAGTGGTAGGGATAGACGATGGCGGGCTTGAAGCTGTTGATCGCCTCAAGCGCCTGTTCGGGCGTCATGGTATAGGGCAGGTTCATCGGCAGGAAGGCCACGGCAATGCCGCTCAGCGCCAGCATTTCGGGGGTCGGTTCGGTGTCGCCGGCTACATAGACCACCTTGTCGCCCAGGGTCAGCAGATAGCCATTGCCAACGCCCACCGGATGGTAGTTCATGCGGTCGGCAGTGATATTGTGGGCCGGGATGGCGCTGACGGCGATGCCGTTGACCGTGCCATCCTCGCCATTGGCCATGGCAGTTGCCTGGGCCTTGAGCGGCTCGGGCAGTTTGTCGAACACCTCGGCATTGGTGATGATCGGCGCAGCCCCGGCAATGGCTTGCAGGGTCGGCACGTCGAAATGGTCGCCATGGCCGTGGGTGATCAGGATGGCGGTGGGGGCGGGCAGACCGGCATAGCGCGCGGCGCCGCCGACGGGATCGACATAGATCACCTGATCGCCAAAGCCGAGCAGCAGGCTGGCATGGTCGACAGGGTGCACGATGATGTCGCCTTGCGCGGTGGCGATGGCATCGCCATCAAGGGCTGCCTCCTGCGCGGCGGCGCTGGTCAGGGCTGCGCCACTCAGCGACAGCAGTGATAGCGTCGCCATGCCGGCGACCAGTTCACGGCGTCTAACCATTGGTGTTCTCCCATATTCGGCAAAAGTCTGCGCTCCCTGGAACGCTAGCGGGGGCGGCAGGGTTCGTCACCGCACGAAAACGTGACGGCGGGCCGAATGCTCCTCACATTGGCGCGTTCGGGCCATGAAACCGCACAGAAACTATTGCGGCGTGCCTGCTGCTATGCCATAAGCCCGCCCGTGTTGACTGCACGCGCCCCTCGGGGTTGCATCGATCTTGCGGAGAGATGGCAGAGTGGTCGAATGCACCGCACTCGAAATGCGGCATGGGGGTGACTCCATCGGGGGTTCAAATCCCTCTCTCTCCGCCATCGATCCCTTTGCAACAAGTTGATTTTTGAAGCGCTGGTTTGATCGGCCTGGCGGTCGTGTGGCTGAAATTGCCACGGGCTGGTCAATCCGTTTACAAGGTCAGTCTGGCGCATGATGCTGTTGCAGGTGACGGCTTGGTTTGCGCCCCATCTTGCGCGTACGGTGCAGTAAAAGTTCGGACCGGCACAATGAGCGATTTGAGGCCCCGCAGTTTCGTCAGTGCCCAGATGGTGGCCGAAAAGGCCGGTGTGTCGCGCTCGGCTGTGTCACGCACCTTTACTGATGGCGCCAGCGTCTCCGAGCCAACCCGCCGCAAGGTACTCGCGGCTGCCAGTGCGCTGGGCTATCACGTCAATCATCTGGCCCGGGTCTTGCGCGAACGCAGCAGCATTGTCTGCCTGGTCGTTGCCGACATGACGACGCCCATTCGCGCCACCATGGTCGATGTGCTGACGCGCAAACTGCAGGCCGCCGGCAAGATAACCATGGTGATCAACACCGAAACCGACACCGAGAGTGTTTCCTCGGCGCTGCGCCAGACCCTGAATTATCGCGCCGATGCCACCGTGGTGCTGTCGGGAACGCCACCGGCCGCCCTGATTGAAACCTGCCTGGCCAATGGCCAGCGGGTCGTGCTGATCAACCGCGATGATCAACTGGTGGGGAGCCACAATCTGGGTGTGGACAACGCCATGGCCAGCGTCGAGGCGCTGTATCTGCTGCGCCGCGCCGGATGCCAGCGCCTTGGCGTCATTACCTCGACGGCGGGCACCGCCAGTCTGGTGCAGCGCGAACGGGCCTTTGTTGCAGCAGCCGAAGCGGCGGGTCTGCAGGTCACCGTTACCTCGACCGGGCCGACGAGCTACGCCTCGGGCTTTGAAAGCGCGCGCCGCGTCTTTGGTCGCTCGCAGGCACCTGACGGCGTGTTCTGCGTCACTGACCTGTTGGCGCTTGGCTTCATGGACGCCGCCCGTCACGAATTTGGTCGCCGCATCCCCGATGATCTCTGCATTATCGGCTTTGACGATATCGAACAGGCCAGCTGGGAATCCTACAAGCTGACCACCTTTGCCCAACCGCTGACGGCCATGGCGACCCATGTCGTCGACCTGCTGCTCGACCCCGATACTGCCGGGTCCGAGCGGCGGCTGTTCGAGCCGGTTCCGGTGTGGCGAAAATCGGTCAGGCCAAACGCTTCCTGACCGTCCCGCGTATTCTGCACTTTTGTGCAAAGGACTTGCACACGTGATCAGCCTGCTTGCGTCATCAAAATGTTATGCAGCATCGATAGACATCCCGACAGTCGGATTGAACATTGCACTTGTGTGCACTGGTTTTCAATGCTGTCATGGGGTGCGGTCAAGCGCCTGGCAACATCCGACACAAGATTGGGGTTGCCTTGCGCCGGTCGTTGTACCGGGGAGGAGCCCCATGAGGTGGGCGGATACATGCCGTTCTGAATTCGCCCTTCGGCCATAGGCCGATGTGCCACCTCCAGGATCGGTAACAGCGTAGAGGCTCGTCTTGAGTCATCTAGATGGGAGAGCAAGATGAAACGTCGTACTTTTATGATCTCGGCGGCAGGGACTGCCGCCGGCATGGCTCTGATGCCACGCCTGGCCTTCGCCGAAACCGGTCGGATTGACTGGTACACCAGCTCTGACACCAATATTCTCGACTTCTGGACCAATACGGTAGCGCCGGCCTTCGAGGCGGCCAATCCGGGCGTATCGATCAATCTGGTCGACGGGGGTGACAGCAGTGGCATCATCTCGATTGGCGAACGCGCCATGGCCGCCAAGCTGGCCAATGCGGATCCGCAGGCGGACTTCTTTGAATCGGCCAACGCACTGCTGCCATCGGGCGCCATTGATGCGGGCGTCTACACCAATATCAAGGAAGCGGGCCTGTCCAATTATTCCAAGGTCAATCCGCTGGCCATTGAGAGTGACTACAGCCTGCCCTATCGCGGCAGCCAGGTGCTGCTCGCCTATGACACGACAAAACTGGCGCCTGCCGATGCACCCAAATCGTGGGACGATCTGGTGAGCTGGATCAAAGCCAACCCGGGCCAGTTCGTCTACAATCGTCCCGACAAGGGCGGTTCGGGCGGCAACTTCGTTCGCCGTGCCATTCACCAGGCCAACGGGCTCGATCCATCGGCCTTCACCGTCGACAACTACACCGAAGAATTCGGCAATGACGCGCTGGGCAAAGCCTGGGCCTTGCTGCAGGACATCGCGCCCTCGCTCTATGATGGCGGCGCCTATTCGTCGGGCAATACCCAGTCGATCCAGCTATTGGCGCAGGGCGTGGTTACCATGACCCCGGTCTGGTCCGATCAGGTGCTGCAGGCTATCGATCAGGGCGTGCTGCCCGCTGATACGGGTCTGGTACAGTTGCAGGATCTGGCGCTGGCCGGCGGCTTCACGCGCAGCATCGTCATCGAGAACGGCACCAATCGCGATGCTGCGCTCAAGCTGGCCGATTTCATCCTGTCCGAAGAAATCCAGAGCGCCATCCTCACCGAACTGGGTGGCTTTCCGGGCGTTTCCTGGGAATATGTTTCGCCCGAGTTGCGCGAGCGCTTTGCCGACATCGTGCCGACATCCATTCCCACCTTCCCGAGTGGCGACTGGGAGCCCGCCATCAATGACGGCTGGTACCGCAATGTTGCACCCAATGTTGACCGCGCCTCGTGAGCCAGGCGACTGAAGCGGAGCATCGGCCGCTGATCGATGCCACTGGTGACAGCAGGAGGCCAACCGGCCTCCTGCTCGTCGGGATCCCCGTGCTGCTGATGGCCTGGCTGGTCGTCTGGCCCATTATCAATGCGATTGTCCGCACCATCTGGCGCCCCGATCAAACGGGCGACTATGGTCTGGACTTCTCGAGCTATGGTTTCTTTTTTTCCGACGGCTACAGCCTCGCCAATCTGAGCATCACGCTGTGGACCACCGGCGTGTGCGCCCTGTTCCTGCTGGTGATCTGCCTGCCGATTGCGCTCTATTTACGCTTTGCGCAGGGCCCTCTGCCGGGCTTTGTGCAGGCGCTGGCTATTTTTCCGATGTTCGTGCCATCGATCATTCTGGCCTATGCCTTTATTCGCGTGCTCGGCCCCAATGGCATGGTCGACATCATCCTCAATTCGGTCGGCCTGCCCAAGATCCGCACGCCCTATCTGACGCCCTGGGGCCCGGTCATCGGCCTCGTCTGGGACAATATCCCGCTCACCGTGCTGATTCTGCTTTCGGGGCTCGGTAGCGTTGCCAATCAGGCGATCGAGGCGGCCCGCGATGTTGGCGCCAACCGCCTGCAGGTGTTCTGGCACATCATCATGCCGCGCATTTCCAATTCCATTCTGGTGGCACTGTCCTTCTCCATCCTGGGTATTTTTTCGGCCTTCACCTTGCCCTATCTGCTGGGCCGCGCCGCGCCTGAGATGATGGGCCCGTTCATGCAGCGCACGTTCCGCGAGGTGAATGACCCGCTCAACGCCATGACGCAGGCTGTCATTACCTTCGGCTTCTGTATCGCCTTCGGGCTGTTTTATGTGCGCTCCGTCGCGCGCAATCAGAGGAAATAGCCATGGCAGTTACCATCACAGCGCGCCCGCGCATTGACGGGCTCGGCATCACCTTCACGCTGCTGTTGTCGCTCGCCATCATCTTCCCGCTGCTGGTTGTCGGCACCTGGGCCTTCACCGAAATCTGGCGTTATCCCAATGTGGTGCCGCAGCAGTTCGGCCTGCGTTTCTGGGAGCAGACGCTGACCCGTCCCGATGTTTGGGGGGCGCTGACGCTGAGCCTGCAGCTCTCTACCGTGGTCACCCTGCTGTCGGCGGCGATCTGCCTGCCGGCCGCCTATGCCTTTGCCCGCATGAGCTTCCCCGCCAGAACCGTGCTGTTCTTCTCGTTTCTGGCCGGGCATGCCTTTCCCAAATTCGGCCTGCTGATCGCCATTGCGGCGATTTTCCTGCAACTCAATCTGATCGGCACCTTCTGGGGTGTTGTCCTGATCCAGCTGGTGGGCACATTGCTGTTCATGATCTGGATTCCGGTGGCCGCCTTTCAGGCTGTCGACCGGCGCATGGAAGAAGCGGCCCGCGATGTCGGGGCCAGCCCTTTGCGGGTATTCTGGTCCATCACCTTGCCCCAGGCCGGCCCCACCATTGCCGCCGCCGTGCTGCTGACTTTCGTTGGCACTTTCTATGAAACCGAAGGGGCCTGGCTGATTGGGGCGCCCGCAATTCGCACCATGCCGGTGCTGATGATCAGTTTCATCAACAACCAGATGGTCATCCAGTACGGCGCCGTGCTGTCGGTCATGCTCTGGGTTCCCTCATTCGTCGCGCTGATGTTCGCGCGCCGCGTTATTGGCGGCGGTGCCTTTGCCCGCGGCTTTGGCGGCTAGGAAGAAAATAGATGTCCGTTCTCGCTATCTCTGATGTTTCCAAGGTTTTTGCGGGCGGCACTGTCGCCGTCGAACGCTTCTCGCTCAATGTGGCAGATGGGGAGCTTGTCTGCCTGCTCGGTCCCTCGGGCTCGGGCAAATCCACACTGCTGCGGATGGTGGGTGGCTTTGAACAGCCCTCGGCGGGCGTCATCACCATTGATGGTGACGACATCACCCGCCTGTCGCCCGACAAGCGCCCCACCGGCATGGTGTTCCAGAGCCACGCGCTGTGGACCCACATGAACGTCTTCAAGAACCTTGCTTTCGGCCTCAAGCTGCGCAAGCTGCCCACCGCCGAGATCCGCGAGAAGGTCGAGGCCGTGCTCGAACTGGTCGGCCTGGCCGGCTATGGCAACCGCCTGACGCACCAGCTCTCGGGCGGGCAGCAACAACGGGTTGCCCTCGCCCGTTCGCTGGTGCTGGAGCCCAAGATCCTGCTGCTCGACGAGCCGTTTGCCAGCCTCGACCAGCATCTGCGCGAACGCCTGCGTGAGGAAGTGCGCGACATTCAGCAGCGGCTCAAGATCACCACGCTGTTCGTCACCCACGGGCAGGATGAGGCGCTCTCCATGGCCGACCGGATCGTGGTCATGCGCGAGGGCCGCAGCGAGCAGGTGGATCGCCCCGATGTGGTCTATCGCAACCCGCAGACGCCGTTCGTGGCCGGTTTCATCGGTTCGATGAATCTGGTGGATGGTACGGTCAGCAATAGCCAGTTCAGCGGCGCGGGCCTGTCGGTGCCGCTGCCGGTCAGCGACGGGCCGGCGACGCTGGCCGTGCGTCCAGAGGCCCTTGAACTGGTTGTTGCCGATCACGGCGCGGCCAAGATCCATCGCATCACCGACTTTGGCAGCCACGGCCTGGTTGACCTTGATCTTGAGGACGGCACCCGCATCAAAGCCATGGTGGCCCATCCCGATCTGTTCAGCCAGGGCCAGAGCGTTGACGTAAAGCCGACTGCCATCGCGGCGTTTCGCGACAACGCCCAGATCTATCGGGGATGACGATGACAAATCCTCGCTATGTGGAGCGCGACGGCCATCGCACCTGGCTGAAATGGCATCGTGGGCGGCGCCGGGCGTCCGATCCGGCATTTACCGGCAAGCGCCTTATCGAGGCGATGCGCCTGGGCGCCAGTGTCGAGGTCGATTTGGTGGTCCATGCCGACCATGGCTGCGCCATTTTGCACGACCTGCAACTGGACCGCGAGACCACCGGCAGCGGACTGGTCGCCAAGGCCCGGGCCAGCGAACTGCGCCAACTGTATCTGCGCGGCGCAGACGGGCGGCCCATCCCCGACAGGGTCATGCTGCTCGAAGACCTGTGCGCATTGTTGGCCGATGATTTGCCCCATCCCGATAGCTTGCTGCAGCTCGACTTCAAACAGGATGCCGCCGCGCTGGACCCGCAAACCATTGCCGGTTTCGCCGCCAGCATAGGCCCCCTGGCGCCGCATATGATCGTCTCGGGCGGCGATGCCGAGGCGGTCGAGCTCCTGGCTGCGGCCACGCCCGGCCTGCGCCGTGGCTACGATCCCTGCTATGGCGCGTCACTGGCGAAATTGCGGAGCAGTGGCGATTTCGGTCGTTTTACGGCCGATGCGCTGGCAACGGCACCCCGGGCTGATTTCATCTATCTGAGCTACGAGATCGTGCTCGAGGCTGATCAGGCTGGTTTCGACATGATTGCCGCCTGCCAGGCCGAAGGCCATCGCGTGGATGCCTGGACGATCAGTGCCGTTAACCCCACCACCCTGTCGCAGGTCAACCGCCTGCTGGCACTCAAAGTCGATCAAATCACTACCGATGACCCGGAGGGTCTTGCCATGGCGCTGACCATATGACCGTCTCTTACGCTGACACTCTCGACCAGATGGTTGCCATCGCACGCAGTGCCGGTGCCTTGACCCAGCGCCACTTCAAGCGCTTCGCCGAACTTGAAATCGGCGTCAAGGGCCCCGGCGATTTCGTCTCCGATGCCGACAAGGAATGCGAGCAACTGATCCGGGACGGCCTGTTCGCGCTGCAGCCCGACTGGAGCCTGACCGGCGAGGAATTCGCCCCGGTGGAAGGTGGCGACGCCGACCATCGCTGGCTCGTTGACCCCATCGACGGCACCACCAATTTCCTCAATGGCTGGCACTACACCATCACCATTGCCCTGCGACGTGGCAATCAGACCATGTGCGGCCTGATCTACAATCCGGTGGCCGACGAGATGTTCACCGCGCTCAAGGGCGCTGGCGCCTTTCTCAACGGCGAGCGTCTGCACGTCAGTGCCAGCACCGATGTGGCGATGATGTGCGTTGGTACGGGTCTGCCCACCCCGAACCTGCAGCTCTATCCGGGCGCCTATGACCGGCTCGACACCATCCGCGCCCCGATTGGCGCCGTCCGTGTGGTCGGTAGTGCGGCCAATTCCTGCGCCTATGTCGCCTGCGGGCGATTGACCGGCTACTACGAAGAAACCGGCTTTATTGACACCGCTGCCGGCATATTGCTGGTCGAGGAGGCTGGCGGCATTGTTACGGACTGGTGGGGGCGCGGACCGGACGTTTTTGAACGCACCGGGGTATTGATTGTGGCCAATCGGGCCACCCACGCCTATCTGCTCGACAAGCTGCGAGCGGTGCCGCGCAAAGACCCGGTCGCCGAGCGCGATTGATCGCTCATGGTCGCTTTTGCGAACGACACGGGGCGTGGCCACGGGTCGTCCGCAACCGGGTGCGGCGTGGGCGGACTGGCGCCTTCCCGCAGCGGTGACTGCGCGCTGACAGGCACGCCTGCAATCAGGGGCTCTGGGCATTTCGGCGCCTCGCAGCCGCCCAATTGCCGCCGAGGTCAGCCACTCGACGTCCTGTCGACCCAAACTTGCTTGCAACCATGGTCTTTGTTATTTGGGCGACGACGTCGCCGAAACGTGCGATCAGCGGCGCAAAATGCTGGCCAGCGATGGTATCGCTTAGATCGAACAATGAAATCCAACGGACGAGAGGGTAATCCATGAAGCTGGAATCAATTGCGCTGCACCACGGCTACACATCGGAGCCAACCACCAAGGCGGCGGCGGTGCCGATCTACCAGACCACCTCCTATACCTTTGACGACACCAAACATGGCGCCGACCTGTTCAATCTGGCGGTGCCGGGCAATATCTATACCCGCATCATGAACCCCACGACGGCCGTGCTGGAGCAGCGCGTGGCGGAAATGGAAGGCGGCATTGCCGGGCTGTGCGTGGCCTCGGGCATGTCGGCCATCACCTATGCGATCCAGGCGATTGCCGGGATGGGCGACAATATCGTTTCGGTGAGCCAGCTCTATGGTGGCACCTATAACCTGTTCATGCACTCGTTTCCGCGCCAGGGCATTGACGTGCGGCTGGCCGATCAGGGCGATTTTGACGGCATCGACGCGCTGATTGACGAGAACACCAAGGCGGTCTTCTGCGAGTCGATCGGCAATCCGGCCGGCAATGTTGTGGACATTCAGCGGCTGGCCGAGATCGCGCACAAGCATGGCGTGCCGCTGATTGTCGACAATACGGTGGCGACGCCCTATCTGTGCAGGCCGTTCGAATTCGGCGCCGATATCGTGGTGCACGCGCTGACCAAATATATCGGCGGGCACGGCAATTCCATCGGCGGCATCATTGTCGATAGCGGCAAGTTCGACTGGGTCAAGAACAAGGACCGCTTCAAGATCCTCAACGAGCCCGACCCCTCCTATCACGGCGTGGTCTATACCGAGGCGCTTGGCGCTGCCGCCTATATCGGGCGTTGCCGCGTGGTGCCATTGCGCAATACCGGCGCGGCCCTGTCGCCGCACAGCGCCTTCCTGTTCCTGATGGGGCTGGAAACACTGGGCCTGCGCATGGAACGGCATTGCGAGAATTCGCTGGCCCTGGCCAACTACCTGCAGGCACATCCCAAGGTGAGCTGGGTGAATTATGCGGCGCTGCCGACCAGCAAGTATCATGCGACTGCCAACAAGATCACCAAGGGCAAGGCCTCGGGCATTGTCAGCTTTGGCATCAAGGGCGGCGCGGTGGCGGGTGGTCAGTTCATTGACGCCCTCAACATGATCCTGCGACTGGTCAATATCGGCGACGCCAAATCACTGGCCTGCCACCCGGCCTCGACCACCCATCGCCAGCTCTCGACGGAGGAACTGGCCACGGCCGGTGTGTCGGAAGATCTGGTGCGCATCTCGGTGGGCATTGAGCATATTGACGACATCATTGCCGATGTTGAACAGGCGCTGGCCAAGGTCGGTTAGCGTTCAGGCCGATTGGCAAGTGCCACGTGCACGGGACGGCATTTCTGCCGTCCCTTTTTTGTCAGGGGCGTGGCTAACGACGAAAGCCGCTTGCCGCCCGGCGCAGCTGCTGCACGTCCGAGGCGGGCATAGCGGACCGGGTCTTGGGGCGGTCATCGGTCTTGAACACTTCGACGAGCCGGTCGATCTCAGTCGCCTGGTTCTCAGTCTGCATGATGGCGGCATTGGTTTGCTCGACCAGGGCTGCATTGTGCTGGGTCATCTGGTCGATCTGGCGCACCGCGCCGGACACCTCGTCAATGGCCGAAGACTGTTCGCGGCTATTGCGGGCAATGCCTTCCATCAGTTTATTGTTGGCCCGGGCCGCGTCCACCATCGTCGCCAGTTTGCTGGCCGCTTCGGCCACCAGCCTGGTGCCGGTGCCGACTTCGCCAGCCGAGGCGTCAACCAGGATTTTGACATCGGAGGATGCCTGCGCCGCCGACTGCGCCAGGCGCCGCACTTCGACGGCCACCACGGCAAAGCCCTGCCCGGCATCGCCAGCGCGGGCTGCTTCCACCGAGGCATTGAGCGCCAGCAGATTGGTCTGGAAGGCGATGTCGTCGATCAGGCCGATAATGTTGGAGATCTTGGCGGACGATTCGGTGATGCGGGACATGGCAGCATTGGCCTGCCCCATGACGAGACCGCCCTCCTCACCCACCTGATTGACCTTTTGTGCATTGATATTGGCATCGCGGGCCCGATCGGCATTTTCGAGCACCGTCGCTGCCAACTGCTCAATGGCGGCCGAGGTTTCTTCAATGGTTGCGGCTTGCTTGGTCGTGCGCTCGCTGAGATCATTGGTGCCGATGACGATTTCACCGGTGGCCTCCCGCATGTTGGAAATGGCGGTGCGAAGCGCCGTCATGATAGTCGTCAGCGTCTCGGCGAGGGCATTGGTGTCGGTCTGTAGCTGGGCGAAGGCACCCTGATATTTCCCGGTCATGCGGGCGCGCAGATCGGTATTGGCCAGGCTGGACAATACCCGCGCGGTCTCGCCCAGACTTTCGCCCACGGTTTCGATCAGCCCATTGATGGACGAAGCCAGCGTTGCCAGTTCAGGGTCGCTATAGCTGGTCTCAATGCGGGCCGAGAAATCGCCCTGGCTTGCGGCCGTGACCACACGGTTGAAGTCGGTGGAGAGCTGCTCCATCGTGGCCTGGCGCGCCTGGCGCCCGGCGGCAGTGGTCCGCTCGACCTCATCGGCAAGCGATTCCGCCTTTTCGGCGCTGGTCTGCGCCTGTTCGGAGCGGTCGTCGGCGATCTGCAGCAGATGCTGGGTGTTGGTGGTCATCCAGATCAGGCCGAGGGCTTCGATCACCAGAATTACGGCGTGCAGCATGACCCGGCCAAGGCCGCCGCCACCGTAAAAGATCAAATCGTCCAGGGTCATGCCCAGCACCAGATGGTGTACCGCGACCAGGGCTGCACCCAGGATAATGGCCTTGGCGTCATAGAGCAGTGCACAAACGGCCAGACCGGCGAAGAACGCCATGTGAATGTCGGTCTGCAGCGGCTGCCCGCGGGCGGAGATCAGCATGGCCATCACTTCGGCCATCATTACCGCCACTGCCATATAGCGGAAGGCGGCAGACTGGCGGCTGGCGAGGAAGGTAACAAGCAGCCCGGCAATGCCGAGGCCACCCAGCAGACTGCCCAGGCCCAGTTCACCCTGTAGCAGAAATTCGACAAGCACCGCGATGGCGGCCATTGCGGCCGCCAGGCCAGCAACGAAGACCGAGGCTCGGCTTCTTATGGAATCAAGTGTCATGTTGTTTCGCGTTCAAGTTGGGGTGCACACAGCCCGGAAGCTTTGAGAAAAAACAGCGCACCCAGGCTTCTGGCACGCTGCTGGAAATCGGCGTTGTCGGCATAGACCACGACAATATTGGGCAGTTTGGTTGGCCCCACGGCGTATCCGCCAGCGGCACGCACGATGGCCCAGGCGGTTTGCTCGCTGGTGAAGGGGGCAAAGGCCACGGCCATTTCACCCTTGGCCTTTGGGGCCAGCATGAAGGCGACGACCAGCACTACCGATAGTGTTGAGAACATCAGGGCAGGAGCAAACTGGCGCATATCGCGTTACTTGTCCGTACTCGCCGGCAACAGCGTATTGCCGACAAGAACTAGGCCAAAATGGTTACCAATTCGATTAAATTCCAAGGGGGTTCAATTGGGGGGGCGAGCCCAAGCGCCGGCCGAAGATTCGTGCCGACGTCAAATCGCACCAGGCCTAGTTCAGGAACACCCTGACACTGTCGCCCCGCCCTTCGGCGTCGACCACCGACAGCGTGACATAGCCGGGGCCGTCGGGGTGCCAATTGTCCTGACGGGCAAAACCGGGCCGCCCGAACGGGGCGCCATTGGCAAAGAAGGTGAAGGGGGGCACTCCGTTGCGCACCTTGACCATGAGCGGGGCGGATTGGCCGAGGCCCAGACCCAGATCGACGGCCACGCCATCGCCGGGAAAGGCGATCTCGGGGGCGGCGTCGCGGGCGACCAGGTCGGTGTCGGGATGGCGGAAGCGCCGCAGCGGGGCGGGCAGCTCGGTGGTCGAGGCAAACAGGGTCCCCCTGGGGGCGCGCGGCAGCGGCGCGCGCCGACTGCCCAGCCGGTCAAAGGCCTCAAACAGGATTGGCGCGGCGCCGGTAATGCCGGCGAGGCCCGGGACGGGGGCGCCATCGGGGCGGCCGGCCCAGACGCCGATCACGGTCTTGCCGTCAAAGCCGATGGCCCAGGCATCGCGATAGCCATAGGAGGTGCCGGTTTTGTAGGCGATACGGCCGGGCGAGCCGTTCAGCGGTGGGGCGACGTCAGCCAGGATATCGGCGACATACCAGGCGCTGATCGGGTCGAGCACGGGCGCGGCTATGGATGGGGGCAGTGGCGGGGTGGTGCCGTCATGCACAATCACCGGCGTGCCGCCATGGGCAATGGCGGCATAGACCGAAACCAGATCGCGCAGGGTAATGCCGACGCCACCCAGGCCGACGGCAAGGCTCGGCGCGGTATCGGTGGGCAGGCGCGGATCGGCGTGGGCCCGGCGCAGGCGCGACACCAGCCGCGCCGGCCCCACGGCATCAAGCACCACCACGGCGGGGATGTTGAGCGACTGCGTCAGGGCGTCGTGAATGGTCACCGTGCCGCGACTGAAGCCATCAAAATTGATCGGGACATAGCTGCCAAAGGCGGTGGGGCGATCCTCGATCAGGCTTTGTGGATGGGCCAGTCCCAGCTCGAACGCCAGCCCATAGATCAGCGGCTTGAGGGTGGAGCCGGGCGAGCGTACGGCCCCGGTCATATCGACATAGCCGTCGCTCTGGGTGGCAAACAGGCCGGCCGAACCGATTGAGGCGAGGATCTCGCCGCTGTCGATATCGGCGGCGACAATGGCGACCGAGACCCTGGGGTCAATCAAGCGGGCCCGCGCGGCAGCGAGCTGCTCGAGGGCGTCCTGCAGGCGCCGCTCGATGGTCAGACTGATCGTGCGAGCATCTGGCTGGGCGCGCACCGCCTGTTCGGCCAGATGGGCGGCCAGCATGGGAAAGGCCCGGCGGGCCGTCGGCACCGGCTCGTGCTTGGCGGCAATGGCCTCTTCAACTGGCAGGGCCTCCAGGGCCACGAGACGATCAAGCACCTTGTCGCGGCCGGCACGGGCGGCCTCGGGATTGCGGTCGGGGCGGCGAAGTTCAGGCGATTGTGGCAAGGCCACCAGCAGCGCCGCCTGCGCTGTGGTCAGCCGGTTCGGCTCCTTGCCGAAATAGGCCAGGCTCGCGGCGCGGATCCCCTCGATATTGCCGCCATAGGGCGCCAGCGTCAGGTAGAGGTCGACAATGTCGTCCTTGCCGAGATCGGCTTCGAGCTGGCGGGCATGCACCATCTGGCGCAATTTGCCCCAGGCGTCGCGCGTGGGCTCCCCTTCGAGCAGTCGGGCCACCTGCATGGTCAGCGTTGAGCCGCCGGACACGACCCGGCCGCCCGCCATGACGAATTGCCCGGCAGCGCGCAGCATGGATGACCAGGCGATGCCGTCATGGCTGGCAAAGCTGCGGTCTTCATAGGCGATCAGCATGGCAAGGAAGCGCGGATCGACCGCGTCGCGCTTGACGGGAAGGCGCCAGCGGCCCTGGGCGGTGGCGAAGGGTCGCAGCAACAGCCCGTCCCGATCGGTCACGGCGGTGGAGACGGGCAGCGTGGCCGCATGCGGCGTGGGGGGCAGTGCCTGCGCAATGCGGGCAATGCTGGCGCTGAGCTGAATCGTGCCGGCAAAGGCCAGCACGAACAGGGCAAAGCCGAGCAGCGTCAGCCACCGCGCCCAGGGGCGCGGTGAGGATAAGGGTGGTGTCGCCTCGGGCGTGCTCACGGGCCTGTCGCGGTCACCTCGACCATGCCAGCGGCGGTATTGGCCCGCAGCTCTGGCCGATACATGTCCTCGACAGTGGCGCCGGGCAGGGTGAACAGACCCGGGCTGACGGCCCGCACCAGATAGGCCGTGGTGAAGCTGCCCGGCTCGGAGAAGAAGCGGAAGGCGGCGACATACTGGTCGGTGCGCGATTCCACATGGCTGGCCGTGTCGAGCTGCAGCCAGTTGAAATCGGCCACGCCATCGCCTGACGACAGGTCCGGGTTTTCGATTTCAAAGCCGGCGGGCAGCGGGTCGGCCAGCAGGTATTGTCCTGATCCCAGGGTCTCCGGATAGACGGTCAGCACCACCACCAGCCGCTCATTCTGGGCGATGGCGTCGATGTCGATGTCAATGGGGGTGCCATCGGGCAGGAAATACTCGCGGAACAGGGTAAAGCCGGCACTGGATGGGTCGGGCTGCACGCTGGGATAGCCGGTGACGGTCACCTTGGCCTGGGTGGCGGCATCGCCATTATTGGTGATGTCGATGGCGCTGAACCCGGCCTGCTCGAAGCGGCGATAGACCGGCGCGGCGAGGGCCTCTCCGTTCAGGCTGATGGTCCCGTCGGTGGTGCTGCTGCCCAGAGCGGCCGCCGCCAGCAGGGTCCAGCCATCTTCCTGGGTCGAGCTATAGCGGGCGGCGTTGCGCAGTTTGGCGAGCTGGTCGGCCAGCGCCGTCAGATCGACGCCGGCCGGCTTGAATTCGGCCGCCAGTGCCAATACGCCCGCTGTGTCGCGCAGCAGGCTGCCATAGTCGGCACGGTAGCGCTGCCGGTTGGGCGCATCGGCCAGACTGCTGACGGCCGCATCGAAGGCCGTGGCGGCGCGGGTGGTGTCGCCATAGAGCGCCAGGGCGGCGCCGAGCTGGGCCTTGGCCAGGGGCGAACCGAAGGCGTCGAGGCGTGCTTCGAGATAGTAGCGCAGATCGCCCATGCTGACGCGTCCGGCGCGCGCCAGATCGTAGAGTGCATAGGCTATGTCTTCGCCGCCATTGTCGAAGTCGCTGGCATAGGAGAGCTGGTTGCCCAGATTGTCGAGCGCCCGGCTCATGGCCTGCTCGGGCACCGCATAGCCGGCTGCCCGGGCGCGCAGCAGGAAGTCGGTGACATAGCCATCAAGCCAGCCATCGCCACCATCGAATGGCCCCCAGAGGCCAAAGCCGCCGCCCGAATTCTGCTTGGACAGCAGATTGGCAATGGCGTTGTTGACGGTCTGGCTGAGCGCTTCATCACCCGCCACGCCGATCAGCTTGGCGACGTCGTTGAGGTAGAGCAGCGGCAGGGCGCGGCTGGAAATCTGCTCGGCACAGCCATAGGGATAGCGGTCGAGCGAGAGCAGCAGGCCGGGGACATCGAGCCGGGCGAGAGGGCCGACCGCCAGGGTCATGGCGCCGGTATTGGCCATGTAGCTGGCAAAAAAGTCCTCATCAATGCTGGTGGTCTTGCCGGGGTCGATGGCAATCAGCGTGCTGGTGGTGACCGGGGCGCTGATGGGGCGGACGCCCAGGGTCAGCGCCTTGGTCTGGGTGCTGCCATCGGGTGCGGTGATGGTCAGCTCGATGGGCCAGTCGCCGATCGCCAGACCCTGCAGCTTGAGGTTGAGCGCCGTGCGTTCACCCTGGGCCAGCTCGACCTGCGTGTCGGTCGCGTCAGTGCCAAGGCCGGTGCCGGTCGACAGGGCGACACCATAAGTGCCCGATGCACCACCCACATTGTTGATTTCGACGAGCAGGCGCGAGGTGTCGTCGACGCGCAGGAAGCGCGGCGGGCTGAGGGTGACGACCACCGGATCGCGCACGATCACATCGGTCGAGGCGTGGCCGACCGCAGTGTCGGTCCAGGCCATGGCCATGACCCGTACCGTGCCCGAGAAATCGGGCATGTCGAAGGTGATGCTGGCCTTGCCGTCGGCGTCGATGTCGACAATGCCGGAATGCAGCGCGACCAGCACCGAGGTGGGTGGCGGCGTGCCCAGCCGCGCCGCGCCGCCATCGCCGCCCGAGCGCATGGCGCCGGCCATGCCCTGGGTCGGATCGATCAGCGAGCCATAAAGATCGCGAATGTCCATGCCGAGCTGGCGCTGGCCGAAATACCAGTCATCGGGGCTGGGCACCTTGAAGTTGGTCAAGTTGAGAATGCCCAGGTCAACGGCGGCGACGGCGACATAGGCCCGCTGGCCGGCGGCCAGATTGCCCAGCGCGATTTCGGCGGTGAAGCTCTGGCGCGGCAGTGCGATGTCGGGCGTGGCAAGGCTGACATCGAGCTTGCGGTCACCCGGTTCGACATCGGCAAAGGCCAGGCCCAGGGCGCGCGATGGCATGCGCTTTTCGCCCGCATCGGCGGGACGATAGAGGATGGCCGTCACATAGGCGCCGGGGCCCCATTCATCGGTAACCTCAAGGCCAATGGTGGTGCCCTCGGCAGGGACGTCCACCGCCTGCATGGCGATGACGCGGTTGTCGACCACCATTACCAGCGCGGTGCCGGCAAATTGCGGGTCGAGCTTGAGCCGGGCCGTTTCGCCAACGCGATAGGCCGGCTTGTCGAGGGCCACCTGCAAGGTGTCGGGCGTGTCCGAACCGGCATCGGCATAGTAATAGCCGGCATAGAAATCATAGCTCGAGGCGGTCGCGTCGGGGCCGGTGCTGTCGACCTCGATCTGGTAGCGGCCCCAATCGACATTGGCGCCCACGGTGACCGGGCCGCCCGCCGGCGTGTCAACGCTGCCGCTGGCCACTTCGCGGGTGGTGGTGATGGCTTCCCACTGCCAGGCGCTGCCATTGCGATACCACTGATAGGTGGTTTCGACGCGCGACAGGATCCAGTTCAGGCCGGTCTTGGCGACAGCTTCGCCCTCGGGCGAGACGGCAATGATGTTGAACTGCGCCGCACTGCCCGAGGGCAGGCCAGTGGGGTCGGCAAACACCGGCTTGATGCCGATGCGGTCGCCGTCGGCCTGCACAGGGCGGGCGATACTGCGCTCAATGGTGCGGCCATTGGTGTCGACCAGTCGCAGCAGGATCTGCGCCTGCAGTGGCCGCGTGGTGGTCTGTACCGGCGGCAGGGTGATCTCTGCCACGGCATTGCCGGCCTCGTCGGTGGTGCCGACAACGCCAAGCGGCTCGCGCGTGGTTTCCATGCTGTCGTCGAGCCGGCCGAAGGTATAGCCGGGGAAGGCCTTGAGCGTCTTGACCGGGCTGATGATGGCGTCGGCTTCAATGGCCAGGCCCGGCGCGGTGGCGCCATAGAGATATTTGGCGGCGACGTCGATCTCGGTTACCGCCTCGAGCACGAAGGGCGCGTCGTCGGCGGTGCTCAGCTCAAAGGCCAGCCGTTCGGGCTCGAAATCCTCGACGAGGAAACTGGTGGAAGACAGCGCGTCGGCATTGGGATCGGAATAGAGCCGCAGCGTCCAGGAACCGCGCATGGCTTCTTCGACCATGGGCAGGCTGGTGAAGTAACCACCGGCGCCCTCGTCGCTGAGCAATTGCGTGCTGGCGATGACGCCGTCGGGCCGCTGGACTTCCAGGGTCAGCGGCAGGCCGGTGACGGCCTGGGCGCGGTCATCGCGCAGCAGGGCGGTGAGGAACACGGTTTCGCCGGGGCGATAGACGCCGCGCTCGGTTGTGGCAAACAGGTCGAGCGGGCCGGGCGAGGGCCGCCCTTCGACGCCGCGATCGGTCAGGTCGAAGGCCGGCTTGCTCAGATCGAGAAAGGCGTAGTCACCGTCAGCGGTTTCGGCCACCAGCAATTGCGGTGCCGCGCCGCCCGTGCCGCGGGCCAGGCCGGGGGCAAACAGGGCGCGGCCATCGGCGTCGGTTGTGGTCTCGCCCAGCACGTCATTGTTGACGGCAATCAGGCGGACGCTGGCATTGGCCACCGGCTGGGCGTCGGTCAGGCCCCGCACAAAGGCGTGCACACCGTCATCGCCGGCAATGGTGGTCAGGCCCAGATCGGTGATGATGAACCACTGGGTTGCTTTTTCTTCCCAATAGCGATCCTCGACGGCACCCTTGATGCGGGCCGTCACCACATAGGCACCCGCCCGCATGTCGCCGATGGCATCGGCGATGGGAATGGCGGTGGTGGTCAGCGCATTGGGCTCGCCACGCGCCAGGTCGACCTCGCCGCTCCAGAGCTGCTGGCCAACCCGGTCGGCAATGTCCTCAGCCGCGTAATCGGTCAGATTGCCCTGGAAAATGCCGTCGCGCACGGCGCTGGCAATGGCCCGATCGCCAATGCGGTAGATCTTGAGCTCGGCGGTGTCGGCATTGACCGAGGTGATCGGCAAGCCGCCACCCAGCCCAGCCGGCATGACATAGGCATTGTTGGCAAAGCCGACAAAGGGCGCGCGATCAGGCACATAGACATTGAGCTCGACATCGTCGCTCAGGGTTTCGCCATCGGCCGAGGGCAGGCCGGCCCGCAGCTTGATGGCGTAGCGGCTGCCATGGCTGACGCCGTCGACGCAGATCAGGTCGGCCTCGGTTTCCACCGAAGTCTGGGGCGCATCGGCTACCACGACATAGGCGGAGAGGTCGGTGCTGCCGAGCGGATCGGAGAACACGGCGCAAATGCGCGGGGCGGCTGCCTCGGCATCAACCACATGATTGACCACGCGGAAGCCGTGCTGGGCGACAATTTCGTCGAGATGGGCGGCGACGTCGGCGTCGGGGACCAGGGCGAGGCTGAGCCGATAGGTGGCGATCGCCTCGCGCCACATGCTGGCATATTCCAGGCCATTGGCCAGTGCCCGCAAGCCATAGGCCCGGTCATCGACACTGGTGGCGCGCAGAAAAGCGTTGAGGGCGGCCGACACAGCAGTGCGGCCAAGCTCGGCGCTGTTGTCGCCTTCGCTGGCGCCCGCCACAGCTTCGGCGCGGGTCAGCGCGGCAATGGCCAGCGCCTGCCACAAGGCGGGATCATTGGGGTTGATGGCCAGCGCCTGGCGATAGGCGATCATCGCGCCGGCCGGATTTTCGGCGGCGCTGGCGGCGTCGCCATCGGCTACCAGATCGGCATAGCTGGCCTTGGGTGGTGGCGCGTCGGTCAGCGGCAGCTCATTGGCAAAGCGCCGCGCCGTATCAATCAGGTCCTGGGCCGGAAAGGGCAGTTCGGCCTGACGCACCACCGCGGTGGTGGCCATTGTCGCTGCACGGTCGAGCGTGCCCGAGACGGCACTCTTGAACTGGGTGGCCTCGCCGATATCGCCCTTGAGGAAACACCAGTTTGATTTCTGGTTGAAGGTGAAGGCCAGGCAGAGCTGGTCCTCGGCACAGGCGGCGCTGCAGGCATCAAGACTGCTATCCTTGACGATGGCATAGTCAAAGCCCGGCAGGTCGGTGTCGGGCAGCAGGGTGATGTTGGGTTCGGCTGCCGGCGCACTGGCCATGCCCAGCGCCAGAATCAGTGCCGCTCCAACCCAGCGGATAACGCCAACACCGTGCCGCATGCTGCTCTCCCAAGCTTCAAGCCTCTGCTGCATATGGACAATAGGCACGGGCAGAATGCAAGGGAAAGACGGGGCAGGACCGGGCTGATTGGTGTCGCCTAGCCTTTTGGCGGCGTCACATCGCCCGGCCGGTAAATTGCCAGCGGGCGAATTTCATAGGCGCCCGTGCCACTGCCGGGATTGGCCTTGGCCAGTTCCTCGGCGAAGGCGATGGCCTCATCGATTGAGTCGCAATCGGCAACGTAAAAGCCCAGGAACTGCTCCTTGGTCTCGGCAAACGGGCCGTCAAGCACCACTGTGGTGCCCGAGTTCTTGCGCAAGGTGGTGGCGGCGCTGGTGTTTTGCAGCCGCACCACCGGGCCCAGCCGGCCCTTGGCGCGCATGGCGTCCTGCACGACGTCGAGCCGGGCCATGCAGGCATCGTCTTCCTCCTGGGTCCAGGCGCTGACGGCCTTTTCGTCCTCATAGCAAAGCACGGCATAAAGCATGGTGCGAATCCCTGTGTTGAACCGGGGGATTATGCCGGGACTTTCTGGTCTGGAGAAGGCATGGGGGACACAAATCGGCGCCCGGTCCCTTCGCGTGCACGGCGCGGTGGTTTATGCAATGTTCTCGTCTTGCAGTTGATTCAGTTCCCGTTGGGGGAGAACACCCATGGAATACCGCTATCTGGGGCGCTCGGGCCTGAAAGTGTCGACCCTGACCATGGGCACCATGACTTTTGGGGGCAGCGAGAAGATCGGCAATACCAGCCGGGCCGACGCCGCGCGGCAGGTCGATATGTGCCTTGATGCCGGGATCAATCTTTACGACACTGCCAATGTCTACAATGCCGGCGTGTCGGAGGAGATTCTTGGCGATATCCTGGCCGAGAACGGGCGGCGGCAAAAGGCGCTGATCGCCACCAAGGTGCGCTTCAAGATGGGGGATGGCCCCAACGAGATCGGGCTGAGCCGTCACCATATCATCGCGCAGTGCAAGGCCAGTCTGCAGCGCCTCAAGACCGACGTCATCGACCTGTACCAGGTGCATGAATGGGACGGGCAGACGCCGATCGAGGAGACCATGGAGGCGCTCGACACGCTCGTGCGCCATGGCCATGTCCGCTATATCGGCTGTTCCAACTATTCGGGCTGGCACATTTCCAAGGCGCTGGCGGCCGCCAAGGAGCGGGCCGGCGAGCGCTTTGTCAGCCAGCAGATCCATTACACGCTGCATTCGCGCGAAGCCGAATATGAGCTGGTGCCGATCAGCCAGGACCAGGGGCTGGGCATTCTGGTCTGGTCGCCGCTGGCCGGCGGGCTGCTGTCGGGCAAATATCGCCGCGACGGGGGGCCCGACAGTGGCCGTCATGTCGGCGGCTTTCGCGAACCGCCGGTCTATGACTGGGACAGGCTCTACGACATTGTCGATGTCATCGTGGCCATTGCCGGGGAGCGGGGCGTGTCGGGGGCCCAGGTGGCGCTGGCCTGGACGCTGGGCCGAGCGGGGGTGAGCTCGGTGATTATTGGCGGGCGCAGCCAGGCCCAGTTCCAGGACAATCTGGCCGCAGCCGATCTCGCGCTGAGCGTCGATGAACGGGCGCGGCTCGACGCGGTCAGCCAGCCGCCGCTGCTTTATCCCTATTGGCATCAATCCTTCACCGCGCAGGACCGGCTGGGCCAGATCGATCTGGACCTGATTGGCCCCTATGCCGAGGATTTCAAGCGTGGGTGATTTTCTGTTTGCGCCCCATGCTCCCGTCACGATCCCCATTGCCCGGGGCGGCTTGTTTGCCGTGCGCCGGCTCTATTGCGTCGGCCGCAACTATGCCGAGCACATCGTGGAAATGGGCAATGACACGCGCGACCCGCCGTTCTTTTTCGCCAAGCCCGCCGATGCCGTGCTGGTGGGGGGCGCGGCCATGCCCTATCCGCCGCAGACGGCGGACCTGCAGCACGAGATCGAGCTGGTGGTGGCCATCGGCAAGGACGGGGCCGATATCGCGGTGGGCGATGCACTGAACCATGTCTATGGCTATGCGGCCGGGCTGGATATGACCCGGCGTGATCTGCAGGCACTGGCCAAAAAGGCCGGGCGCCCCTGGGAGATGGCCAAGGCATTTGACTGTTCGGCGCCCATTGGCACCATCGAACCTGCCGAGGCCATCGGCCATCCCGACAGCGGCGCCATCACGCTGTCGGTCAATGGCGTGGAACGCCAGCGCGGCGATCTGGCTGACCAGATCTGGAGCGTGGGCGAAGCCATCGCCTATCTCAGCCAGTTCGTGACGCTGAAGGCCGGCGATCTGATCATGACCGGTACACCGGCCGGGGTCGGCGCGGTGGGACGCGGCGATGTGATCGAGGGCAGCATTGCGCGCGTCGGCACGGTGCGGACAGTGATCAGCTGATGACAGTCTGGTCCCCCCAGCAGGACGCGGCGCTGGTCGCGGTATCGGATTGGCTCAAGGATCGCGACGGCCCGCAGGTGTTTCGCCTGTTCGGCTGGGCAGGCACCGGCAAGTCGACGCTGGCGGTGCATCTGGCCCAGGATGTGCGCAAGGTCCGCTTTGCCGCCTTTACCGGCAAGGCGGCGCTGGTGATGCGCAAGCGGGGCTGCAAGGGCGCCCAGACCATTCACAGCCTGATCTATACCCTGGTCAGCGAGAAGGAAGGCGAGCCGCGCTTCGTGCTCGATAGCGAAAGCCCGGCGGCCGATGCCGATCTGATCGTCATTGATGAAGTCTCGATGGTCGATGAGCAACTGGGCCGCGACCTGCTCAGCTTCGGGGTCAAGGTGCTGGTGCTGGGCGATCCGTTCCAGCTGCCACCGGTGCAGGGGGCGGGCTTCTTCATCGCCGACGAGCCCGACATCATGCTGACCGAAATCCATCGGCAGGCGGCGGACAACCCGATCATTCACCTGTCGATGCAGGTGCGCGAGGGCGGCTTTCTCGAACGCGGCAGCTATGGCGAGTCCATTGTGGTGGGTCGCGAAAATGTCGATCGCAATGCCGTCATGGAAGCCGATCAGGTGCTGGTGGGCCGCAACAAGACGCGGCTGCAATATAATGACCGGCTGCGCGAGCTGAAGGGCCTGCCCTTCCATGAGCCGGTGCTGGGCGACCGCATGGTCTGCCTGCGCAACAATCCGCGCAAGAAGCTGCTCAACGGGCAGATCTGGATCGTCACCGAGGCGACGCGGCGGACCAATGGCAAATGGAGCCTGCTGCTGGGCGCCGATGAAGGCAGAGGCGAGGCCAAGGTGCTGACGCACAAGGCGTTCTTTGCGGGCGAAGAGGATGCCATGAGCTGGCCCGAGCGGCGGCAGTTTGACGAGTTCACCTTTGGCTATTGCCTGACCGTGCACAAGGCGCAGGGTAGCCAGTGGGACAATGTCTATCTGTTCGATGAAAGCTTTGTGTTCCGCGAAGAGCGGGCGCGCTGGCTCTATACCGGGATTACCCGCGCCGCTGAGAAGATCACCGTGGTGTCGTGAGCGGCGCCCCGGCCCGGCGGTAACGCTTGCGCCGGGGGGGCGGATACTCCATTTTGGCACTAGAGAATTCGTCGTCCCCTACCCAGCCCGGAGCCAGCATGCCGCACGACACCCCCCTGATCACGATGATCGTTGCGGGTCTGGTGCTGGCCTATATCTTCGGCATGATCGCGCAGCGGCTGAAACTGCCGCCCCTGGTGGGCTATCTGTTCGCCGGCATTGCGGTCGGTCCCTATACGCCGGGCTTTGTCGCCGACCAGGCGCTGGGGGCCGAGCTGGCCGAGTTGGGCGTCATCCTGCTGATGTTCGGGGTGGGGCTGCATTTCTCGCTCAAGGATCTGATGAGCGTGCGCGCCCTGGCGATCCCGGGGGCGCTGGTGCAGATCGGCTTTGCCACGCTGCTGGGCCTGGGGCTGGCGAGCCTGCTGGGCTGGGGGCTGGGCGCCGGCCTGCTGTTTGGTCTGGCGCTGTCGGTGGCCTCCACCGTGGTGCTGCTCAAGGCGCTGGAAGAGCGGCGGCTGGTCGACACCGAGCGTGGCCGGATCGCGGTGGGCTGGTTGATCGTGGAAGATCTGGCCATGGTGCTGGCGCTGGTGCTGGTGCCGGTGATTGCCGGCCTGGGCACTGGCGACACCGGGGTGCATGATCCGTTCCGCTCGTTTGTCGAGCGGCTGATCGGCAATGAGGTCGGGATCTGGGGCGTGCTGGGCCTGACCCTGATCAAGATTGCCGCCTTTATCGGCTTCATGCTGGTGGTCGGCCGGCGGATCATCCCGTGGATGCTGCATGGCACCGCCCATACCGGCAGCCGCGAACTGTTCCGGCTGGCGGTGCTGGCCATGGCGCTGGGCGTGGCGCTGGGCTCGGCCATGCTGTTTGGCGTGTCGCTGGCGCTGGGGGCGTTCTTTGCCGGCATGATCCTGTCGGAAAGCGAGCTGTCGCAGCGCGCGGCACAGGAAACCCTGCCACTGCGCGACGCCTTTGCGGTGCTGTTCTTTGTCTCGATCGGCATGCTGTTTGACCCGATGATCATCGTCACCAGTCCGCTGCCCGTGCTGGCGACGGTGGCGATCATCGTGCTGGGCAAGTCGGCGGCCTCGTTCTTGATCATCCTGCTGTTCCGGCGGCCGCTGGCCACGGCGCTGACAATTTCGGCGTCGCTGGCGCAGATCGGGGAATTCTCGTTCATCGTCGCCAGCATGGGCGTGGCGCTGGCGATTCTGCCGCGGGAAGGCCAGGACCTGATCCTGGCGGGCGCGCTGATTTCCATCATGCTCAACCCGCTGGCGTTTTGGGTGGTGGACCGGATCAGGCCGCGGCTGGAGGCCAGATCGGCGGCGCGCAAGACAGACCGGGGCGCCGGCGATGGCGAGCGGATCGAGCCCGCTACCGGAGCGGCCAGTGTGCAGGCCACGGACCAGGCCACTGGCGACGCGCTCGAAGCGGACGGGGTCGCGCCGAGCCAGCAGACCGGCCACACCGTGCTGGTGGGCTTTGGCAGGGTCGGCAGGGTGGTGGGGGAAAGCCTGCACGTTGCCGGCGCGCCACTGGTGCTGATCGAGGACAATGAACACCATGTTGCCCTGGCGCGAGCGCTGGGCATCGAGACCGTGCTGGGCCATGCGGCCCGGTCGGAGGTGCTGGCCCTGGCCAATCTGGCGGCGGCGGACTGTCTGCTGATCGCCATTCCCGATGGCTTTGAGGCGGGCAGCGTGTGTGAAGAGGGGCGGCGGTCCAATCCCGCCATCCGCATCATTGCGCGGGCGCATTCCGAAGCCGAAGAAGAGCATCTGCGCGGACTTGGCGCCGATGTGGTGATCAGCGGCGAGCACGAAATCGGCCTGGGCATGCTGGCCTGGCTGCGCGGCGAACGTCAGGCCGAACCGGTCGGTGACGCCGTCGCGGTCGGGCCCAAACTCCCGCCGGTCGACAATCTGCTCGAACAGGTGGCCGCGCGCTCGGCCATGGCCGCAGCAACAGCAACAGCAGCGGCCAGCACGGAAACGCCGGACAGCCCGGTTGAGCCAGAAGCGCCAGCTGCCAAGGACGACAGCCCTGAGCCGGCAGAGATTGCGGTGGTCGAGGCCAAACCGGTGGCTGACGTCATCATCTTGCCAGCGCCGACCACTGCGATTGAGGTGCCGCCTGCCACGCTGCAGCCGATCTTGCCGGCGCCGAGCGGGGATGACAGCCCGGGCGAGGACAGTGCTGCCGATGCAGCAGCAGCCGAGGGTGTTCTAGCCGACGATGGTGCGACCGACGCTGCGGCGGCGGCGGAGATTGACGTTGCGGCCGAGGCTGAGCTCGCCCCGGCGACCACTGCTGACGCCGCGCCGGCCGAACCCGTAGCGGCCGTGGCCGACGCGGAACTGGCGCAACAAAAGGCCGATGAAGTCAGTGAAGGCGGACCGGCGCCGGCGCCGACCGACGAGGACAGGCCGGCTGAAAGCGTGGCGCCTGAAGTGCTGCCTGAGCCCAAGGGTTAGCGGTTCGATGATTTCGCAAAAGGCCAAATATGCGTTGCGCGCGCTGGTGTCGCTGGCCCGGGTTGAGCCCGGCACCAGCGTGATGATCGGCGAGATTTCCCGGGCGCAGTCGATCCCCAAGAAATTCCTCGAACAGATCCTGCTTGAGCTCAAGCGGGCCGGTTTTGTGGCCAGCCGGCGCGGTCGGTCGGGCGGTTATGTGCTGCTCAAGGCGCCTGAAGACATCATGTTCGGCGAGGTGCTGCGGCTGATCGACGGGCCGATCGCGCCGCTGCCCTGCCTGTCCAAGATCGCCTACAGGAAATGCGCCGACTGCCAGGACGAAGCGTCCTGCGAAATCCGCCACGTGTTCGAGCGGGTCACACTGGCCACCCGCGCCGTGCTCGACAGCACCACGCTGGCCGATTCACTGCGGCTGCAGGATCTGCCGGTCTAGCCGAACACCACGGTCTTCTTGCCGTTCAGCATGACCCGGTTTTCCAGGTGCAGCTTGACGGCACGGGCCAGCACGCGGCTTTCGATGTCGCGGCCGGCGGCGACCAGGTCCTCAGCGCTCATGGCGTGGGTGACGCGGGCGGTTTCCTGCTCGATGATCGGGCCTTCATCAAGATCGGGGGTGACGTAATGGGCGGTGGCGCCGATGAGCTTGACGCCGCGCTCATGGGCTTGGTGATAGGGCTTGGCCCCCTTGAAGCTGGGCAGGAAGGAGTGGTGGATGTTGATCACCCGACCGAACAGTCGGGTCGACAGCGTGTCCGAGAGCACCTGCATATAACGCGCCAGCACCACCAGATCGGCGCCGCTCTGGTGCACGATTTCCAGGATTCTGGCTTCCTGCGCCGGCTTGGTGTCTTTGGTCACCGGCAGCAGATGGAACGGGATGGCGGCGTCTTCGGCAATCTTGCGCACGTCGGGGTGGTTGGAAATGATGGCGGCGACATCGGCATCGAGCCAGCCGACGCGGATCTGGTAGAGCAGGTGCAGCAGGGTATGGTCGAATTTGGAGACCAGGATGACGATGCGCTTGCGCTGGCTGAGCTCCGTCAGGCTGGTCTGCATCGAGAAGCGTTCGATGGGTGATTTCAGCGCCCGATCCAGCGCCTCGCGGCCCACCGTGGCGGGCGCGGTGAAGGCCAGGCGCATGAAGAAGCGACCGGTTTCGCGATCCCAGAACTGATTGGATTCGGCGATATTGGCGCCCAGGGCGGCCAGTTCGGTGGTGACGGCGGCGACGATGCCGGGGCGGTCGGCGCAGGACAGGGTCAGCACGAAATTGGCAGCGGACATGGCAGGGTCTCCAGTGATCTTGGCAGCGGTATCAATGGCTTGGGCGCGCGCGTCAAGGGTGGGGCGGCGCTGGCCAGCAGATCGGCAGGGCGCGTGAAAAAGGGCCGCCCTGACGGACGGCCCTTTCCGAGTCTATCGGCCTCGAGTGCCGTGGAGGTGGGTGCTTATGTGGGATCACTCCCTGTCATCACCGTAAATCCAAGACCTGCTTCGAGAACCAAAACCTCATAAACCACTGGATCACCTCCTTTACGTTGGTTGAACATAAGGGGAGCCTGCGCTGATTTGGTAGGTCTGTCTAGGGCAGCGGATGTTTCGGCCGGGAGCGCCGTTGCAGCAGCGTGGCGGCGACTACCCCCAGGGTAACGAAGCCGATGATGATGGTGGCCAGCGCATTGACGTCAGGGGAGACGCCGAGCCGGACCTTGGAGAAGATCACCATGGGCAGGGTGGAGGAGCCAGGACCCGAGACGAAGCTGGCGATCACCAGATCGTCGAGCGAAAGGGTAAAGGCCAGCAGCCAGCCCGAAATCAGCGCCGGGGCGATGATGGGCAAGGTGATGTCGAAGAACACCCGTACCGGGGTGGCACCCAGATCCATCGCCGCTTCTTCGAGGCTGAGATCAAGATCGGTCAGGCGCGACTGCACCACCACCACTACATAGGCCATGCAGAAGGTGGCGTGGGCAATGATGATGGTCATCAGGCCACGCCCAGCCGGCCAGCCAAGAATGCCTTCCATGGCGACAAACAGCAGCAGCAGCGACAGGCCGGTAATCACATCGGGCATGACCAGCGGCGCGGCAACGGTGGCCGCCAGCATGGTGCGGCCGCGGAAGCGGCGAAACCGCACCAGCGCCACCGCGCACAGCGTGCCCAGCACCACGGCGATGGTTGCGGCCACAAAGGCGACCTGCAGGCTCAGCCAGGCCGCGCCCAGGATCTGCGGATCGGCCAGCAGGGCGCCGTACCATTTGGTGGAAAAGCCCGACCACACCGTGACCAGGCTGCTCTCATTGAACGAGAACACCACCAGCGAAATGATGGGGGCGTACAGAAAGGCGAAGCCCAGCGTCGCCGCGATGGTGAGGAACCAGCTGCGCCGCATCTAACTGGCCTGCTCTTTGTCGCGCATCGCATCCTGGGCGCGTTGCAGCAACATGACGGGTATGACGACCACCACCAGCATGGCGATGGCGACGGCGGCGGCGCGCGGCCAGTTGGTATTGGCAAAGAACTCGTCCCAGAGCACGCGGCCGATCATCAGCGTGCCCGGGCCGCCGAGCAGCGCGGGAATGACGAACTCGCCGATCGCCGGGATGAACACCAGCATGGAGCCGGCCAGAATGCCGGGCATGGACAGGGGCAGGGTGATGGACAGGAAGGTGCGGACCGGGCGGGCGCCCAGATCTGCCGAGGCCTCCAGCAGGGTGCCGTCGAGCTTCACCAGATTGGTGTAGAGCGGCAGGATCATGAAGGGCAGGTAGGTATAGACAATGCCGACATAGACGGCGAAATCGGTTTGCATCATCACCAGCGGCTCGATGCCGAACAGGGCAAGGAACTGGTTGATGACGCCATTGCCGCGCATGAAGCCGCTCAGTGCGTAGACGCGCAGCAGGAACGAGGTCCAGAACGGCAGGATGACCAGCATCAGCAGGATATTGCGCCACTGGTCGGGCGCCCGTCCGATCACATAGGCCATGGGGTAGCCGATGAGCAGGGTGATGACAGTTGAGATAAAGGCAATCTTGGCCGAGTTCAGATAGGCCGCGACATAGAGCTGGTCGGTGAACAGGCGCAGATAATTGTTGAGGTGCAGGGTGAGTTGCACCGTGCCCTCTTCATTGGTCAGCAGCGGCGTATAGGGCGGGCGGCCGAACTGCTTGATGGTCAGCGAAATCCCGAACACCACGGCCAGCGGCACGAGGAAAAACACCGTCAGCCAGATGGCCGGGGCGGTAATCACCAAAGCCTTGCCGGAAATGCCGACCGCGGCCAGCGCGCGCTCGACGCCGGACCAGACCCGGGGACGCGGCGGCGGGGCATGATGGGTGTCGTGACTGCTCATACGGTCAGCACCGAGCCGGCGCTGTCGCCCCAGGTCAGATAGACCGCTTCGTCCCAGGTGATGGCATCGGGATTGCCGCGCATGGTGTTGGTCTGGGTCACGCGCAGGCGTTTGCCGCTGGCCAGCAGCACCTGATAGACGCTGACATCGCCCAGATAGCTGATCTCCTCGACAGTGCCCTGGGTCACATTGGCGTCGAACAGGCCGGCTGGGCGCTCGCGGCTGAGCGCCAGCTTTTCCGGGCGGATTGCCCAGCTCAGGCGCTGATCAGGCGCGCAGTCGACGCCATGACCGACATAGATATCGCAGCCGAGCTCCTCGGAGCGGATGCGGATATGGCCCGGCTCATCCTCGGTGACCACGCCCTCGACCATATTGACCGAGCCGATGAAGCCGGCGACGAATTTGGAATTGGGGAATTCATAGATGTCGGTAGGCTCGCCGATCATGGCGATCTCGCCCTGATCCATCACCCCGATCCTGGTGGCCAGACTCATGGCCTCTTCCTGGTCATGGGTGACCACGATGAAGGTGACGCCCAGCGTCTCCTGGATCTTGACCAGTTCGAACTGGGTTTCCTCGCGCAGCTTCTTGTCGAGCGCGCCCAGCGGTTCGTCGAGCAGCAGCAGCTTGGGTCGCTTGGCCAGCGCCCGCGCCAGGGCGACGCGCTGGCGCTGCCCGCCCGAGAGCTGATGCGGCTTGCGCGCGCCATAGCCCTGCAGCTTGACCAGGGTCAGCAATTCGGCAACGCGCTCGGCAATCTCGGCGCGCGGCAGGCCGTCACGCTTGAGGCCATAGGCGATGTTCTGCTCGACATTCATATGCGGGAACAGCGCATAGGACTGGAACATCATGTTGACCGGCCGGTTATAGGGCGGGACATGGGTCATGTCCTGGCCGTCGATCTCGATGGTGCCGGCCGTGGGCTGTTCAAAGCCGGCCAGCATGCGCAACAGCGTCGACTTGCCCGAGCCCGAGCCGCCCAGCAGGCAGAACAGCTCGGACTTGTAGATGTCGAGCGACACATCGGAGACGGCGAAGATATCGCCGAACTTCTTGGTGACGTTGCGGAGGCGCACAAACGGGGTTGCGGTCGGGTCGCGCCAGGGGCGCGTGTCGATGGCGAGCTGCGGATTTTTGACCATGTCGAACCCTGAGTGAGGCGGAGGGGGCGGCCTGGGCCGCCCCCGGATAAACCTAGTAGCCGGTCTTGATCCGGGTCCAGGTGCGGGTCAGCGTCTCTTCAAAGTCCGGGTTGTGGGCGCCCATGACGAAGGCCTTGGCGATGGTTTCGGCCGGCGGGTAGATGCCCGGATTGTTCTTGACCTCATCGGCCACAAACTCGGTCGCTGCCAGATTGGGGTTGGCGTAGAATACGTAATTGGTGATGTCGGCCACGACCTCGGGCTCAAGGATGTAGTTGATGAACTTGTGGGCGTTGTCGGGATGGGGCGCATCGGCGGGAATGGCCAGGAAGTCGAACAGCGTCGCGGCGCCTTCCTTGGGGATCACATACTGCACCTCGACGCCGGCATCGGCGGCGGCAGCGGCGTCAGCGGCGATGAAGATGTCGCCCGAATAGCCGAGCGCCACGCAGATCTCGCCATTGCCCAGATCATCAATGTACTGGCTGGAGTTGAAGTAGCGGATATGCGGCTTGATCGCGGTCAGCAGTTCCTCGGCCTTGGCCAGGTCGTCGGCGTTTTCCGAATTGGGGTCGAGCCCCAGATAGTGCAGCGCAATGCCGGTGACTTCGGAGGGGCTGTCGAGCAGGCTGATGCCGCAGGCGGACAGCTTCTCGGCAAATTCGGGCTTGAAGATCAAGTCCCAGCTGTCGGTGGGGGCGCTGTCACCGAGGATTTCGGCAACCTTGGCGACATTGTAGCCATAGCCGATGGTGTTGATCATATAGGGCACGGCATGGGCGTTGTCGGGGTCCTGACCGGTGGCAGTCGCCATCACGGCGGGGTCGAGATTGCCCAGATTGGTCAGCTTGGATTTGTCGAGCGGGGCGATCAGGCCGAATTTGATCTGGCGTTCGACGAAATTGCCCGACGGCACGACAATGTCATAGCCCGAATTGCCGGCCAGCAGCTTGGCATCGACAATCTCATTGCTGTCATAGACGTCGTAATTGACCTTGATGCCGGTCTCTGCCTCGAAATTGGCAATGGTGTCCTCGGCAATATAGTCGGACCAGTTATAGACGTTGAGCACGGCTTCTTCCTGGGCCAGCGCAGGGCTGGCGATCAGCAGGGCGCCGAGGGCGAGTGCAAGCGGTTTGTTCATCGGGACGGAAGCTCCTGTTGGCATCGTTGGTATGTCTTTTTGGGCATATGGGCGCCGCAGCGCGCTTGGAAGATCCGGCCACAGCTGCCGGATCGGGCAGGGCCGGCGGTTATCTTTCCACGTCCGGTTGATGCAGGGCCGGCCCCTGGCGCGGCGTGGCCACTGGGCGCGCAAAAGCGCTGGACAAGATGACTGAACGGGGCGCGCCAGGCGGCGCGTATCGATCGGCGGCGCGATCAATGCTGGTCTGGTTCAGTGCACTGCCCTTTCTGGCTGGGTGGAAGGGCAAAGGTAGAGCGAAACCGGGCGGTGGACAAGGTATTTGGAGGCATGCTGTGGTAGGGGTTGACGGGTGACGACAACCGGGCGCAAAAGCCCCGCCGGCCGGGCCGTCCGGCCACGCCCGCGCTTTGCCCCAGAGGACCAGACATGACCGCCAGCTCCTATCTCTTCATCAGTGCCGAAGTGCAGCAGGCGCTTGATGCCGGCAAGCCGGTGGTGGCGCTGGAATCCACCATCATCACCCATGGCATGCCCTATCCGCAGAACCTGGAAATGGCGCAGAATGTCGAGGCGGTGATCCGCCAGCATGGCGCGGTGCCGGCCACCATTGCCATCATGGATTCCAGATTCTGCGTCGGCGTCTCGGGCGCCGATCTCGAGCGGCTGGCGCTGGCCGGTGGCCGTGCCGCCAAGGCCAGCCGGCGCGATGTGAGCGCGCTGCTGGTCAAGGGCGAGATTGCCGGCACCACCGTGGCCACCACCATGCAGATCGCGGCGCTGGCCGGCATTGCCGTGTTCGCCACGGGCGGCATTGGCGGGGTGCATCGGGGAGCCGAGGAGACCTTTGATATTTCCGCTGACCTGCAGGAGCTCAGCCGTACCCCGGTGGCGGTGGTCTGCGCCGGGGCCAAATCGATCCTCGACATCGCCAAGACACTCGAGGTGCTCGAGAGCAATGGCGTGCCGGTGCTGGGCTATGGCACCGATGACTTCCCCGCCTTCTGGGCGCGCCAGAGCGGCTATCCGGTCGATCACCGCTTTGACGATGTCGCCGATATCGCCAAGGTCATCGCCCACCAGACGGCCCTGGGCATGGGCGGCGTGCTGATCGCCAATCCGATCCCGGCCGCCGATGCGCTGGAGCCGGCCGCCATCGAGGCGCGGATTGCCGAAGCGATTGCCGGGGCCGAGGCC
The DNA here is from genome assembly GCF_039938915.1 of Devosia alba. Classification (NCBI taxonomy): domain Bacteria; kingdom Pseudomonadati; phylum Pseudomonadota; class Alphaproteobacteria; order Hyphomicrobiales; family Devosiaceae; genus Devosia; species Devosia alba. Next base: position 11,257 of record NZ_JBDUUI010000002.1, on the reverse strand, counting down.
GAAGGCGTGTCGCGCAAGGCATTGACGCCGTTTCTGCTCAAGCGGATCTTCGAGCTGACCGATGGCAAGTCGCTGGTCGCCAATATCGCGCTGGTGGAAAACAATGCCAAAGTCGCCGCCCGGATCGCCGTGGCGCTGGCGGCCCATGGGGCATGAGCGGCCGCATTCTGGTGGTGGGCGACGTGATGACCGATGTCATCGTGGTGCCCGAAGGGCCCATCGTCAAAGGCAGTGACCGCCGCGCCACCGTGCGCAGCCATCCCGGCGGTTCGGGCGCCAATCAGGCGGTGTGGCTGGGCGCCATGGCGGCCGATGTGGTGTTTGCCGCGCGGGTCGGGCAGGCGGACCTGGCCCTGTATGCCGGCTATTTTCGCGGTCTGAACGTGGTGCCGGTGCTGGCCGGCGACACCGAACTGCCCTCGGGCGTGCTGGTGACGATTGTCGATGGCGATGGCGAGCGCAGTTTCCTCACCGATCGTGGCGCCAATCTCAATCTCGGCGTCGCCGATCTGCCGGCCAGCCTGCTCGACGATGTCAGCATGGTGATGGTCTCGGGCTACAGCTTTTTCGCGCCGGGCCCGCGGGCGGCGGTGCGGGCGCTGCTTGCCCAGGCCCAGGCGCGCGGCATTGCCCTTGCCGTCGACCCCGCCTCGGTGGGCTTTCTGGCCGAAACGGGCGCCGCCGAATTTCTCGCCTGGACAGCGGGCGCCGACTGGCTGTTTGCCAATGCCGACGAGGCCGAACTGCTGACCGGGCTGACCGACTATCGCCAGCAGATCGTGGCGCTGGGCGCCCATTACCGCAATGTCGTGGTCAAGCGCGGCGGGCTTGGCGCGGCGCTGGGCGGGCAGGCTGGCGTGCGGCATCAATTGCCGGCGCCCGCCGTCACGGTGGTCGATTCGACCGGCGCAGGCGATGCCTTTGCCGCCGGGTTCCTCGCGGCCCTGCTTGAAGGCCAGGACGAGGCCGCCGCCATGGCGGCGGGCATTGCCGCCGGGGCAAGGGCGGTGCAGACCATTGGCGGCCAGCCGCGCTAGCGCGGGGTCGTCCAATTGCCGGTCCCGAGATCGACGCCTTCATTACCAGTGAGACAAGCGGTGGCCGGGCGACCGTCTGGCGGCGCAGCTAGGCGGGGTGGGCGGCATTGTGCCGTCACACCCCAAACCGCGAGCGGGTGCGCTGGATTTGCGCGGCACCCCGGCGCCCTGGATCAGGGCCGTCTCCGGCCCTAGCTGGGGGCGAAGGTGATGCCACAATTCTTGATGCGGTTGACCTGTTCGATCGCCACCATTTCACCCTTGAGGCGGCCAACCTCGGCGGCCGCCGCGCCGTCGCCCTTCATGAAAAAGGCGGCTGGCCAGAACAGCACCAGCGACACCGTGGTCATGGCGACGTCACTGCCGCGGTTCTTCTCCTGCAGCCCATTTGCTGCCGCTGCGCGGGCCGAAACGGATTCGGCTTCGGCACGGAGTTGCTTGCAACTGAGGTTTTCGTAGAGCCCGGTCGACACATAGGTCGGCGCGATATCCTTTGGTGGTGTGGCGCAGCCAACAAGCAAGACCGCGACGACCGTCGCGGCGACAATAGATTTTTTCAAAAACGTAATCCCCCAAAATATGGCAAAGACTAAGCAGGCCCAGACGCAGATGTCCACTCGCTTTGCTTTGTTCTCCCGGGGATCAGTTGTCGCTTGTCGGGTCCACAACGACCGGGAGGGGGCGCCCATACCCTGGTAGCGCTATCTTCACCTGCCAACGGCGCGCCAAGCCTCTTGCCGCGCGCCGGATTCTGGCTCTATCATCGCGCCCGGTGTGGGGCTGTAGCTCAGTTGGGAGAGCGCGTCGTTCGCAATGACGAGGTCAGCGGTTCGATCCCGCTCAGCTCCACCATTCCCATACAGATCAAGAACCTGGCATAGGGTTCCGTGGTTGTCTGGAAGTGGAACCGCTTCCACCCCCGCTTTGGCATCGACGACTTTATCCCCTCATCCCCGCGCCTTCATCTGCCGTTCCAGTCCATTGGTAATCACCGCGCGCATGGCCACGCGTGCTTGGGCTGCGTCGCCGGCCTTGATCGCTTCGGCGATGCGGGTGTGGGCGGCGGCGGAGGCGGCCAGCGCGGCGGGGTCGTTGACCGGGGAGCTGATGGTGAAGGCAGCGGTCAGGGCCAGTTCCACCAGCGTGCTGATCGAGGCCATGAAGGGATTGCCCGAGGCCTCGGCCACGGTGCGGTGAAACAGCAGGTCGGTGCGGGCGAAATCCTCGGCGCTGGTGGTCTGGCCCATGGCCTGGGCGCAGTCGAGCAGCGCCTGGGCCTGGTCATCGCTGCGGCGGCTGGCAGCCAGCGCGGCTGACTCCAGCTCAACCCCGATGCGGATTTCGGCCAGGCTGCGCAAGAACGCTTCGTCAGGGCCGGTCTGGAAGTGCCAGGACAGCACATCGGCATCAAACAGGCTCCAGCGGGCGCGCGGCAGCACGCGGGTGCCGATGCGGGCGCGCGCCTCGATCATGCCCTTGGCGGCGAGGGTTTTCAGCGCCTCGCGCAGCACGGTGCGCGACACGCCAAAGCGCTGCAGCAGTTCGGCGTCGGCGGGCAGAATGCTGCCCTCGGCAAATTCGCCGCCGACAATGGCCAGGCCCAATTGCCCGAGCACCAGCGAATGCAGGTTGCGCGGCAGCGTGCGGCCGGCAATGGCGGCGATCAGATCGCCCGCGCTGCGCTGTGGGTCCGCCCCTGTGCTCATGCCGGCTCTCCTGGCGCAAAACTGCGTGGTTTGACCTTAAGCATGGGGGCAATAGTGTGACAATATAAATTGCCCTGCGCAAACCCGCATGCCCCTTGCGGCGCCACGCCGCGCTGGACAGCGCGGCGCGGCTTGGTCAAGGGTAGCGGCAACAAGGAGTCGCCCCCATGAGCAAACCAATCGACGCGGTATTGGACCAGGTTCTGGCCCATGTCGATACCGGGCTCGAGCAGAGTCTCGAGCGCCTCTATGCGCTGTTGCGCATCAAATCGATTTCCACCGATCCGGCCTACAAGGCCGAGTGCCAGCGTGCCGCCGACTGGATTGTCGGCGAACTCAAGGGCATCGGCTTTGATGCGGCGGCGCATGCCACGCCGGGCCATCCGGTGGTGTGGGCCAAGGGGGCTGAACAGAGCGGGCCGCATGTGCTGTTTTACGCCCATTATGACGTGCAGCCGGTCGATCCGGTCGCGCTCTGGCACAGCGATCCGTTCGAGCCGGTGCTGAGCACCGATGCCAAGGGGCGCAAGGTGATCGTGGCGCGCGGCGCCTCCGATGACAAGGGCCAGATGCTGACCTTCATCGAAGCCTGCCGCGCCTGGCAGGCGGTGGCGGGCGCCCTGCCGGTCACCGTGTCGCTGATGCTGGAGGGCGAGGAGGAAAGCGGCGGCAAGAACCTGCCGCCCTTCATGGAGGCCCACAAGGAGGCGCTGGGCGCCGCCGATATCGCCCTGGTCTGCGATACCGATATGTGGGACCGCCAGACCCCGTCCATCACCACCATGCTGCGCGGCATGGTGGGTGAGGAAATAGAGATCACCTGCGCCAACAAGGATCTGCATTCGGGCATGTTCGGCAATGCGGCGCGCAACCCCAATCAGCTGCTGGCCGAGATCATTGCCAGCCTGCGGGCGCCCGATGGCAGCGTGACGCTGGAAGGGTTTTACGACGACGTCGCCGAAATCAGCCCCGAGCTCAAGGCGCAATGGGCCGGGCTGGGGTTTGACGAGGCGGCCTATCTGGACGAAGCCGGGCTATCGATTCCGGCGGGCGAGGCGGGCCGCAGCGTGCTCGAAATGCTGTGGGCGCGGCCCACCTGCGAAATCAATGGCATGATCGGCGGCTATACCGGGGACGGCTTCAAGACAGTCATTCCGGCCAAGGCCAGCGCCAAGATAAGCTTCCGGCTGGTCTCGGGCATGGTGCCCGACAAGATCCGCGCCGCCTTCCGCAAGCATGTGCAGGCCATGATCCCGGCCGATTGCTCGGTAAAGTTCACCGCCCATGGCGGCGCCCCGGCGATTACCGTGCCCAGTGACGGCACGCATTTGCGCCAGGCGCTGGCCGGGCTGTCGGCGGAATGGGGCAAGCCGGCGGTGATGACCGGTTCGGGCGGCTCGATTCCGGTCGCCGGCGATTTCAAGCGCATTCTGGGGCTCGATACGCTGCTGATCGGCTTTGCCCATGTCGACGACCAGATCCATTCGCCCAACGAGAAATACGATCTGGCCAGCTACCACCGCGGCATCCGCAGCTGGGTCCGGGTGCTGGCGGCGCTGGCGGGCTAGAAGGCGATCACGTCACCATCACCGGTGGGCACCTCCCCCTTTACGGGGGAGGTTGGGAGGGGGTGCGAGAGCCCTCATATTGGGGTGAGCCGCCCCCCTCCCTGACCCTCCCCGCAGGGGGGAGGGTGACGACTGAAGCTTCAGTGGTTCACACAAACATCAGCGCCAGCATGGCCAGCACGGCCGGCACGGTCTGGATGAACACTATCTTGCGGCTGGCGGTCACCGCGCCGAAAATCCCGGCCACCGCGACGCAGGTCAGGAAGAACATGGCGAGCTGCCAGGCAAAGCCGGGCAGGGGATAGAGCAGGCTCCAGATCAGCCCGGCAGCGAGAAAGCCGTTATAGAGCCCCTGATTGGCGGCCAGCGCCTTGGTCTGGGCGGCCAGTTCCGGGGTCAGGCCAAACGCCTTGCGGGCGCGCGGGGTGGTCCACAGGAACATTTCGAGCACCATGATATAAAGGTGCAGCAGGGCAATCAGGGCAACGAGGATGGTGGCGATCACGCTCATGGGGTGTGGCCTTGTTGAGTGGGGCGCCGGTCCAATCCGGCCAGCGCCCGGGCTGGATCATGCCAATTCATCTCACGCGCCATGACCTGCCGGCAAGTGCCGCTAATGGTCCTCTTGCGCATCGGGCGTGCCGAGCCGCCAGTAGCCGGCGGCCTTGACATAGTCCGGGGCAAAGCCGCGCTCGCCGGTCAGATGGGCGCGCACCGCCTTGCTCATGCTGGCTTCGCCCGCGACATAGGCATAGCCGGTGCCCTCGGGGAAGCTGGTCACCCGGAGCCGGTCGAGTATCAGGCTGGTGCTGCCGGCCGGCGCGCCATTGCGATAGACATGGATGAGCCGCACATCGGCACTGCCGGGCAGGGGCTGGTGTTCGGCCGGGTTGTCCACCTCGATCACCGCGATCACCGGGGCGCCTTCGGGCAGTTCGGCGATGCGGCGGGCCAAGGCGGGGATGGCGGTTTCGTCGCCCGCCAGCAGATACCAGTCAAACGCCGCCGGCACGATCAGCGAGCCGCGCGGGCCGCCGATCACCAGGGTCTGGCCGATGCTGGCCTGGGCCGCCCAGCTTGAGGCGGGGCCGTCGCCATGCAGCACGAAATCGAGATCCAGCGTGCCGGCATCGAGGTCATATTGCCGCGGGGTGTAGTCGCGCATTTCCGGCCGTTCGCCCTCGGCGAATTCGGCGCCGCGCGGCCCGATCGGTACCAGTTTCGGTTCAACGCCGGGGGGGAAGAAGAAGGCCTTGATATGGTCGGCATGGCCGGGGGCGGCAAAGCCGGTCAGATCGCCCGCAAGGGTGATGCGGCGCATGCTGGGGGTGAGATCGGCAATGGCGATCACCTTGAGCAGGCGCATGCGGGTTTCGTGGCGGAGGCGCTGCGGTGCGCGGGGGTCGACGATCACGTCCATGGTCGCTTTCCTGATTTGGTTAGTCAGGAATTAGCCGCTCGGCATCGGAGAATCAAGTTACCGGCCAGCCAAGGTGACAGTCCGGGCGCCCAATGGGCAAAGAGTGCTAAAATAGTGCTACAATAATGCTACAGGATTGCTAACATTCGGTCCTGTGCCTGGCGCAGGGCAAATAGCCGGGTAGAGGTGTCCGGCTGGCTGTTGGCCTGGGTCAAAAGCTCGCCCTTTTTGACCGCTGCGGTGACCTTGCCGCCCTCCAGCAGACCCACCGGAATTGCCCTGGCAGCGCGGCTGTCACCGATGGTCATGGTGAAGCTGCGATAGCAGGTTTCTCCAATGGCATCAAAGGCTTCGCCCGGCTTGAGATCGCGCTTGGCGACGGCGCAGACCTCGGCCACCGGGTTGGGCAGCGGCACCATATCGGGCTTGCCATGCAGCATGATGCGGGCGCAGGTCAGCGGGACTTCCAGGCTCGTCAGATGGTAGGGGCGGAAGAAAGCGTAATACGGTCCATGCCCGATATGGAGGTCATCCATCCGCTCGATAATGCGGGGATGCTCGGCTTTGACGATGACGAAAACGCCCGGCGCCACACCCTTGCCGACGGTGAAATCGACCACGCCGCTCTTGTGCAGAATTCCGCCATCGGCCTGTGGAATCAATACCTTGGCCATGTTGTCGCGGTCGGTATTGGGGCCGTGCATGCCCGGCACATCGGGCACCAGGCCGGTCGCATTGGCGATGGCGGCCATCTCGACCATGGTCTTGGACCCATCGACAAATTCGACCAGCATGCGCGGGTTCATGTTCCGGCGCAGCGCTTCTTCGCGATAGTCATCAGGCACCGCATCATGCTTGAGCGGGTTGTTCTTGCCCTTGCCGGCAGCAACGATGGGCAGGCCCAAGGCTGTAGCAAATTCAATCAGTTCCATGCAGGAGCTGGGCTCATCGCCGGCACCGACGGAATAGATCACGCCCAGCCGGTCGGCCTGGGCCTTGAGATAGGGGCCGATGGTGACATCGGCTTCCACATTCATCATCACCAGATGCTTGCCATGTTCCATGGCCAGCAGGTCATAATCGGCGGCCACGCCCGGCTTGCCAGTGGCGTCGATGACGACATCGATATTGGGGGTGGTGACCAGGGTTTCCGCCGAGGTAATGGCAATCTTGCCCGCCTCGATGGCGGCGGTGGCCTGGGCGGGCGTGTCGGCCACGCGCCCCCGGCGGTCATCGCCATAGGCAATGGTCATGGCGTCCAGCGCCGTGTGCGGGCGGCGGGTGGCGATGGCCGCCATTTCAATGCCGGTCATCAGGCTCATCTGGGTCACCAGATCGGTCCCCATCTCCCCCGAGCCGATAACGCCCACGCGAATCGGCTTGCCGGTTTCGGCGCGGGCGGCAAGGTCGCGCGCCAGGCCAGTGAGGGCGATGGAATTGGTCATACTGGGTCCGATCTCGACTGATATGCCTGCGTTACCCCTCCGCCAGCAGGCAAGGCAAGCAAAACTGCAGCGGGGAAGTGACGCGCCGCAGTGGTTTGGAGGCAGGGGCTGATGGCCCTTGGAGCGCAGGACGCCGAAATAGCGTCCATGTGGTGACCAGAGTATGGCCGAACTTAGCACTTCTTAAACCGTTCCCGTGGAATGTGGATGCTTGAGGAATCTCCTGGGGCAGGCAGCACACATGAGTAACAAGGCCGAAAGAACAGTCGCTTTACCCGCGATCATCGACCTTGATTCGCTTGATGGCATCAGGGATGCGCTGCTGGACGCGATCGACGAAGGTCCGGTGGCGGTTGATGCAGGCGGGGTCGAGCGGGTCAGTACCAACGCATTGTTCATGCTGATCAGTGCAGCTGAGACTGCTCGAAGAAACCATCTCGAATTCGCTATCTTGCAGCCAAGTGCGGCTATGAGCACTGCCGTTGAGCGTCTGGGCCTTGGGACGCAGTTTTCAGGAATGATAAGAGGATGACGGCTTTGCGGGTTCTAACCGTGGACGATTCGAGGACAATCCTGGCCATGCTGCACCACACGCTGAGCAATGCCGGATTTGAGGTTTTGCAGGCTGAGGACGGGCAGCAAGGTCTTGATGTGCTCAAGACCGAGGCCGTGGACGTGATCATTACCGATATCAACATGCCGATAATGGATGGCATCGAGTTTATCCGCAATGTCCGGGCCACCGGTAATCACCAGAGCCTGCCGATCCTGATTCTGACTACCGAGACATCGCAGGATAAGCGTGATCAGGGCAAAGCGGCTGGGGGCACCGGCTGGATTGTCAAACCATTCGATCCTGAAAAACTGATCTCCGTCATCCATCGCGTGGTGCATTAACACCAAGAGCCCAGAAGGGTTGGACTTCCCGCATGAGTGATCTTGACGACTTCAAAGCCACCTATTTTGACGAGTGTTCCGAACTCCTGAACGAGTTGGAGGAGCAGTTCGCCGCAATTGAAGCGGGCGAACGCGATGCTGACCGGTTAAACGCGGTGTTCCGCGCCATACACTCGATCAAGGGCGGCGCCGGGGCCTTCGGGTTCTCGGCCATGGTGGGCTTTGCCCACGCTTATGAAACCTTGCTCGACTATGTCCGCGACGGCCGGGTTGAACTGACCGATGACGTCGTTGTGCTGTGCATTCGCGCCAATGACATTATTGCCGATCATGTCAATGCCGCCCAGACCGGCGAGGCGTTGGCGGCCGATTACGGCATGGAAGAAAAGAACCGGTTCGATGCGCTGGCGCGCGGGGACAAGGGCGAGGACGATGATGTCGGCGGTGAACATGTCGAAGAGTTCGACATTGAGTTCGTGCCGGTAATGGTGCAGCTGGGCAGCGACGCGCTGGACGCTGACGAGGCGGCAATGGCGCTGGATGCCGGCGACGACAGTCCGGTTGAGGACGCTTTTGAAGCCGCACCGATGCAGATCGAATCCGGCCATTGGGAAATCAAATTCACCCCGCATCGAGCCCTCTATGCGCGGGCCAATGATCCTCTGCTGCTCTTCCGCGAGCTGGCCGCTCTGGGTGAGATGCATGTGCGGGCAGTGATTGGCGAGGTTCCGGCACTGGCCGATTTCGAGCCGTTTGCAGTGTATTGCAGCTGGGAGATCACCCTGGTTTCGGCGACGCTGAACGAGGCGATGATCCGCGAAGTCTTCGAGTTCGTTGACGGTGACTGCGACATTGTCGTGGCCCAGCTGGGTGCCAGCGCCACGCTCGATGATGGCGAGGACGCCGTCATTGCCGTCGCCGATGCCGTCGCCGATGCCGTCGCACCGGTGGCCGCCAATGGCGTTGATGACCTGCTGGCACTGGCCGACGAAGAAATTGCCGACCTGCTCGATTTCGACAAGGAAGAAGCGCCCCAGCCCAGCCTGGCGGCGACGGCTCAGGACAGCTTTGAGGAACCACCGGCGCTGAGCTTTGCCGAGCTGGCCGAATCGATGGCCCCGCCACCAGTTGTCAAAACACCTCCCAAACCCGTCGTGCTGGCTGCCGCCACGCCATCGGATAGTGAGGAAAGCAGCGGCCGCGCTGTTGGGGTGCAGTCGATCCGGGTTGATCTCGACAAGGTCGATCGTGTGGTCAACATGGTGGGCGAACTCGTGATCACCCAGTCAATGCTGACCCAGCAGATGGATGAGACCCTGCGGGTGCGGTATACCGAACTGGTGCGTGGCCTTGAAGTGTTGGCGCAGACCACCCGTGGTCTGCAGGATTCGGTGATGGCCATTCGCGCGCAACCGGTCAAATCGGTGTTCTCGCGCATGCCGCGCCTGGTGCGCGAGCTGGCGACCAAGACCGACAAGAAGATCAAGCTCGAGACGATCGGCGAAAACACCGAAATCGACAAGACGGTGATCGAGCAGTTGTCCGATCCCCTGACGCATATGATCCGCAACTCAGCCGATCACGGTATCGAAACACCAGACGTCCGCACCGCGCGCGGCAAGAACGAGACCGGCACGATTCGCCTGTCGGCCGAGCAGGCGGGTGGCAATATCCTGATCATCGTCGAAGATGATGGCGGCGGGATCAATCGCGAGCGTGTGCTGCAGGTGGCGCGCGACAAGGGCGTTGTCGCCCCTGATGCCAATCCGACCGAGGAGCAGATCGACCAGTTGATCTTTGCGCCCGGATTTTCGACCGCCAGTGAGGTCAGCGATCTGTCGGGTCGCGGGGTTGGCATGGATGTGGTGCTGAGCAATATCAAGAAGATTGGTGGCTCGGTGCATGTGCGCAGCTGGACCGGCAAGGGCACGCGGATGACGCTGCGCCTGCCGCTTACCCTGGCGGTGCTCGACGTCATGCTGGTCCGGGTGGGGGGCAGCCCCTATGTGGTGCCGCTGAGCTCGATTGTTGAGACCATTCAGTGTTCACGTGCCAGCTTCGAGCGGGTGCCCAGCGGTGGCCAGGTGCTGCAGGTTCGCGGCGAGTATGTTCAGGTCATCGATCTGGTCGAGCGTTTCGATCTGGTTGCCGACACTGCCCAGGAAAACCGGTTCGTGGTGCTGTGTGAGGCGGAGGGAAGCCACAAGGTGGCACTCGTCGTCGACGACATTATCGGCCAGCAGCAGGTGGTGATCAAATCTCTGGAAGAGAACTTCCAGAGTGTGGAAGGCGTCGCTGGCGGCACGATCCTGGGTGACGGCAATGTGGCGCTGATCGTTGATGTGCAGGGCCTCAAGACCTCGATAATTCAGAAGAGTGCGGCCTAAGGGCTGTTTGTAAAAGTGTAGTTCGTCCAGAACAGGCGAAAGAAAGGCAATAACTATGGAAGCGCTCGGTATGCGCGACGAGATGGGCGACAAGTCCGCCATCGCCGCCCAGAATTCCCTGCAATTGATCGCTTTTTCGATCGGTGAGCAGACTTATGGCGTGGAGATTACCACGGTGCGGGAAATCCGGGCCTGGAACGGCGCGACGCCGCTGCCCAATACCCGTGAGTTCGTGCGTGGTGTGATCAATCTGCGCGGCACGATTGTGCCGATCTTTGATCTGCGGGCCCGTTTTGGCGACGGCCCGACCTCGCCCACCAAGAACCATGTGGTGGTGGTGATGAGCGTTGGCGACAAATGGGTTGGCATTCTGGTCGATGCGGTCAGTGACATTCTGACGGTCTCGCGCGACGATATCCACAATGTACCGGAAGGCAATTCGGTCGATACTGAACTGCTCAATGGTATTGTTACCCATGACAGCCGCATGGTCGGATTGATCGACCTGCACGCGGTGGTCAGTGGCGCCAAGCTGGACGGCTAGTTCACCAGTCCATTGCCAAGCATGAAGGGCGCCACGAGCGCCCTTTTTTCTGGGTCAAGCGCCGGGGTCGTGGCGGCGTTGTGTGCGCGACAAGATAATGCCGCGGCGCGTTCGCATCAGATTTCAATGTATGGAACGGGGGCGAGGCCGTGTGAGAACTCGGCGAAGCTGATCGCTTAGGTTGTTTTGCATTGGCGGGCGTCAGCTCCGTTCAGCCGGTTATCGCCTTGAGGGTTGAGGCAACGCCGGCGAC